>JAFUWW010000095.1 GCA_017471085.1 Bacteroidales bacterium | reverse complement strand
TGCTTGGCTTCCAGGAACTTGGCGATCCGGTTGGCGGTGGAGGCGGTGTCGTCGCCGCCCACGGTCACGAGGAGCTTGATGTTGTTCTCCTGGAAGAGGCCCAGGTTGAAATTCTCTTCGAAATCTTTGTCGGTGGGCTTGAAACGGCTCATCTGCAGGTAGGAGCCGCCCCTGTTGAAGTAGGCATCGGCCTTGAAGAAGTCGATGTCTTCGGTGCGGGGATTCTTGCTGAACAGGCCGCTGTAACCGCCGTGAAGGCCGATGACACGGTAACCATGGTTCAGGAAGGTTTTGGCTACGGAAAACACCACGGTGTTCATGCCCGGAGCGGGGCCGCCACCGCAAAGGATGATGATGGAATCTTTCATGATATCAGTAGATTTAAGTTTTGCCCGATAAAATCATGCAAATTTAATTAAAAAACTTTATTATTCCTATTTTGCACACTCCCCTTTTTTGGTTATCTTTGTGAACACATTGATTCTCAGCCTATGATGAAGGTTATCAAAATCGGCCGCAGCCAGAGTAACGACTATGTGCTGCAGCATCCGTCGGTGAGCAGTTCCCATGCCGAAATCCGCATCGGCGACAACGGGTATCTGGAATTTATAGACCACAGTACAAACGGGACGCTGGTGAACCGGTCTTTCGTGCACAACGCTTCGTGCCGGCTCACCGGGAATGAGACCCTGGAGTTCCCTGGCCACATCAGTGTCCGCGTGGCGGAGCTGATTCCCTCCGGAGCTACGGTGGTAGACCGTTTTGCTGCCTCCTCCCACAGTCCTGCCTCTTCCTACAGTCCTGCCCCGGCCTATAAGCCTGCTTACTCGGCCCCTTCTTACAGCGGACCGCAGCCTCCGATGGGGTTTGGAGAGACGCTGTCGTACTATTTCAGGCATTATGCCGATTTCAGCGGCAGGGCGCGCCGGAGCGAGTATTGGTATATCGTCCTGTGGGATCTGATCTTCAGCCTGGTTCCCGGAGTCAATGTGGCCTGGGCCCTGGTTACCATCATTCCCGGGCTGGCCGTTTCCGTGAGGCGGCTGCATGATACCGGCCGCAGCGGGTGGTGGCTGCTCCTGGGACTGATTCCCCTGGTGGGCTTCATCGTTATTCTGATCTTCACCCTTGAGGATTCCGAGCGCCGGACCAACGATTACGGCGAAAGTCCCAAGTACGGGGAATAGTTTCTTCCCGGCAGCGGTGAATAGCGACATCTGAGTGTCATCGGAAATCTCCGCTGCATAGCCAAGGGCATCACCGACGGCCCGCCCACCATGTTGCAAGTATGCAGAAACGGGGCGGAACACTCTTTTTTTGGCTTTTTTCCCTTTTTTTGGTTATCTTTGTATTTCGTGTGCGCACATGTGCATACGCGCGAATGATGGATTACACGGAAGCCAAGCAAAGGATAGAGCAGTTGAAGGCGGTTCTCTGGGAGAACAGCCGGAAGTATTATGTGGACAACGCCCCCACCATGAGCGACTACGAGTACGACCAGTTGATGCACGAACTGGAAGCCCTGGAAGCTGCTTATCCGGAGTATGCCACAGAGGATTCCCCCACCCGCCGGGTGGGATCCGACCTGGAAACGCCCGGCATGGCCCCCTCGGAGGGCGGTTTTGCCAAGTACCCGCACAAATATCCCATGCTTTCCCTGGGAAACACCTATTCCATCGGCGAAGTGGAAGAATTTGCAGAAAGGGCTTCCAAGACCCTGGAATCGGCCTTTACCTATTGCTGCGAACTCAAGTTTGACGGTACCGCCATCTGCCTCACCTACAGGAACGGCCGGCTTTTCCGCGCCCTTACCAGAGGGGACGGCGTACAAGGGGACGATGTCACCGAAAACGCCCGCCGCATTGCCTCCATCCCCGAAAGGCTGCAGGGTACCGGCTGGCCGGAAGAGTTCGAAATCCGGGGCGAAGTGCTGATGCCCTTCGAATCTTTCGACCGGCTCAACCACGAAAGGGAACTTTCCGAAGAACCCCTTTTCGCCAATCCTCGCAATGCCGCCAGCGGCTCCCTGAAGCTGCTGGACAGCGCGGAAGTGGGCCGACGCGGCCTGTTCTGCACCCTGTATCACATCCCGGTGGGCCAGGTGAACTATCCCACCCACGACGATGCCCTGAAAGCCGCCGCCTCCTGGGGACTGCCGGTGTCCGACAAGCGGCTTATCTGCCGCAATATCGGCGAAATAGAAGATTTTATCGCGTACTGGGATACAGCCCGCAAAGACCTCCCCTATGCCACCGACGGCATCGTGATCAAGATCAACGAACTTGCCTGCCAGGCTACGCTGGGCTATACCTCAAAGAGCCCCCGCTGGGCCGTCGCCTACAAGTTCAAGGCCGAGCAGGCCCTTACCCCCATCCTCTCCATCGACTATCAGGTGGGCAGGACGGGAGCCGTCACGCCGGTGGCCAATCTGGAACCGGTGCTGCTGAGCGGTACCATGGTCAAGCGTGCCACCTTGGTCAACGAAGACCAAATCCGCGCGCTGGACATTCACGAAGGCGACTGGGTCTATGTGGAGAAAGGCGGGGAAATCATCCCCAAAATCACTGGTGTAGAGCCTTCCAGACGGGCCGATGGCGCCCGCCGTCCCGCCTTCCCTGCCGTGTGTCCTGACTGCGGAACGCCGCTGGTGAAGCCGGAGGGAGAAGCCCGCTGGTTCTGCCCCAACACAGCAGGATGCCCCACCCAGATCAAGGGCAGGCTCATCCATTTTCTGTCGCGCAAGGCGATGAACGTAATTGCCGGAGAAGCCACCGTGGAACAGCTCTACAACCTGGACCTGGTACGCACTCCGGCCGATTTGTACGCGCTCCGGGAGCAGCAGCTGCTCCTGCTGGACGGGTGGAAGGAAAAATCGGCCCGGAGGTTTCTGGACAGCCTGAAGGAATCGCGGAAAGTGCCCTTCGAGCGGGTCCTTTTTGCCATCGGCATCCGTTATGTGGGTGAGACCACCGCCCGCGACGTGGCGCGCCATTTCGGTTCTGTCGAAGCTGTCGCCGCCGCTTCTAAGGAGGAATTGCTGGCAGTCCCGGACGTGGGCGAAGTGATCGCGGATAGCATTTACAGTTTCTTCCGCTCCCCTGCTCTCCTGGCGGAGATAGATCGTCTCAAAGAGGCCGGCCTCCGGTTTTCCATCGGCGAAAAAACGGCGCCTGTTTCCAATTCCCTGGCCGGGAAGAGCATCGTCATCAGCGGCAACTTCTCCATTTCACGGGACGAGATGAAGGCGCTGATAGAGTCCAACGGCGGGCGCAACAGTAGTTCCCTCAGCGGGAAAACGGATTATCTGCTCGCAGGTACCAAGCCCGGCCCGGAGAAGCTGAAGAAGGCTGCGGAACTGGGAATTCCCGTCATCGACGAAGACACTTTCAGGCAGATGACCGGGGCTCCGGAGGAGGCGGTATCTGGAGCATTTGCCCGTACAGGGTCGCGAAGCGGCGCGGAAGATACCGCCTCCTCCGGAGAACCGGATGTCATAGAACCTACATTGTTCTGATGTTCAAGGGGCTGTTTCATAGGATAGCGGTGATTATCCGGTGGATTTCCATCCGGATCAGCCGTATCTTGCGCTTCATCACCCATGACATCTGGTTCCTGAACGAGGAAGACTTTTCCAGATGGAAGGCCCGTCTGGTGAAGGACGCCAAGACTGTCATCCTGATGCTGAATACCTTCTCTGACCAGAAAATCGGCTATCAGGTCACGGCCCTCGCCTACCGCAGCATGCTCGCCGTGGTGCCGGCCATCGCCATCGGCCTGTATCTCACCGACAGCGTCGGGCTCAGGGACCGTTTTGCGGAAATCCTGCAGGCCAACCTGGGAGAAGAACGGATCATCAACGCGCTGTTGAATGCGGCTGACACCATCGTGAATACGGCGGAATCCGGGCTGTTCGGCTTCATCTCCATGGCCTCCTTCCTGTGGATCGTGGTGCTGCTGATGATCACCGTCCGGCGCGTGTTCAATAATGTCTGGCGGGTGGACAGGGAACAGAAATTCCTGCCGATGATCGGCGTGGTGATCAGCATCATGGTCCTGGCCCCTTTCGTGGTGATTATCTTCTTCACCGGCTCGGTCGTGTATTCCAACATCCTGGACTACGTCGTTCCCAGCGGGCTTTTCCTGTCGGACAGTTTCAAGACTTTCCTGTCGTGGCTGCTCTTCGCCGCCGTCGTAGTGTTGGTGATGTCGGCTATGTTCAAGTATATACCCGGCACCAAGGTGCATTACAAGCATGCCCTGAAAGCGGCGGTCATCGCGGGACTGGTGTTTACGGGCGTCCAGTATCTCTATCTGGAAACACAGGTTTTGGTGAACAAACAGAACACCGTATACGGTGTGCTGGCGGCCGTTCCCCTGTTCATGATCTGGCTGAACATGGGATGGAGCATCATCCTGTACGGGGCGGAGCTCACCTACTCTTTCCAGAATGTGGATTCGCACCGTCTGACCATAGAAAACCTTGACGTCCTGAACGAGCAGGCCATCCGCAAACGCAAAGAAAGGATTCAAAACAGCATGAAGATATGAGTTTTTCCGAATTTACCCAGCAGGATTATGATGTGATTGAAAGGGACTATTCCGTATTGAGGGAATCGGCCCGCAGGCGCTGTGCGTCGGAGGAGGAACTGGCCGTTGTGCAGAAGGCCTTCGAATTTGCCAATGACGCCCACCGGAATGTGCGCCGCCGCAGCGGAGAACCCTACATGCTGCATCCGATCGCCGTCGCGCAGATCGTGGTGGACGATATCGGCCTGGGATATAAATCCATCTCGGCCGCCCTGCTGCACGACGTGGTGGAGGATACGGACTATACGGTGGAGGACATCCAGCGGGAGTTCGGTACCAAAATCGCCTCCCTCGTAGACGGCCTGACCAAGATCAAGAACGTACTGGATACGGAACAGAAACGGGATACGGACCTCTCGCAGCAGAGTCTCCAGGCCGAGAATTTCAAGCGGATCCTCCTCACCCTCAACGACGATGTCCGCGTGGTGCTCATCAAACTGGCCGACCGGCTCCACAACTGCCGGACCATCGGGCACATGCCGGAACACAAGCGGGACAAGATATTGTCGGAGACCATGTTCATCTTCATCCCCCTGGCGCACCGGCTGGGTCTGTACAGCATCAAATCGGAACTGGAGAACATCTGGCTCAGATACAAGGAACCGGAGGCTTATGCCGATATCACCGCCCGTATCGACAAGAATATCCAAGAGCGGGAGAAGGAGATGGAAGATTTCGTGCAGCCTGTATCGGAGGCCCTGGAGAAGGCCGGATTCAAGTTTGAGATCAAGAAACGGGTGAAGACTCCGTATTCCGCCTGGCACAAGATGCAGGTGAAGCAGATCCCCTTCGACGAGGTCTATGACCTGTACGCCATCCGGATCATCTTCGATGCCGACAGGCAGACCGAAGAATCCGAACGCGACCAGTGTTACCATATCTTCTCCATCATCACGGGCATTTACCGGTACATGCCGGAGCGGCTGAGAGACTGGGTCAAGCATCCCAAATCCAACGGTTACGAATCGCTGCACTGCACCCTGCTCAGCAATACGGGGGTCTGGGTGGAAGTGCAGATCCGCACCCGCCGCATGGATGATATCGCCGAAAAGGGCATCGCCGCCCACTGGGCTTACAAGAAAGACGGCTATCTGGGAGAGGGCGACCATGAGATGGACGCCTGGCTTTCCCGGATCAAGGATATCCTGGTGAATCCGGACGTCAACGCCCTGGAACTGCTGGACATCATCCACAACGACCTTACCAGCGCCGAGATCTATGTCTATACGCCCAAGGGCGAACAGCGCACGATCCAGAAAGGCGCCACGGCCCTGGATTTTGCCTATCTGATCCACTCGGAGGTGGGAAGCAAAGCCATCGCGGCCAAAGTGAACCAGCGGCTGGTGAAGCTCAGCCACGTGCTCAAGACGGGAGACAAGATCGAGATCATCACGGCCGAGGATGGAAAACCGCAGCATGAATGGCTGCAGTTCCTGGTTACCCACAGGGCCCGGAACCTGGTGATGGACTATTTCAAGAACGAACGCCGCCAGACCGTGGAATTTGGCCGGACCACCCTGGAGACGCAGGTGGAAGCGCTCGGTTACAAGTGCGATGAGCGGACACTCCAGCAAATTGAGGTGGCCTACAATGTGGCATCCCGCGAGGAACTCTTCTTCCGGATCGGCATCGGCACGCAGAATCTTTCCAATCTGGCCGATATCCTCAAGCGTTCTTCCGGCAACCGTCTTTCCTGGCTCCGGAAGGTGCTGCGCCGGGACGAGAAGGAAGAAAAGGAGAAGGCATCAGCCGCTTCCGAGACTTATCTCATCGGCAGCGGCGGTCCGGACGACCCTCAATTCGCCATCGCCAGTTGCTGCAATCCGATCCCCGGCGATCCCGTGGTCGGCTTCAAGGCTCCGGACGGAACCGTCACCATCCACAAGAAAAGCTGCCCTGTCGCCGAGAGCATCGCTGCCATGCACGGAGACTGGGTTGTTGTGCCCAAGTGGCTGGAAAAGGCCGAAGAGACCTCTTTCCTGGTCCGTCTGTCGCTGCGCGGCATCGACCGCATGGGACTTCTCAACGAGATTTCCCGGTATCTCTCCCTGGTCATGGGCGTGAACATGCGGCGGCTGAACCTGTCGGCCGAGAGCGGCCTGTTCGAAGGCTATATCGACCTGTATGTGAATTCCCGCGACATCCTGGAAAAGATGATCCGCAAACTGTCTTCCATTGAAGGCATCGACAATGTTTCAAGGAGCGAATTATGAAACTGAGCAAATTTCTTCCCCTCATACCCGCCGCGCTGGTCATCGGTGTGATGATGTTCCCTTCGGGGTGCGCCAATACCACCGCTTCGCCCTCCGGCGGTCCCAAGGACACGATTCCCCCCGTTATCGTGAAGATCTCTCCCCTTCCGGGCGAGGTGAACGTTCCGGTGCACAATACCACCATCAAGTTCACGTTCAACGAGTATGTGAAGATCAAGGACGCCAACGGCGTGTTCCTCTCTCCCCCGATGGAGAAAAAGCCCAAGGCTGCCATCAAAGGCAAATCCGTGGTCGTCACGTTCGAGGAGGACCTCGCGCCCAATACGACCTACACGCTGGACCTTACCGGCGCCATCGCCGACAATAACGAAGGAAACCTGTACCCTGGGTACACGCTGGTTTTCTCTACGGGAGAACAAATTGATTCCATGTGTGTTACAGGGCTGGTCCAGGACTGCAACACCCTGATGCCGGTGAAAGGGGCCACCGTCCTCTTCTATAAGGACCATGCCGATTCGGCCATCCTGAAACACCGGCCCGATGCGGCCGCCCACACCGACGACTGGGGCTTCTTCAGTCTGAGGAACATCAAAGACACGCTCTACCGGGTCTATGCCATCAGGGATGCCAACAACAACAATATCTACGAGCCGGAAACGGAAACCGTGGCCTTCCTGGATACGCTTTTCAGGCCAACCAGGATCATCAACGACACCTTGTACGAATTCAAAAAATTCGACATGAAGGACACTGCGCTTTGCCTGGCCAGGAAGGCCGACCTGGAACTGAGCCTGTTCCGCGAGACGCCGTCCAAACAGTATATCGTGAAGAAGGAAAGGGTGGATGCCCGGACGGGTTATCTGACATTCATGGCGCCCAATGCCGTCATCCACGACATGCGGATCAAGGGCCTTCCGCGGGAAAAACTGATTTCCCAGTTCAACCTGCAGCGGGACTCGCTGGAACTGTGGGTGAACGACCAGCGGAAAATGCCGGATACGCTGCAGCTGGTGGTCAATTACGACAAGACCGACACCAACGGCGTGTCCAAGCCTACGGACGAACTCGTGAAACTGGCGCTCAGCAAAGAGAAGAAAGCGGAGATGATGAAGAGTTCCACCAAGGACATCAAGCATGAAGATACGCTGTGCGTCTATACCACGACGGCCGATCCCGCTACGGTGGAGCAATACGGCTATGAACTGGAATTCAAGTATCCCCTGATCGAGGACGGATGGGATTCGCTCAAGCTCCGGGCCGTGAATCCCCGGCAGCAGGAAACCATCGTTCCGGTCACTCTGATCAGGGATTCCACCAATCTCCGCAAGTTCCGGGTAATGCCCGATGAACCGTTCCAGAAAGGTTTTGACTATATCCTGCGGGTGCCGCACCGCCGGTTCCGCGACATCAACGGCTATTACAACGACAGTTCCCTGGTGAAGGTCACGCTGCCCACCGACGAGAAACTGGGATCCATCTCGCTGGAACTGACCGGAGTGAACAACAAGTATATCATCGAACTGCTCAACGAGAAACGGGACAAGGTCATCCGCAGCTTCATCGTAGTGGAGGACGGCACGGTCCTGTTCCCTTATCTGAAGGCCGGCTCCTACTGCATCCGGATGACGGAAGACATCAACCGGAACAATATCGTGGATACGGGCAACTTGCTGGAGCACCGTCAGCCGGAGAAAGTGCAGTTCTTCAAAGTGGAGGATTCGTTCCTGATCCGGGTTCTGGAGCGGTCGGAAATGGTCTGGAACTTAAATATGGAGGAATTGTTCCGATGAAAAGACTGTTTGCCCTTCTCGCTGCCCTTCTGGCCGCTTTCAGCCTTTCCTTTGCCCAGGAAGATGACAAGATCAACCTGGACGAGGAGTTCTTCTCCCTCCCCTCCCAAGTGACGGATACCTATCTGGACACGGTCTCTTTAAAGGCCGCCAAGCCCAACAATTACTGGATGGTGGGCGTCTATGGCGGTGCCGCCTTCCAGTACGGCTTCTTCAACCCGGTGCGCTATGTGCGCTGGCAGATCCAGTATCCCGTGTACGGATTCTCGCTCATCCGCTATTATACCATGTTCGGCATGTTCCCCAATATGGGCCTGGAGATCGGAGCCCAGCAGAACTACGAAGGGTACGAATTCAAGCGGAGCAAGGAAACCGGCTCCATCTTTACCGAATCCGGCGCCTATAAAGCGCTGATCACCGTCCCGGAGATCTATATGCTCACCCACCTTCATCTGGATGTGGGCGACCATTTCAAGTTGCTGGCGAAGGTGGGGCTCTATGGCGGCTACCGCTCTGCCATCACCCGCATCCCGGAAGAGACTTATGCAGAATCCGAGTCGTTTCAGAATTACGAACATGCCTTCAAGGATTACGACAGACGCATTTCCTATGGACTGAAAGGCGGCCTGGGATTCGGCCTCATGTTCGACCCCTTCGAACTGCATGTGACCGTCCATGTCAAATGGGGCTGGAGTCCCTATTGGAATCCGGACTATTACAGTGCGTACTATTATCGTTTCGGCTATCCCCTGGATGCCGGCATCACGCTGGGGCTCTATTATCAGCTGACTCCGCGCAACGGACATTCCCGTGCCCAGCTGCGCAAGATGGCAAGACAGATCGTCCAGCAGCAAAACAATCGTTAAAGCTATGAAGACTTGTGTTGTGAAAGTGGGACCGGTCCTGATCGGAGGAGACAACCCCATCGTCCCGCAGACCATGTTGAATACCCATACCTCGGACATCGAAGCCACGTTGGCGCAGGCTGTCCGGGTGGCCGATGCGGGCGCGCAGCTCATCCGCATCACCGTCCCCGCCCTCTCGGATGTGGAATGCCTGGCGGAAATCCGCCGCCGCTTCCGCGCCATGGGATACGATACCCCTCTGGTAGCCGATGTCCACTTCTCGTCGGAGATTGCCATCGCATCGGCCAAGGTGGTGGAAAAGGTCCGGATCAACCCCGGCAATTTCCATCCGGACCACCAGAAGGCCCGCGAACGCTTCGCCGAGTTCCTTCAGGTGTGCAAGGAGCATGGAACCGCGATCCGCGTAGGACTCAACCATGGCTCTCTCGGCCGGTATATCGTGGACCAGTACGGCAACACCCCCCATGCTATGGCGCTGGCTGCCATGGAATGGGTCCGCATGTGCATCGAGGCCGATTTCTACAATGTGGTGGTTTCGCTCAAGGCTTCCAATACGGTTGTGATGATATCGGCCTATCGTGAACTTGCCGCCATGATGCAGCGGGAGGGCGTGGTCTTCCCCCTGCATGTCGGTGTCACGGAGGCCGGGAACGGCGACACGGGTCGGATCAAGTCGTGCGTTGCCATCTCTACCCTGCTGGCGGAGGGAATCGGCAATACGGTGCGTGTATCTCTTACGGAAGCGCCTGAGAATGAGGTGCCTGTCGCTCAGTATCTGGCCCATCGCTACTCGGACGCCCCTGCCCCTTCCGGCCTGTCGGAAAGGGAGGAAATCATCCTGAAGGCGGCCTGCGATTACGGGAAGCCGCTGATCGACCGGGAAATGGACGAGGTGTCTTTCCCGGATCTTCCCTTTGGGAATTATCTGGCCGATGAGTTGATGCAGGCCTGCCGCCGGCGTTTCTACAAGCCCGAATACATCGCCTGCCCCGGTTGCGGAAGGACCATGTACAACCTGCAGGAGGCGTTCGAGGCGGTGAAAGCCCGCACGTCCCACCTTCAGAATGTGGTGATTGCCGTGATGGGATGCATCGTAAACGGCCCCGGCGAAATGGCCGATGCCGACTATGGCTATGTGGGTGAAGGCGCCGGCAAGGTGACCCTCTATAAAGGAAAAGAGCCTGTCCTGCGCCATATTCCGGAAGCGGAGGCTGTGGACAAGCTCGTGGCTCTTATCGAAGAAGACCGGAAATAATTGTCAGGCCTTGTCGGGCAGGACGGCGATGACGGACTCGACGGCCCGGACCTTGTCGCCTACCTTTACTTTAATATCAGCGTCCAGCGGGACAAAATGATCGATCCTGGAGCCGAATTTGATGACGCCGCACTGATCTCCCCTGTTTTCCAGGTTGCCGGGTTCCGAATAGCAGACAATGCGGCGCGCAAAGGTGCCGGCAATCTGCTTGAAGAAGACTTCCCCGTATTCGTTCCTGAGGCTGGAAGAGGCGTGCTCGTTGAGCTCCGAAGACTTTGGATGGAACGCCAGCAGGTATTTTCCGGGGTGATACTTGTAATAGGAAACCTCTCCGTTGATGGGCCAGAAATTGCAGTGGACGTCGAAGAAATCCATGTAGACCGAGATCTGGATGCATTCCTTTTTAAGGTATTCCTTTTCGAAGACTTTCTCTACGATGACCACTTTGCCGTCTGCCACCGAAGTGACGAGGCGGTTGTCACGGGCGCTGGGGGCCGTCCTGTTTGGGACGCGGAAGAACCAGGTAATGAATACCATGAAAATCACCAGAGCCACGGCGATGGGGATGCTTATCCAAAGGTTATGGATAAAATGGGCCGTGAGAAAAATAAACAGGGCACAGATGCACCAGCTTACCAGGATGGTTCCATAGGAATCATTGTCTATTTTTATCCAATTCATGCTCATAGCTCAGACAAGTCCGTTTAATATCAAGTAAAAAGTGCCGGCGGGGATGGCGAAGAGAGAGCTGTCGAAGCGGTCCAGCATGCCTCCGTGCCCGGGCATGATGGTTCCTGAATCTTTCATCCCGAACTGCCGTTTCCAGAGGGATTCGAAGAGGTCTCCGAAAACACCGGTAACATTCATGATGGTTCCCAGGATGAAGACATGTGCCAGGGAGAACGGCAGCATATTCAGCAACTGAAGGATATACGCTGCCAGCAGGGTGACCAGCAGGCCTCCCAGAGCCCCCGCCCAGGACTTTTTGGGTGAGATTTCCGGACAGAGTTTGGCCGGCCATATTTTTTGCCCGAACACCATGCCGAAGCAATAGGCGCCGACGTCCGACACCCAGATGAGGATGAAGAATGAGAGCAGCAGCATGGCACCGGCACGCTCTACGAAAAACGGCAGCAGGCACAGCGGAAGGGCGATATACAGCAAGGCCGTGAATACATAGGAGTAGTCCTTGAAGTCCCGGTGGTCTGTGATCATGAAGATAAGCAGGGCCAGCAGCGTAAAGGCATTGACGCCCAGCCAGCGGACCGGAAGCAGGTTCCTTCCGGCCAGAACACAAAGGATAAAGGCAGCGGCGGCTGTCACGATGGCCGCTATCCTGACACCGGGGTGCTTTTTCCCGAGGGTCATCCGAAAAAATTCCTCCATCATCCCGATGAGGATGAGGAGGAAGAGGACAGGATACAGGTAGAGCATGCCCCCGATCATGATGATCAGGAAAACAATGCCTACAAGGCTGCGTTTAACGGTTGTATTCATGCAGTTGCAGATTCTTCCTGAGCGGCCGGAAGGTCTTCTTCAAAGCGGTCGTCCGCCGCCGGTTTTACCTTGGGACCCAGGATCCGCTCGATATCTTCTGCAAAGATAACTTCTTTTTCAAGAAGTAATGCACCTAACTGCATAAAACCTTCTTTGTTTTCATCGATGATTCTCCGGGTGCGGTCGTGTACTTCACCGATCAGGTCTTTTACCTCCTGGTCCATCAGTTCGGCAGTCTTCTCCGAATAGGGTTTTACCAGATTGTATCCTCTGGAGCCGGTTGAATCATAGAAAGAGAGGGGTCCCACTTTCTCGCTCATGCCGTAGTACTGGATCATGGCATAGGCCATGCCTGTCATCCGTTCCAGGTCGTTCAGGGCGCCTGTCGAAGGTTCCCCGTTCAGGACTTCTTCCGCTACGCGGCCGCCGAGGAGGACGCTCATGCGGTCCATCATGATGGACTTGGACCAGTTCTTCCTTTCTTCCGGCAAACTCCAGGTAAGTCCCAGCGCGTTCCCGCGGGGGATGATACTCACCTTGAAAACGGGATCGGCATAGGGAAGCAGCCATCCGACCAGGGCGTGACCGGCCTCATGATAGGCGGTAGTCCGTTTTTCGGCCGGAGTCATGATGGTGTTGGACTTGCGTTCCAGACCGCCGATGATGCGGTCGACGGCATCCAGGAAATCCTGCTGCATCACGGCGCTGTGGCCGCGTCTGGCAGCGGTGAGGGCGGCCTCGTTGCAGACATTGGCGATATCGGCTCCGGAGAAGCCGGGGGTGTGTTTGGCCATGAATTCCACGTTGAAATCGTTCCCCAGCTTGATGTCCCTCAGATGGACCTGGAAGATCTCTTCCCGCTCCTTGAGTTCGGGCAGTTCCACATGGATCTGCCGGTCGAAGCGGCCGGCGCGCATGAGGGCCTGGTCCAGGATGTCGGAACGGTTGGTGGCAGCCAGGACGATGACGCCGCTGTTGGTGCCGAATCCGTCCATTTCCGTGAGAAGCTGGTTCAGGGTGTCTTCCCGTTCGTCGTTGGAAGAGAATCCGCCGTTTTTGGCACGGGCGCGGCCCAC
>JAFUWW010000094.1 GCA_017471085.1 Bacteroidales bacterium | reverse complement strand
TTTGCTGGTTGCGTCTATTCTGAATATCATGGCTGGAGTGACGTGGATCCTTTATTTGAATTGCAACAATAAACGAAATCAAAAATAAACAATTGTTTGCAATTATCCAAAGGAATCCGGTAACAGAGCAGGGTGCTTTGACGGAGGTTAATCGTCGATAGGGATGGGCACTCCTTCCGGTGGGAAGCGTTGCAGGCCGGAACGGGCCAGGTCGCTTTCCGTGTCCATGTCGAAAGTATGGTATCCGAGCCTGCGGAAAACGTCCAGCAGCGCCCGGGCCCGTTTGCGGAAGCCTTTATACTCCTTGGCCGACGCCGGTGTCCAGGCCGTTTCGGCCAGGGCGAAAAGGCGGGGATAGAGCATATACTCGGCATGTTCCGGCGTGGGGATGAGCTCCGTCCAGAGATTGGCCTGGACACCCCGCAGGAGCGTCGGGTCCATTCCTTCGGCCCGCGGTTAGTAGCCATACGTGAACCGGAGGGAGACCAGTTCGACGACGGCTTTCGGTTCCTTGCGGATCAGGTCCTGGTAATAGTTGTAGTAGCAGTGCGTGTTGGGAGACATGATCACCTCGTGTCCCTCGGCCGACGCCTTTTGTCCACCGGACACGCCTCTCCAGCTTTGCACCACGGCTTCCTTGGGCATGCCGGTCTCCAGGATCTCGTCCCAGCCGATGATGCGCCGCCCATGGCTTCGCACGAAACCTTCGATCCGCCGGACCAGATAGCCTTGGAGTTGCCGGACGTCCGTATAGCCCTCTTCTTCCATCCTTCTCCGGCAGTTGACACATTGGGACCAGGTTTTCATCGTGGCTTCGTCACCACCGATGTGGATGAAAGGGGAGGGAAAGATGTCCATCACTTCCTCCAGGACGGCTTCCAGCAGGCCGTACGTGCTTTCCGAGCCCGGACAGAGGTCCCAGGCACCTGTATGCCGGCGTCCGTCCGGCAGCTGGCAGAGCACCTCCGGATAGGCATATCCCACTTCCATGGAATGTCCCGGCATCTCAATTTCCGGAACGACCGTGATATACCGTTCCGCGGCATAGGCGACCAAATCCTTCAGTTCTTCCCGGGAATAATATCCGCCATAGCCGGCGGGATCATCCTCCGTGGTGAACTGGTATTTCCCTGCCTCCCATTCGTGATAGGTCCGGCCTTTGCGCCAGGCGGTTTTCGCTGTGAGGTCCGGATAGGCTTCGCTCTCAATCCGCCATCCGGCGCTGTCGTCCAGGTGCAGGTGCAGGATGTTCAGTTTCAGCAGGGCCATCGCGTCCACTTGTTTTTTCAGGAAGGCCAGTCCTTTGAAGCTGCGGGATTCGTCGATCATCAGGCCCCGGTGCCGCAGGCGGGGGTAGTCGAAGATGACCCCGCGGGGTACATCGCCGAGGGCCTGCAGTTGCTCCAGGGACTTCCTGGCCCGGAAGACTCCTTCCTCCGTGATTGCTTCGATCTTGACGGAGGAGCGTCCCAGCGTCAGCCTGTAAGCTTCTTTCTGCTGCCATTCCTCCAGCCCGGCCACGGCCTTGCGGAAAGCCCGGCGGTCCTTCCGGACGACCACTTTCCCGCTCCGGCAGACGCCATCCTCCGGCGTGAAAGACACCGGCTGCGGAATCAATAAGATGCTCAGTATGAGGAACAAACAAATCATGGACGGGCCATGACTTTATTCTTTTTCATAAATGAGTACTGCCAAGTCATTCTGTTTCAAATCTACCGTAGCGGAAGGCAGGGCGTTGGAATCCAGGTTCCGGCCCTCGGTAAAGCGGTAACCGGGAACCTGGACGGTCCCTTTCTGCCGTTTCTCTCCAGTGTTGGTGACGACAACTGCCATCCTGTTTCCGGCCGTGTAGCTGCGGGCCGCCAAGGCGGGATTGGAGCAGGTGAAACCGTCCGTCGCCGTGTAGCGGCCTTCCAGCAGCAGTTCCGGCCAGGTGTGCCGGGAGCGCGTTGATTCTGGCCAGATGCGCTTGATACACCGGTGTTTCG
This sequence comes from Bacteroidales bacterium, assembly GCA_017471085.1. The sequence continues at coordinate 546 of JAFUWW010000094.1, read as the reverse complement.
TCAATGAGTCCACGGCAGCGGAAAACCTCGATATCGTTGCGTAATCCTTTCAGCAGCGTGTTGTTCACCCGGCGGGGGACGTCGTTGTCATCCCGGACGCAGCGGTCGCTCCAGACCACCTCGGGGAAGGTGTATCGGAACCATTCCGGAAAACTTTCCGGGAGGGCCGTGAATTCCACGATGTGGACGAAGTCGCAGTACTGGCTGGTGCAGTCGCCCAGCCATTCGGTCCCCAGCGCGAATTCCGGATTACGCGCTTTGATGTGGTCGCGGATTTCCCGGAGGGCGTCGGCCTTGTAGGCCCCCGTGAAGATATCCTGGACCGGATACTCCCGGGAAAGGTCCCAGTTGGGAAATTCTTCGGCTACACCCAGCTGGTCGTAGAAGACGGCATCGGCCCCGTAGGACATGGCCCGGTCCGCCCAGGCGAGCAGCTGGTCGCGCCAGAGGCGCTTGGACATGTCGGCGATGACGAAGGTACGGGAGTCGTAATAGCCCAGCGTGGTTCCCTCGCCGGTAAACTTGTAATGCTCCGTGAATTCGCGT
>JAFUWW010000093.1 GCA_017471085.1 Bacteroidales bacterium | reverse complement strand
TCCCTGCGGCGGGCCAGCCCGCATCCCCGTTTTGGACCATTCCCTCCGGGGCCATGCCTCCCTTCGCCCGGCATCTACCGCAGCTCATGCCGAGAACAACAGCCGGCAAAGGGAGATCCCCTTGCCGCGTTGACAACTGCAGCGCACTCCAGGGCCGATTTCGTGTCAACGCGGCAACGAAACGGGCCCTAACGGCCAAGAACCTTGCCGCGTTGACAACTGCAGGGCACTCCAGGGCGGATTTCGTGTCAACGCGGCAACGAATCGGGCTCTATCGGCCCAAGACCTTGCCGTGTTGACGGCCGCAAGGCTTTCCAGAGCCGATTTCGTGTCAACGCGGCAGCGAAACGGGCCTTATCGGGCAAGAACCTTGCCGCGTTGTCGGCCGCAGGGCACTCCAGGGCCGATTTCATGACCGACGTGGCTGGACGGCGGCCGTCACCAACCACAATTGTCATCATCACTGACCCAAATTGTCAATTATTTTTTTATCGGAGTCCAAATCTCCATGTAGAGATGTATGCCTGCATTTCACTTTTTTGTCTGGTTCATCCATTTTTTCCTCTATCTTCCCGCCGGAGAAAACGACCATAAACAGATTGACGGCCACAGCCATACTTCCCATCCATTTCATTGGAATTCTTGCTCTCATATTATCTAAAAGTTATTACATACCAGCAACTTGTAGAAAACCAGTTCCTCAGATAAGGGATCCTGTCCATGCCCAGCCTCAGTTTGACAGGACGCAGCCCGAACTTGGCTTTGTAGTGGGGATTGATGAGCCATAGCGTCCGGTCCAGTACCTTGCTGCCTTCCGCCAGGCAAAGTTTCTCAAACTTTTCTACGGTCATTCGAGAACGGCGGATGTCCATCAGTTCCTCTGTATGCTGCTCGGGCTCCCTGAACAAGCGCAGTATTCCCCGATACAGGGGTTTCGGCATCAGATGTATCCACGGCAGGAAACGGAGCACCTTCCGGGAACAGGTCTGCTGATGGCCGCCAAAGGGCATTTGCCAGGCCGGGAAAGCGAGGAATGCCACCCCGCCAGGTGCCAGAAATGAGCGAATCCGCTCCAGGAACCGGCCTTTGTCTTCCGGGACGATATGCTCCATCACATCATGCACCAGGACTACATCAAAGGGCTTGTCCTGCAGCGGGAAATCGAAGAAATCGGCCCAGAAGAATGCCCCTTCAGCACCATTGAGCCAGAAATAGTTCCGGGCATTTTCAATCTTCTTCGCGGAAAAATCCACTCCTGTTACATCGCAGCCAATCAGCGCAAAGGGCAGGAGATTCCCGCCTTCGCCACATCCCACTTCCAGGATACGGGTTCCCTCGGCAATGGGGATGAACCGGCGGATATAATCGACATAGAAGGCTGTCGAGGTCTCCACTAACTCATCAAAGTATTGATGCCTGTCCTGGTATCTGTTTCCCATCCGTTCCGTTTTTCTATATGACTGAACGGACGGGCAAATACTGCGTGCCTCAGAATGTCAGCCGCACGCCGAGGGGAACGGCAAACTCAATGGACTGTGCCTGGCGGATGGTCTGGATGCCGCCTCCAGTGTCGAAGTAGTAGCGCACCTGCGGTTCCACATACAGGCCCATCCAGGGCGTCAAGTTGTACTGGAGGCCGATACCGACACCGGCAGACCACTGCACAGGAGCCCTAAACTTCAGCGTATTCTGATACGTGTTCGCCACACCGCTACGATGCTCGCTGCTTTGGATTCCGGCAAGCGGAATCTCCATCTTGCCAAAGGCCGATGCGTTCAAGTGCAGATTCCCCTTGAACCAGACCGTATAGGAAAGGCCGAGCGGTACTCCCACATAATGGATGGTCTGCCGGTTCTTGATATAGAGCGTATCCAGGCCGATGGTGTGCGAACTGCGCAGCCGTGTGTATTCCAGCCCTGTCAGGATGCTCCAGCGGTCATTCAGGCCGATGCTGGCGCTGAGTCCCAGCGTGAAGGGCCTTTCATATTCGGCTTTCTCTTCCACGGGCTTCGGGTTCGGGTCCATAACATCGGGTACAGCTAACCTTTCTGCAATTCCCAGCAGTGAATGATAGTAAGCAAGGGAATCGCCGGTGCAGTAATGGCCTTCCATTGATTGCACTGCCATTAGGAAATCGCCCCAGTCTGTCACCTTTGTATCCGGTTCCATAACGAAGGAAGAGGCATCGGCCAGAATGCCGGAGCCCATGACAATAGGACTGACACCCGCAATCGTGCTCGGGAGGGCCGATATGGACGGCAGAAGGCCAAGGAGGTTCTTCTTTTTGGAGCCCTTCGCATCGGCCAGCAGCGGATGGTTGAAGGTGGGGTAATCCGGCTTTCTGATGGAAATGTTTGGCGCGGATGCCTGGAGGATGACGGATGGTAGAGGCATAGGACTGATATCGATCGGCATCAATCTTCGCCTTATCGCTACAGTATCGGCGGGCTCCGGAGTTGTATCAAGGGGACTGGTTTCCGCTATCCGGATACGATTAACTCTGGTGGGCGTTTCTGGCATAGTCAATGAATCGGCAGGAATCACAACTTCGGCGCTGTCCACACCATTATTCTCCACCACAGGACCAGGCGTCGGCTCCGTCTCTTTATGTAGCAGCAGCGGCGTGACAATCAATGCAATCAGCGCCAAAAGCGCCAGCCAATACTGCTTCAATTCCTTCTGCAGCACCTGGCGGGCACGGAAAAGATTGGAGGAAGAGGATTTCTCTCCGATATGCAGCAGCGCCCCGATTTCCTTATGCGATAGTCCCTCCAGCACGGACAGGCGGAACACCTTCCCATACTGCTCCGGCAGGCGGTCAATCAGCGCCATCAAATCCTCATAAGGAGGCACGGGATACAGCGGTTCATCCGGGACATCCTCCAGGTCCAAATCCTCCTGCGGATGCGTGAAATGCCGGCTCTCCTTGAGATAGTCGATGGCCATATTCTTCACGATGACACTCATCCAGGCATCCAGCTTGTCGGGATTCCTGAGCTGGCCGATTGAGGACAAAATGACGATGAAAGCATCGTGCAGCAGATCTTCCGCCACTTCTTGGGAGTCCACATAGTGCCGGCATATCCCCATGAGCTTCCCGGAATAACTGCGGTAGAGGGCCTCCACGGAAGCGGAGTCCCCACGCTTGCAGCCATCCACGAGTTGTCTCTTGTCCATGCAGCCTTGAGCCTATTTTTATAATAGACTGCAAATGTACGAAATACTGCGTGAGAGGGACGAAAATGCCCCATAATCCGAGTCCGCTCACTTCTACAAAGACATCGGCCTGGAAGAAGTTCTGTTCCAGGCCGATGATTCTATCTTGTGGCTCAGCGGGGTTCGTCCGGGAGGACGCGGCGGGCACCTATGTAGCGCATCATGAAATACGGGTGGCTGGAGGTCTGCTCGACGACTCCGTTGGAGACGGAGGCATGGATGAAGGTGAAATCTCCGGTTTCCTCGTCAATCGACACCACAATCCCCACATGGCCGATGTTGCGGACGCTGCCTCTCTTCCCGAAGAACACGAGGTCTCCTTTCTGAAGGTCCCGGTAGCCGGCCACTTCGCGTCCTTCCCGGAACTGGGCGCCGGAGTACTGCGTGAGATTGTATCCGAATTTTTTGAAAACATAGCGGGTGAATCCGGAGCAGTCGAATTTGGAGGGGCCGGAAGCGCCGAGTTTATAGGGCGTTCCCAGGAAAGTGCGGGCGTAGGCGATTACCTGATCGGGCAATGAAACAGGTTCGGGCTCAGTTACTTCCTGTGCGGGGGCCTGTTGCCGGGGAGCCTCTTTCGGGGCATTCTCCTCCGGCTTCTCCCCGGCCTTTCTTACCCGGTCGATGGAATCCATCACTTCCTGGGCGCGCTGCCGGGAGCGTTCAATTTCCAGCGGGTCTTCCAACGGAAGGATGACAGGAGCTTCCGGTGCAACGGTGGGTGATACCGCTTTCCGGGTAGTTCCGCAGCCTGTCGTGAGAAGGATCGTTGCTGCCAGAAAATATGCCTGCTTGTTAAAGTTCATCCTGCAAATATATGCAAAAAATGGCAGGATGCAAACCGGACCCGTCAGCTGTTGAAGAGGACCACCACCTGGGCGCGGTACGTCAACCCGTTGCTGGAGTACGTGGCTTGCACGACCGTGGCGCCCGGTTCGTCCGCCGTTACGACGCCAAAGTCGGTTACATGATACTTCGGCCCGCCGTCCTGGATGTTCCATCTGGCCGTCACGGCAGAGCCGGGCTGTGCAACGCCTCCGCTGTAGGGCGTGAATACGGCCGTCATCGGAACGGACTGCCCCACATGGGCCGTGGTTGTTCCGGTAATGGACAGCTCTCCGGTCTTGGCCGTCTCAAAATCTATGTACAGGCCGTTGGCATGGATGGTTTTGTGGTCTATTACATGGGAATAGCTGGCGCTGAACCGCTCGGACCCTGCCGCAGTAGCCTTCACAACACCCTGAGAAGGAACATACACCGGATTGCTGCTCCCGTCATAGCTGGCCCGAAAAATACTGCAATCGAATATTTGTCCCGTTACATCCTGCGGACCGGTGACGGTCCCGTTTTGAGTTGTATATACCAGTGCTTTCAAATAGACGGTTTCTCCGACTACGCTGCGGGGACCCGGATCGGAGAGCAGGAAGAGTTGTCTTTTGTAATTCATGGCAGTGACGTCGCAGTACAGGGTTGCATCGGCCGATCCGTCCGGGCCGGTGGCCGTTATCCTGCAGGTGCCGTTTCCTTTTCCTTCCACATACAGGAGCGTTCCTGCGAGCTCTGCCGAGGCTATGTCCGGTTGGTCGGAAGACCACTGGAACCGGTTGGTAAACAGGGAATTGGTTCCGGCTCCGGCCTTTTTGACCCCCTCAATATAACGGTCTTCGTATCTCCAGACGGTCAAATTGACCCTCTCTCCTTTGTACAGGTACAGGGCGGTCTGGTTTATGTCGTACCTGTATTCCGACCAGGCAAGATGGTTTTCATGCTTCCAGTCATTGTTCAGCCGTCCGTCGGGCAGGAATGTCAGGTTCCAGGTATATCGCCAGTTCCTGCAGATGTCGAAGTTGGTGGTGGCGTTGTCTCCCAGATAACTCCTGTAAGTAATGCTCCCTTCGACGTCACCCGTCCCTTCCACCAGTGTCTCCAGATAGGTGAGAAGGTCTTTCTTGTGGTTGACTGTCGTATTTCCCTCCGGGCTTTTGTCCGTGCTCCCTTCGATGCCGGAGATACTTCCCTGCATGTTTTCCGGGACATAGAAGACGAAAGAGCCGGAAGGGCTTCCCGAGCCGGCCTGGAATTCCTGGACAGGAAGGATGTCGGCCGTGGATGCCGCCGCGCTGGAACCGAAAGGCTTCAGGGTGCGGTTCAGGTTGTAAACTTTTACTGCTGAGATTTTTCCGCTCCAGTTGCAGTTCATTACGGCGGTGACTTTGGCCATGAGCCGTCTGACCGGGATGGCCCCGCTCTGCGTAATGCCTACTGTATAAGGAAGTTTGCCTGCCATGGGAATACCGCGGAATTCGATGCCTGTTCCGTTGTCCAGATAGCCCGGAATGGAGTAGGTGACGGAAGCGATGTCCGACTCATTCACCGGCAGCGCACTCCGCATGTCTCCCATGTTTACCAGGGCATATGCTATGTAGGTGCCGTCTTCCAGCGGAAAAGTCATTTCGTCAAATCCCGAGGCGTAGTATTCTTTCTCGGCAAGGACTCCGCCGATGTAAAGCCCCAGCGTGACGGACGTAATCCTGGTTTCGATGTCCGCCGACTGCAGGATCGATCTGGTCTCCCTGTTTCCGTCCGCTTCTTCCAGGACGAGGGAGAACCGGCCGGCCACCGGAGCGGGTTCAGGGCATGCCGATTTCTGGCAGGAAAGGGCTGCGCAAAAAAGCGAAAGGCAGAAAGCAGTAATGGAGAGATGCTTCAAATAAGATGTTGTAATCATATGTTATTTAGGAATTTTCATAAATTGATACATTTTCATCCCAGTCATTTCCGAAGGCGGAGAAAACAACATCCAGTGAACCGGGAATATCCTGCTCGGGGTCCATCGACCCCAGCTTCTTCAAAATGACTTCTTCCGCTACATATACCTTGTTTCTCTCCATGGCGGGAATCTGGATCTGGTAATAATAGGTTTTGCCGCCGATGCTTACCTGAAGGACAAGCCGGGACGACCTTTTGCTCCAGGTGGCGTCGTGGGTGTCGCCGGCAGCCTCAAATGCATTGGGATAGGCGTAGAAATAGTGGGCGGTAGTATGGGGGGAAGCCGGTGTCAGGACGGCCTGAATGTTCAGTTCTCCGGTCAGCGCGTCGGTGGCCGCGTCTGTTTCTCCGGAAAGATGCCATCCCATGGGATTGTACCAATCCCGGGATGCCCCTGACAGTTCCTCCGCACCATAATCGGCCTTTAACCGGCTTGTCCGGTACAGGTTGGTAAGGTAAATGGCTTCCAGGGTGGCGTTCTTGGATGCCAGGTAGGGATTTTCGAAGTTCACGGAGATCTTTTTCACGCCGATTTTGGAAACCAGGCGCCTGACGTCCACCGTATTGGACAGGGTCTTGTCCTTCTCCAGCGTGAGCGTTTTTTCCCCGTACATGAGGAAGGAGCCGGGAGCGTTGTCCGAGAGCGAGGTGATCCACTCAGTGATGTCTGTCTTTTTCCGGATGTTTTCCGGAACAAGGGAGGCGGGGTAATTGACGACGGCGACGGCGGTGTAAGTGCCGACCAGTACCGTTTTCCTGATGGCTTCACCGGAGAGTCCGGTGCCGTAGACTGCGCTGTCTCCGTCGGCGTCAAAAAGCCACAGCGCCCATCGGTTGCACTGCTTCTCCGATTCTTCGGAGGGACTGACCAGTTTGGTGGAAACGAACGGAGCGCCCAGATTGAATGTGACGGTAGCTGTAGCTGCGGCCTCGTAAGGGAGCGTGTCATCCCGGCTGTCCGGACTGCCTGCCTCTTTCCGGCAGGCCAGTGCGTACAGCAGCGTCATGAAGGCCAGGTTCAGTAACAAATGTCGATGTGATTTCATAATGCTTCTTTTTGGTCCGGAGCCCTGGAAGACGGTCAGGTCCGCCAGGACTGATTGAAACAGATTGGTAGGAAACAGGGCGCGCATCGCTGCGGGCATGGCCATCTCAGATGGCGTAATGGATGGAAGTGACTGTCTGCCAGTCGCTGATGGACAGGGTGACTTCCGAACGGACATAGTCGATTTCTACATACAGGTCGGGCAGGTTCTTCATGTCCCAGCTGAACCCTTCCACCTGCTTCAGCAGCGTCCAGAGGACGATGCTGTCCAAAGGGGCTTCTCCGCCGGATTTGTCCCACAGCTCCAGGGTCAGGGACTGATCGGCCTGCCGGGGCACGGTGAACTCGAATTCTCCGGCCAGCTTTTCCTCCGGAAAGAACTGGAAGGTGCCCGGAACGGGGGCTCCGCTGTACAGGTCGATGCCGCAGGTATTGGCCGCCACCACCACGGTGAACGGGAACCGGCCCTGCTCTTTCTGCATGTCGTACTGCTTGAATTTCACCCGGATATAGCTGTGCTCCTTGGTCAGTTCCACCGGAACTATGGCCGATTCCTCCATGCCGGACACCTGAGCTCCGAATCGGTACAGACGGTCTCCGTCCTGACCCGGGTCCACCACCCATCTGCCCTCCCGGACAATATGGCTGCGTCCGAAACAGGCGAGTCCGTAAATGGATACGGCATCGCTCCTGCGTACCTGCAGGGTGTAGGACTTTCCGGCCATGGCTCCTACCGTGGTGGTGTCCGTCACCTTTGTCTCCGGTCCCAGTACCGGGAAGGCTTCCAGGTACATCAGTTCGGCGTCCCCGAGTCCCTGGTCGTCCGTGAATTCGAACAGCAAGGTGGCGGGACAGTCGCTCCGGTCTTCTCGGATGAGGGACTGGCAGGCGCAGATGGCGGCAGGCACGAAAGCAATTGCCATGATTTTGTTCAAGTGTTGCATGTGGGTGGATATCAGTTACTTACATGTTGTAGTTGATAGGAGTGGGAGTATCCCAGTTCAGTACATTCAGCGTGATGGACGCGATTCCGGTGTCGGTGACGGTGTCGTCGTTGTCGTTTTCTTTGCCCAGCATGGTGAACGTAATGTTGGAGATCTCATAAGAGCAGTTCCTTTTCAGGACCGGAAGGGTGAAGGTGTAGTACGACTGGATGGCGCTGCTGCCGTAGCCGCCTACCTCGGCATGGACAACCAGCCGGGTTCTCCGGGCGCTCCATGAAGGGTTGTTGTTGTCGACAGAGGTGGGGTTGGGGCAGGCATACCAGACCTTGTCGATCTGTTTCTGCTGTCCTTCCGCACATGTGATGTTCAGTCCGTGGTCGCTGATCAGGGGATTGACGCTGGCGGTGTTCTCGTCCCTCATTTTGTTATACCATACGTCTGGGTCCCTGAGCGTCCAGTCTCCGTTTCCATTCTTGTCCAGCGATAAATTGGTGTTGCCGGCTACATTCTTCAGGTAGATCTCCTTGATTTCGAACGTGCAGTTCTTGAGGTAAGTGTCTGCGAAGTTGAGCGTGACATTCTGCAGGGCGATGCGGGAAACGAGCCGCGTCACGTCGATCTGTACGGGCAGGTCTTCCTGGGTTACAGTCACATCTTTCTTGCCGGCCATTACCAGGTAGATGGAACCGTAGGCATAGTTGTCGGTCAGGTCGCAGACAATATCCTTCAGTTCCGATTCGGTCCGGACGTCATCGAACCGGGTGTGATTCACAACGGCCCAGACATGCTTGGTGCCGACCGGAGCCGTGATCAGCAGGGAATTGCCCATGACGAATTTGTCTGTCTCACGCTTGCCGGTGGAGGCGTTGAAGACGAACACCTGCAGCGAGTGCACTTCTTTTTCGTCCAGTCCGTTCTGGCCGGCCTTTGTCTCCGTGCCTATGGAAACATGCATGGTGCCGGTTTTGGCGACTTCTTCCACTGGCTCGGAACTGACCGGTGCAGAGGAGGGAACAACGTTTTTCTCGCAGGAGACGGCAGCCACGGCAAGGGCCGCCGAGAGGAACATGAAATGGATTTTTTTCATAAGAATTTGATTTATTAAAGGATTGTCGATATCAGTTTTCTTCGGTACGGTCTTCCTGGTTCAGGCCATATCGCTGGATAAGGGCGAAGATCTCCGGGTCCAGGTTCCCCCGGAAGACGAAGGAACGGTCGGCATGGCAGGCATCCAGGTAGTTCTGTACGGCAGCCTGGTCGTCACCGTTCCTGGCGTGCAGCACGGCCAGCATGTACTCCACTTGCGGAGTAGGCTCCAGTTCCTGCAGGATGGCCATGGCCGATGCATTGTAGTCCAGCGAAACGAAGGCGATGGCGGTGTTGTAATCCTTGTAGGGACGCAGATACTCGAGCGCCTGCCTGTAGTCCCTGTCCTTCAGCGCAGCGACGCCTTTCATGTATACGGTATCCAGCTCAGTAGTATGTACCGTATCTCGGATCATGCCTTTCCTGTGCAGATAGAAGTCGAATTTGACGGTCCGCAGTTTCGGATATAGTTTCTCCCTGAGATAAGAGTAGTAGGGCTCTCCTTTCAGGGCCGATTCCCGCTGGTCCACATCCTTGATTCCCAGATGCTTCAGGTATGACTGCCGGGCGGAAGGGGAGAGCAGCGTGTCTTCATCGACCAGTAGGGACAGCATTTCCCAGTTTTCTCCGTTGGAATGCGCGCGGAAGCGGATTTCGGCTCCCTGGCTGCCTCCCCGTGCGAAATGCGCCTCCCCGTCCGCTCCCAGGCTCATGGAGAAAGTAGTTCGCCTCAGCGAATCGCGGTAGTGCCGGATATACCGGTCGAAATAGTCGGCCACCGAAGCGGCTCTTTTCTCCGAGAGGGAAATATTGGTGGCCAGGGCCCCTTCCGGGGAGGCCGATGCTGCGATGATGATGGAATCCAGGTCGAACTGGCGGTTCTCCAGCAGTTCGGTGATGTTTCCCCGGATCCGGCCCATTTCGCTTCGGTTGTTCCCGAGCGACAGGTCGATATCCGACTTTCCTTGTGCAAAGTCTACATAGCAGGCCGTATTGGCCGCCGCCCTGCGCTCGTGGACAGTGGTGAGATACCGCTCCGTTTCGTCCGTGAAGGCCGACAGGGAACTGATATAGAAGGTAAGGGGATCGGAGCGTTTCATGTCGTAGATTTTCCGGTCGCTTTCAAAGACATCTCCCGAGAGGACGATATCCACCTTGCGGAGCCTGGGTCTGGTGAGAATGGATTGGGTGTATTGATAGACAAAGTCTCCGTCGACGTTCTGCATCACCGTATCCAGCCTGAGTCCCTCGCGTTCGATGGGTACTTTTATGTATTTCTCGTACATTTTCCCGGCCTTCGATTTCCGGATTTCGTTCCTTCGCCAGGCGAACATATCTGTATAATGGTCGATGGCCTGCTGCTCCGTGACGCCGAAACGGGAGCGGAACTGCTCGTCGGAAACAAACGTGGTATCCTCCTTGAACTGGTACAGCTGGGGGATGTTGCGCTGAAGGAAGACTTCCAGGTCTCTCAGGTTGATGAACCTCGTGGTGTCGGTAATGATGGACTGGATGAACCTGTCGTACTGCTCGTAGCCCCTCAACTGTTGCCGCCGGTACTCTTTTCCGGTAATGTAGACGCTTTCCAGCCGCAGGGAATCTTCCATGATGTACATGTCAGGATAAAACCGTAGCTGCCATTTGGAGTCCTGCATCTTTTCCGGGACCACGACGTCGAACCGCAGGTCGATCCGGCCATGTCTTTCGGCGACATTCCGGAACCGGGCCGTCACCCGGGCGGCTTCCAGGACATCCGTCGCAACCATTTCCCCATTGTCGTCCTTGACCGCCTTCATGATCAGCACCTGGTTTCCTTCGGGGTCCTTCACCAGCAGCGTATCACGGTGAATTTCCGGCCCCATCTCCAGTTCGGGCAGATCCTGCTCCTGACTGAGGACCAGCTGCGCCGTCACCTGCCCCTCCCTCAACTGCCGGACATGGGAGAGCGGGGCGCATCCGGCCAGGGTCAGGATGCAGAAAAGATGCAGGATACTCCGTTTCATGGCTACCAGTCGCGTTGAGGTTGGGGACGGGTGCTCTCCCGGGGAATCATGTTCACGCTGCTGGCCAGGACGTCCATGGCCGTTCGCTCTTCATTGTCCTGGGTGGTGTATTTCCGGATGCGGACCCGTCCGTGCACCTGCACCCACGCCCCTTTCTGTATTTCGTACAGGTCCGGCATGTCGCGGCCCTCCCAGGCCGCTACGTTGAACCAGGCGGTATCAATGGCAGGGTTTCCTTCCTTGTCCCGGATGCTGTACTCCGTCACTACTGAAAAATTGCATACGCGGGATTCGTTGAAGGTGTTGATTTCCGCCCGTCCCACGACGCCTCGCAACTCGATGTGGTTTAAGAATTCCATGTTTCTGCATAATTAGGGTTTAACATGTCCGGCCCGGGGCTCGGCGAGCGTTCCGGAACCGCATGCAAAGTAAGGGCGTCTTCGTCCAAAACCCTAATGGGAACGGTTGCAGGGCTGTTTTTATTTCTGTTTCAGCATCATTTTCCCTGTTTTGCAACCGGAATCGTAAAAAACAAACCGCATCGGTGGAAAGATTTCAACCGATGCGGTTTTTCGACCGATATTAAGAAACGGAAAAATTTGCAGTATCTTTTTTACGATGCTTGGAAATATCGTTTTCCATGCCCACTTTTGTGAGAAAAAGGGCTATGAAATCGAGTCTCGAACACCTCAGTTACACTCAGTGTCTGGAATGCGGTGACATCATTGAATATGGTTCCGGGCGCCTGGACCGGAAGTTCTGCAGTCCGGGCTGCAAGAACCGGTACCACAATAGGAAGAAAGCCGTTTCCTGGCACCGTTATCAGGAGAAAGTGGGAAAAATTCTGGAAAACAACCATGAAATCCTGGAACATCTCGTGAACATGGGGGTGACTTCCATCGAGCGGAGAAGCCTGAAGCAGCTGGGGTACAACTACGATTATGTGACATCCTACCATAAAATAGGCATCCGGAACACCTACAGTTGCTATGACATCACATACGAAGCCACCCCTTCCCGGATCTTGCACATCACCAGCCTGTTGAAAGACCGGGACGATACGACAGAGGAAGGGGCGGCTCTATGGGAAAGAAAGGCCGATTAGGCAGTCTTTTTCTGGGGGTCTTTGAACAGAATCCAGAAGAGGATGGCTACCACGAAGGCATATCCGGCAAAGATGTACCAGGCGTTGGGCCAGTTGGACGGCGTGTTGAAGACGTCGCAGGCGTCTACTACAGCACCTGCGGCCAGGGTGCCGATGGTGGCGCCGAAGCCGTTGGTCATCATCATGAAAAGGCCCTGTGCACTGGAGCGGATGTCTTTGGAGGTGTTCTGGTCTACATAAAGCGACCCTGAAATGTTGAAGAAGTCAAACGCCATGCCGTAGACGATGCAGCTGAGCACGAACAGCAGGACTCCCGGCATGGCCGGACTGCCAAGGCCGAAGAGGCCGAACCTGAGTACCCAGGCGAACATGGAGATGAGCATCACCTTCTTGATGCCGAACCGCTTCATGAAGAAGGGAATCAGCAGGATGCAAAGGGTTTCCGATGCCTGCGAGATGGAGATGAGGGCATTGGAGTTCTTGACGGCGAAGGTATCGGCCAGGGCCTTGTCTGCGGCAAAAGAGCCCAGGAAGGTGTTGGCATAGCCGTTGGTAATCTGGAGGGATGCCCCCAGCAACATGGAGAAGATGAAGAAAATCGCGAACTGGCTGTCCTTGAACAGGGAGAAGGCCTTCAGGCCGAAAGCTTCGGCAAGGCTCTGTCCCTTTCCCTTGTTGATGTCGCAGGCCGGGAGGGTGAGCGCATAGCCGCACAGGATCAGGGAGATGATACCGGAGGAAATAAGCTGGGTATAGGAATCCTGCATGGCCGTTCCGTCAATTTTGAGGAAGTTGGTGAGGAGCATGCTGCAGATGAAACCCACGGTGCCGAAAACGCGGATGGGCGGGAAGTCCTTTACGGTGTCCATGCCTTCCTTGGCCAGGGCGTTGTACGCCACGGAGTTGGAGATGGCGATGGTGGGCATGTAGAAGGCGACGCTGAGGCTGTAGAGCACGAACAGGGGGACGAACTGGATGGCGCTGCCTGCCTGCATGCAGTACAGACCGGCACCCAGCATGAACAGGCCGGCCAGCCCGTGGCACAGGGAGAGCGTCTTCTGGGCGGGCACCTTCCGGTCCGCTACGATGCCCATCAGGGTGGGCATGAAAATGGAGACGATTCCCTGCATGGCAAAGAACCACTTGATCTCGGAACCCAGTCCGATATTGCCCAGATAGCGGCCGAGGGAGGTAAGGTATGCGCCCCAGGCGCCGTACTGGAGGAAGTTCATGAGAATGAGCTTCAGCGTAATGGGTTTGATTTTAATCTGCATGGTGGTTTGGTTATTGTAGTATATTTATCGTACAAATGTACGAAATTTTCCGTATTTTTGCCGTACCAAACAGAATTCGATGTTCAAATTTATACGTACTGCCCGGGATTCCCAGTCTGCTGCCAGAGCCGGCGTGCTTTCCACCGGCCACGGAGATATCCGCACCCCCGTTTTCATGCCGGTGGGTACGGTCGGTTCCGTCAAGGGCGTGTACCACAGAGACCTCAAAGACGATATCGGCGCCCAGATCATCCTGGGCAATACCTATCACCTGTATCTCCGTCCTGGCCTTGACACCCTGTACAAGGCAGGCGGCCTGCACAAGTTCGAGCATTGGGACGGCCCCATCCTCACGGACAGCGGCGGATTCCAGATTTTCTCGCTGGCCCCCATCCGGAAACTGACCCCGGAGGGGTGCCGTTTTGCCTCCCACATTGACGGCAGCCGTCACACCTTCACTCCCGAGAACAACGTGGACACCCAGCGTATCATCGGGGCCGATATTATGATGGCCCTGGACGAATGCTGCCCGGGAGACGCCGACGAGCGCTATGCTGCCAAGTCCCTGAAACTTACGCAGGGATGGCTGGAACGGTTCGCCCGCCGTTTCGACGAGACCCAGCCGCTGTACGGCTACCCGCAGGTGATGTTCCCCATCATCCAGGGCTGCGTTTATCCCGACCTCAGGAAACAGGCCGTGGAGCATGCCCTGAGCCTGGACAACGACAACCGCGGCGGATACGCAGTGGGCGGTCTGGCGGTAGGGGAGCCTACGGAGAAAATGTACGAGATGCTGGAAATCACCTGCCCGCTCCTTCCCGAGGACAAACCCCGGTATCTGATGGGAGTGGGAACCCCCGCCAATATCCTGGAAGGCATTGCCAGGGGCATCGACATGTTCGACTGCGTGATGCCTACCCGCAACGGCCGCAACGGCATGCTGTTCACTTGGAACGGCATCTTGAACATGCGAAACGCCAGATGGACGGACGATTTTTCCCCGCTGGATCCCTGCGGAGCCTCTTTCGTGGACACCTATTACACGAAGGCCTATCTTCATCATCTGTTCATCGCGAAGGAAATGTTCGGGGCGATGGTGGCCACGGAGCACAACCTTGCCTTCTATCTGGACCTCACCCGCCAGGCGCGCGTCCATATTGAGGCGGGGGATTTCACCTCCTGGAAAAATGCGGTGTTACCCAAACTGATGCAGCGGCTATGAAAGGACTCCAAAAACTGGACTGGTACATCATCCGCAAGTTCATCGTAACGTTCTTTGCTTCCTTGCTGCTGATCGTCGGGATCGTCATCATCTTCGACATCAGCGAGCATATCGAAGACTTTGTCCGGAAAGAAGCCCCGCTTCGTGCCATCATCGTCGACTATTACCTGAACTTCATCCCGTATTTCATGAACATGTATTCGCCAATGTTCGTGTTCCTTACGGTGATTTTCTTCACGTCCAAGATGACGCAGGACTCGGAGGTGATCGCCATCCTTTCCAGCGGCATCAGTTTCCACAGGATGGTGGTTCCGTTCATCGTCTCGGCCACGTTCATCGGCCTGCTTTCGCTGGGCCTGGGGCTCTGGGTCATCCCGAAGGCGAACGGCCCGCGGGTGGATTTCCAGCAGAAGTATGTCTCCAGGACCAAAGCCCATTCGGGAAGGGACATGCACTACAAGCTGGAAAACGACCACTACGTCTACATCGAATCGTTCAGCGGCTACAATAATACGGCCTACAATTTCACGCTGGAGGATATCTCCGGCGGTCAGCTCCATTCCAAGCTGTCGGCCGAATCGGCCCAGTACGATACCCTTACCGGCGTCTGGAGGCTGCGCAACTGGTTTATCCGGGATTATTCCGAGGGACTGGAAGACCAGATCCGCTCCGGCCGGACGCTGGACACGCTCCTGAGCCTTACCAAGGACGATTTCTTCCGTAACAAATATACCATCCAGCGGTTGGATGAAGGAGAACTGGACCGGCTGATCGATACGCAGATCATGCGTGGTGACGCTTCCGTCAGCGAAGCGCTCGTGGAGAAGAACAACCGTTTCGCACTGCCCTTCTCCGCCGTCATCCTCACGATTATCGGCGTGGCGCTGTCCACCAAGAAAAAGAGGGGAGGCATGGGCTGGAACCTGGCGGCAGGCACAGCCCTGGGGTTCTCCTACATCCTGTTCATGCAGTTCAGTGAGATGTTCGTGGTCACGGACACGCTTCCGGCCAGCATCGCCATCTGGCTGCCCAACTACCTGTATGCCGTCATCGCCGCCGTCTTGTATATCAGAGCTCCCAAATAAATGAAAGTCAAGATTGTAAACCATTCTCCGTATCCTTGCCCCGCCTATGCTACGCCGCAGTCGGCCGGGGTGGACCTGAGGGCCAACCTGGAAGCCCCCGTAGTGCTCCAGCCCCTGCAGCGGGCGCTGATTCCGACCGGTCTTTACATCGCGCTGCCTCCGGGTTACGAGGCTCAGGTAAGGCCCCGCAGCGGACTGGCCATCAAGCATGGCATTACTGTGCTCAACAGCCCGGGAACGGTGGATGCCGATTACAGGGGAGAACTCCGTACCATCCTGGTGAACCTTTCGGATCAGCCGTTCGAGGTTTGCCCGGGAGAGCGCATCGCCCAGATGGTGATTGCCCGTCACGAGCAGGTGGAGTGGGAGGAAACCGACGCCCTGGACGAGACAGAACGAGGTGCGGGCGGTTTTGGAAGTACTGGTAAATAATTGACGACCATGAAGATAGAAGAGATTTATGCGCGCTTCCGGCAGTCCGCCGGCGTGAATACGGATACCCGGACCTTGCAGCCGGGACAGATGTATGTGGCCCTGAAAGGGGAGAACTTCGACGGCAATGCCTTTGCCATGAAGGCGCTGGAAGCGGGTGCTTCCTTCGCGGTGGTAAACCGGACCGTTCCGGACGAGGACCCCAGGCTCATCAAGGTCGATGATACCCTGCAGGCGCTGAAAGACCTGGCCGCCCTGCACAGGAATGTGTGCCTGGGCGAAGGCCGTCGCCTCCCTGTCATCGGCCTTACCGGCACCAACGGAAAGACTACCACCAAAGAACTGATCCGCACCGTCCTTGCCGCCAAGTATAAGGTGGTGGCCACGGAGGGAAACCTCAACAACGAGATCGGCGTACCGCTTTCGGTACTTAAATTCGGCCCGGAAACGGAAATCGGCATCATAGAAATGGGGGCCAGCCATCCGGAAGACCTGCGCCCGCTCCTGGCGGTGGCCCAGCCTTCGCACGGCCTCATCACCAATGTGGGAAAGGCCCATCTGGAGGGATTCGGCAGCTTCGATGGCGTAAAACACGCGAAAGGACGGCTGTACGATTATCTGAAAGAGCACGCCGGAACGGCCTTCGTCAATGCCGATGACCCGGTTCTCAAAGACATGCTCAAGGAGAGGGACCTCAAGGCGGTAGGATATGGCGTGTCACTGGAAGGGGTGAAGATCCTGCCTTCTTCTCCCCGGGAGCCTTTCCTCAGGATGGAATTGGACGGAAGGCTGATCCGGACGCACCTGGTGGGCGCCTACAATGCGGCCAATGTGCTGGCGGCGCTCAGGATCGGCCGGTATTTCGATGTCCCCGCGGACGGAGCCGTCGCTGCCATCGAGGCTTACATCCCCTCCAACAACCGTTCGCAACTGCTTAAGACTGAGCGGAATTCCGTAATCGTGGATGCCTACAACGCCAACCCTTCGTCCATGAAGGTGGCGCTGGACAACCTCTCCCTCGTGGAAGGCCGAAAAGTGGCTCTGCTGGGCGACATGCGCGAGCTGGGGGCTGATTCCGCCGCCGAGCACCTTGCCGTGGTTTCGCGCCTGGAGGGGCTTGACGCTGCATTTTTGGTAGGGGAGGAGTTCGCCAAGGCGGCTGCTCAGGTGAAGGCAGCCTGCCCTGTCTGGACATTCGGCACTTCGGCGGAACTGACCGCCTATCTCACGGAACATCCCCTGGAAGGCTGTACGGTGCTGGTGAAAGGCTCCCACAGCACGCAGATGGAGAAGACTATCCCCGCACTTTAGAGAGGATTCCCCTCAGAAGCGTCCCGATAACCATCCCCATGGCCAGGCCGTAGAGGATGCCCACGCACACGTCTCCGAAATAGTGCATGCCCATCATGATGCGGCTCAGGGAGACCAGGGCCGCCCAGAGGAAGACACAGATCCCGTACGTCCTGTAGGTGCGGGAAGCATCTGTGCGGAATCCCAGGTAAGACACCACCGCAACGGCGAAAGTATTGCTGGCATGGCCGGAGAAGAATCCGAAAAAGTTATAGCGGTTCATCGGCCAGTGCAGTCCGTTGTCCAGCATCCAGGTGGTGTAGCAGGGACGGAGCCGTCCCAGCGTGTCTTTGATATGGGCCGATGACTGGTCTACGAGCGCGACGGTAAGCGCCAGGGCCAGGACCACGGCAAGGCCTTTTTTCCAGCCCAGCCTGTAAACTAGGACGGCCGCAACGGCGAGATAGGCCGGATACCACACCTTCACATCCGAGAACAGCATCCAGAAAGAATCCGTTTCCGGCGTGTGGAAATGATTGAGCCAGAGCGTGATTTGCTGGTCTATCTGAATAATACCGTCAAGGTTCATCGGGTGAGGGCTTTCCAGAGTTCCTCCTTCAGTTCATTCAGCCCGGTTCCTGCTACCGAGGAGATGAAGACATGGGGAATGTCGGCCGGCAGTTTTTTCTCGATTTTTTTTTTCTCTATATCGTCGATGAGGTCTGTCTTGGTGACGGCCAGCACGCGGTCTTTCACCAGCAGCTCCGGGTTGTATTCTTCCAGCTCGTTCAACAGCACTTTGTAGCCTTTGGCCACGTCGGGTTCATCGGCCGCCACCATGAAAAGCAGGACGGAATTCCGCTCGATATGGCGCAGGAAGCGCATGCCGATGCCTTTTCCCTCGTGGGCACCCTCGATGATGCCGGGGATATCGGCCATCACGAAGGAACGGTCGTCGTAGTAGCGGACGATGCCCAGGTTGGGCTCCAGCGTGGTGAAGGCGTAATTGGCAATCTTGGGTTTGGCCGATGTGATGGCTGCCAGGAGGGTGCTCTTGCCGGCGTTCGGGAAGCCCACCAGACCGACGTCGGCCAGGACTTTCAGTTCCAGGATGAACCAGCCTTCCTGGCCTTCTTCGCCGGGCTGGGCGTAGCGGGGCGTCTGGTTGGTGGGGCTCTTGAAATGATTGTTGCCCCAGCCGCCGCGGCCGCCCTGACAAAGGATGAATTCCTGATCCTTTTCCACCAGTTCGGTGATCACTTCTTCGGTCTCCGCGTCTTTGACTACCACGCCCTGAGGCACCTCCAGGACGATATCTTCGCCGTTCTTGCCTTTTTTGAGGGCTTCGGCGCCGCCGGTTCCGTTCTCGGCCCGCACCACCTTGCGGTAGCGCAGATGGATCAGCGTCCAGAGCTGGGGATTCACCTTCAGGATGATGTGCCCGCCCCGGCCGCCGTCTCCGCCGTCAGGCCCACCCTTGGGAACATACTTGGCCCGGTGCAGATGGGCGCTCCCCGCTCCTCCGTGCCCGCTGGCGCAGAAGATGCGTACATAGTCGATGAAGTTACTTTCCGCCATAATACTGCAAAGGTAGCGATTCTTTTTGATTCCCAGGCCAATGAGAGTTCCTTTTCCAGACTTTTTTGCTTATATTTATTCCTTTACTTGTAGGTCTGGTAAAAGAAGAAGGCCCCTTTCACGGAGATTACAGCATCCCGGCTTCGCGGGCCTTGGAAAGCATTTCGGCGGTGTTTTTGGCGTCGAACTTCATCAGCATACGTCTGCGGTACCACTTGATGGTGGGAAGGGAGAGGAAGAGCCGGTCGGCGATCTGCTGGCTGGTGAGCCCCTGTGCGATGAGTGGAAGGATGTCTGTCTCGCGGTCGCTGAGGATGGATTTCTCGTCCTCCACAATTACAATTTTCTTCTTTCCGGCAGGCAATTGTTCTTCTTGCTCTTCCTCCGAAAGGGTAGCTTCTATATGCTTGGGAACCAGCTCACTGATGGCTTCGTTGATGACGGCATCAGCCGCTTCTTTTTCTTTGCGGAGGCGCCGTTCCCGAAGGAGGATGACAACGAGGGTTGCAAGGAGAAGGATAATCAGGACACCGGCGCCGATGATGCTTTTCAGTTGCCGTTTTTGGGCCGACAACGCCTGTCCCATCACATCGAGGGTGGCTATGCGGTCGGTGAATTCCTGGTCCTCGTGCTTGGAAAAGTACTCGTCGGCCTGTTGCAGATATTCCAGCGCCTTGGTGGTCTTGCCCTGCTTCATATAGACGGTGCCGATTCCAAGTTTCGGTGTAGCTATCCAAAGGGAGTCTCCGGCGGCCATGCCGTAGCTCAGGGATTTCTCATAATACAGCCGGGCCTTCCCGAAATCTCCCGTTTCCAGAGAGATCTCACCCATATTGTACCATAGGACGGCGCTGCTTGATTTCCAGTCGTGCTGCTCGAAGATTTCTCCGGCCTTGGCGAAGTAGTCCAGTGCCAAGTTCAGGGAGTCGAGGGAATAATACAGGTTTCCCATGTTGCCGTACAGACTGGAACGGGCGTCGTCGATGGTCTCCTGCGGATAGCCTTCCGGCTTGTCCGGCCCCGCTTCGCCTGCTGCCATCCGGTCCAGATAGGAAAGGGCTGTCTTGTAATAAACGATGGTACTGTCGTACTGCCCGTTCTGGTAATGGGCCTTGCCGATACATTTGGCTGCGAGGTAAGGCCGATACAGGGAACCCAACTCATCGGTGATGGCGAATGAACGCCGGGCGCAGTACATGGAGCGTTCGGGGTTGATGCGCTCATAGGCAAACATCAGATGGGAAAAAGCCACTCCAACGGCGGACTTGGTCTCAAAGGGGGCCGCTGCCAGCCGCTCCGGTGTCCAGGTGAGGACGATGTTTTCCAGAGAGTCGATGTTCCAGTCGCGATGGTCGGAGTACTGAGCCCTGGAGACGAGATATCCAAGGAGCAGGAGAAGGAGGATCAGTGACAGTCTTTTCATGTTACTAAGGTACGGAAAATCCTCCGAAAAAACTGAAAAATCATGCATTTCTATCCGAAAGGATGGTATCCGCTATCCCCAGGGATGGTGTTTTTGACGTAGATTATAACGAACTTTGTAACAGCAAAATAGAGCAAAAATGGATATACGGATTGAAGACGATTCCACGATTGTCTTGACACGGAAAGAGTATGAAGTCCTGAAGCGGACTGCAGAGGGAATGAGCTGCGAGCAGATTGCCGCAGATATGGAATTATCGTACCCGACGGTCAAATGGTACCGGAAACGGATCAAGGAGAAATTCCAGGCCAAGACCATGGCGCAAATTGTGAAGATGGCCATGGAACAAGGGCTTTTGTAGATTAAACACGACAAACACAAACCACACACGAATATGAAAAAAATCGCATTACTCCTTACAGCTATCGCGCTCACATGCGCGAACGCGAACGCACAGAGCCTTCTGGAAAGGCTGGGCCAGCGTGCCAAGAACGCTGCAGAGAACAACGTAGGCAACAAGGTAGAGCAGGGCGTGAACGATCTCCTGAACGGAAAACTGGGAAAGAAGAAAGACAAGAAGGATCAGAAGGACCAGAAACAGGAGATGGAACAGCCGACACAGAATGCTCCGCAGCAGAAACAGGTCCAGACCGCCTATGCCAAGACCGATTTTGTCCCCGGAGATGTTGTGATCTTCGACGACCCGATGGACGGGGAACAGCTGGGAGAATTCCCTTCGATGTGGGACTTGCTGGACGGCGAAGCGGAAGTGCTTGAGATTGACGGGAAAAAATGCTTTGCCTTGAATAAGCACGGTGATGCCGTCGCACCCCTTATGAAGGAGGCCAGAAACTTTCTGGGCGATGTTTTCACCGTAGAGTTCGATGTCCTGAAGGAGGACAAGGAATTTGGCGGAAGTCATATGTTGATTCTGGATTTCTATCCGGCTGATGCCACCCGGGATGCCTGTTTCTCCCTGAAAACCCACTATAGTTCATATTCGAAAGATACCGGATTGAATTGGGCGTGGCGTACGCAAGACGGAAACCGGAGCGGAGAGAAAGAGAAGGTGGCGTATCCGCTTGGGGCGTGGAACCACGTATCCATTTCATTCAACAAACGCGCCCTGAAGTGGTACCTGAACGGTGAGCGTCAGGCCAATGTGCCCAACGTGGCCGTTGTTCCGGGGTGGTTCCGCGTGGGCCTGGACGGCAGCGGAACGACGTACCTGACCAACTTCCGCATTTGCCAAGGCGCTGTACCGCTTTATGACCGCTTGGCTAGCGACGGCAAGATTGTCACCTATGCCATCACCTTCGACACCGGTAAAGCAACCCTCAAGCCGGAGGCCGATGTGGAAATAGGCCGTATCAAGGGCATCATGGACCAGGACGCTTCATTGAAATTCGAAGTCCAGGGCCACTGCGACAACACCGGCTCCGATGCCGTGAATGATCCGCTGAGCCAGAAGCGTGCCGAGGCCATCGTTGCCCGCCTGGTGGAGCTGGGCATCAGCGCCGACCGCCTCACTGCCGTTGGCAAAGGCTCTCGCGAGCCCATTGCCGACAACAGCAGCGATGAAGGCCGGGCCAAGAATAGAAGAGTTGAATTTGTAAAACGAGAGCCATGAAATAGAAGTAACTCACTATCAGT
>JAFUWW010000092.1 GCA_017471085.1 Bacteroidales bacterium | reverse complement strand
TGCCGCTTCGCGGCACCGCTCCCTGCGGCGGGCCAGCCCGCATCCCCGTTTTGGACCATTCCCTCCGGGGCCATGCCTCCCTCGCCCGGCATCTGCCGCAACTCATGCCGAGAGCAATAGCCGGCCGGAAGGCGGTCCCTTGCCGCGTTGACGGCCGTAGGGCTCTCCAGGGCCGATTTCGTAGCAACGCGGCAACGAAACAGGCCCTATCGGCCCAAAACCTTGCCGCGTTGACAACTGCAGCGCACTCCAGGGCCGATTTTGTGTCAACGCGGCAGCGAAACGGGCCCTATCGGCCAAAAACCTTGCCGCGTTGACAGCCGCAGGGCTTTCCAGGGCCGATTTCGTGTCAACGCGGCAACAAAACGGGCCCTATCGGCCAAAAACCTTGCCGCGTTGACAACTGCAGCGCACTCCAGGGCCGATTTTGTGGCAACGCGGCAACGAAACGGGCCCTAACGGACAAGCAGCCGCAGGTGGTGAACTGGCCTTCTACGCAGCTTATGCGCCTGGGTTTCCACTGGAACCCCACCACATCGGCCTACCTGGACCAGATGTTCGGGATGTTGCATAGCCTGAATTACTTCGACTAGCCGGGATGGCGCTTTTTTGCGCCGCGCACCGGATCGGCTTCCAGAGGATCGTCGGGCCAGGCGTGTTTGGGGTAGCGGCGGCGGAGTTCCTTGCGGACTTCGAAGTAGGTGCCGCTCCAGAAACTGCGCAGGTCGGTGGTGAGCTGGACGGGCTTGTAGCCGGGAGACAGCAGTTCCATCAGGACAGGCAGGGCTCCGCCGTTCACCCGGGGCGTATCCAGCAGGCCGAAGCATTCCTGCAGCCGGACCCTGAGCACCGGGGCCTCGGCACCTTGCCGGTATTCCAGCCGGATGCGGCTGCCGGTGTGAACCGTGACATGGGACGGGGCCAGCCGCTCCACCGCCTGCCGCTGTTCGTAGGAAAGCCTGCTCCAGATCACCTCCGACAGGTCGATTTTCCGCAGCTGTTCCACCGTAAAAGCCTTGCCGATAAACAAGGGCCCCCATTCCGGGGCCGACGAAAGCAGTGCCCGGGTGTCCACATCGGGCAGTTCCAGTTCAGGATGCCAGGCCGATACGGCCGCCACCCTCCGCTGCAGATTCTGCACCTCTTCCGAGAAGTCGAACATCGAAAGTCCTTCCTTCGGGGCCGCTTCGCAGATGACCCGTACTTTCGCTTCCCGGAGGTCGCCGGACAGCGGCTTGGAACCCAGCAGCAGCGACCCGATGCGTGTTTCCTGCCGGGCAGCGACCGCCCCGGCCTTGGCATCCCAGCCTATCACATCCCGCGAACGGGCCAGCCCGGCCAGGTCTTCGGGAGAAACGGCATCGGCCAGGAAGATTTTGCCCACGCCGCCCGGACGGACATGCATGGACGCAACGGCGATCCATTCGGCGGCGCAGAGCGGGTCTCCGGCTTCCAGGGCCACGATTTCTCCGCCTGAAAGCTGGAATCGTCCCGCGCCCTCTTTCCAGGCATGGCCGATCCTTTCCGGGTAGGCGGCGGCAAGGAGCGCTCCTGCTTCGTAAGGGTTAACCTGGCCTGTCTCCGGCGTCACCTTCGCCAGGCGGGCATACTGGTCCGCACCCCGCAGAATCCGGCTCCATCGGAGGGAAGCGTTGCCGGAACGGGCTTTCCGCAGCGCATCCAGGCGGAGCGACAGGCTGGTTTCTTCGCTGTCATTCAGCGGGTCTTTTTCTTCCAGGACAGCGGCGATATCGGCCGCCAGGGCACGCAGGGAAGGACTGTCGGCCTTCAGAAGCATCTGTGAGATACGCGGATGGGCGGGAACGGCGGCCATTTTCCGGCCATGCGGGGTAATCCGCCCCGTCTCGTCCACGGCTCCCAGGGATGTCAGCAGTTCCCGGGCTCCCGCCACGCGCTGCATGGGCGGAGGCGTTATCCAGGGCAGGGAAGCTACGTCGCTTTCTCCCCAGGCGGCGGCATCCAGCACCAGGGGGGCCAGGTCGGCCTCCAGGATCTCCGGCGTACGGACCGCGGCCATCCGGCTCTCCGTGGCGGCGCTCCATAACCGGTAGCAGATGCCCGGAGCCACGCGTCCTGCCCGTCCGGTCCGCTGAACGGCCATGTCCAGGCTGATCCGCACCGTCTCCAGCCGGCTGAGCCCGCTTCCCGGGTCGAAGACCATTTTCCGGCACAGGCCGCTGTCCACCACCACCCGGACCCCCTCGATGGTGAGGGATGTTTCGGCGATGGGAGTGGCCAGCACCACCTTGCGCTTTCCCGGAAGGCTGGGAGCGATGGCGGCTTTCTGCTCCGCGTTGGACAGCATGCCGTAGAGCGGGCAGAGATGCGTTTCCCCCAGCGCTCCTTCCAGCAGCTGCGCGCAGCGCCGGATTTCGGCTTCACCGGGGAGGAAAGCCAGGATATCCCCTTCGTGCCGATGGTGCGCCTCCCGGACGGTATGGGCCACAAGAGGAACGCAGTCCTCCACAGCGGCCTCCTGCGCCGTCCGGACAATCTCCACCGGGAACATCCGCCCTTCACTCTGCACCACAGGCGCCCCCAGGGCCGATGCCAGCAGCCGGGTGTCCACGGTGGCCGACATCAGCAGGATGCGGAGGTCTTCCCTGAGAAGCGCCTGGCTCTGCCGGGTGAGGGCGAGGGCCTCGTCGCTGGTGAGGCTCCGCTCATGGAATTCATCGAAAATAACGGCCGAAACGCCCTCCAGGGCGGGATCATCTATCAGCATCCGGGAAAGGATTCCCTCGGTGATCACTTCTATCCGGGTGTCCGGGGAGACCTTGCTCTCGAAGCGGATGCGGTAGCCGACGGTCTGCCCCACGGCTTCTTCCAGCAGCCAGGCCATCCGCTCCGCCACCTGCCGGGCGGCCACCCTCCGGGGCTCCAGCATCAGAATCTTCCCCGGGAGCGAATCCAGAAGCATGAGAGGGACCAGCGTGGATTTGCCCGCCCCCGGGGGAGCCGTCACAATCACGGCGCCGTGCCCCTGCAGGGCCGTTTTCAACGGCGCTGCAATCTGCCCGGCCGGCAGGGAGGCACACTCTTTCTGGAAACGCTTCATGCAGCGAAGATACGCCCTTTTTTCAAAAAAAGGATCAAACTGTTTCGATAATCTGCCATTCCGGCGGCAGGATTTTCTTTCATCGCAAAGAATCTGTAACTTTATCGTATGAAACCCGCCGTCCTGTTCCTTCTTTCCTTGCTCCTGGCCCTTCCGATGAAAGGGCAGGGGAATGCCGTCTGTATCGAAACCGCCCAGGGTATCCTTCGTCTGGAACCCCTGGCCGACGATGCCGTCCGCGTGCGTCTTTCTCCCGGAGGCGTAAGGCACCTTGTCGAACTGATCTATACGGAGAAAGTGACTTCGCCGGCCTATTGCGTAACCCGCAAGGGAAAGGACGTGACATTAAGAACTGCCGGAATGACCGTGGAATACAGCGAAGGCAGGCTCCGTTTCCTGGACAGCGCCGGCAACCTCCTTCTGGAAGAAAGCCCGGCCGGCCGGCAGATCCTCAAGACCGAGGTGCTGGGAGAACCGGCCTATAGCGTGCGCCAGCGGTTCCTTTCCCCCGAAGGGGAGCACCTTTACGGCACCGGGCAGTTCCAGGACGGCTACCTGGATATCCGGGGCCTTACCCGCCGCCTCACCCAGGTGAATACGCAGATTTCTTTGCCGATGGTCCTTTCCAACCGCGGCTACGGCCTCCTTTGGAACAATTACGGCCTTACGGATTTCAATCCCTCCGACGGAAAAGTAGAACTGATTCCCCTTGAGGGGGAAGACGGTTCGGTCACCGTGGATGCAACCGGAACGGAAGGAAACCGCCGCGAGAAGCGCTTTTTCCAGGAGTTCGAAGCCTGGCTGGACGTGCCGGAGACGGCCGAATACGCGCTCCTCCTGGATGTCGGCCAGTCCATGGCCCGCAGGCAGTACCTTTCCGTCGACGGGGATCCGCTCATCGACATCTCCAATACCTGGCTGCCGCCCACGGCCGCCGTCAAGGCCCGTCTCACCAAAGGAAGACACCGCCTGGAGGTGCAGGGCACCCGGGGAGACCGGCCTTCCGTTTACTGGCGCCTCGCAGACGCCACCACCACCTTCTCGTCCCCCGTAGCCGAAGGGCTGGATTATACCGTCTTCGCCGGCGGGGCCGATGCCGTGATGCACGCTTTCCGCCGCCTGTCCGGCCATGTTCCGTCCCTGCCGGACTGGGTTTTCCGCTATATCCACTGCCGGGAACGCTACGATACGCAGGAGGAACTGCTCACCGCCGCCCGCCGCTTCCGGGACGAAGGCATCCCTGTGGGCACCATCGTCCAGGACTGGCAGTGGTGGGGGAAATACGGCTGGAACGCCATGCAGTTCGACGAGGAGAAATACCCCGATCCGCAGGCCATGACCCGGGAACTGCACGGGATGGACATGCGTCTGATGCTCTCCGTCTGGTCCAGGATCGGCCGGGATTCGAAACTGGGCAAAGAAGCGGCCGCCAAGGATTTCTACATTTCCGGAACGGAATGGATCGACTTTTTCAAGCCGGAAGCGGCCGGTTTTTACTGGGAGAATTTCCGCAGCCGCCTGCTCCCCGTCGGCATCGATGCCTGGTGGCAGGACGCCACGGAACCTGAAAATGACGACCTGGACGGCCGTCAAATGGGCCCGGAGCGGATTCCGGGCGCTTTCTACCGCAATGTCTATCCCCTGAAAGTGATTGAAACCGTCTATGAAGGCCTCCGCCGGGATGCTCCCGACAGGCTTCCTGTCATCCTGACCCGCAGCGCCTACCCCGGCATCCAGCGGTATGGAGCCGTGACCTGGAGCGGGGATGTGGGAAATGACTGGGGTACGCTCCGCCGTCAGATCGCAGGCGGCCTGGGCCAGATGGCTGCCGGGCTGCCCTGGTGGACCTACGATGCCGGCGGTTTCTTCCGCCCGGAGAACCAGTATGCGGACGAGGCGTATCAGGAGCGGATGATTCGCTGGATCCAGGCTTCCGTATTCCTTCCGTTCATGCGGGTGCATGGCTACCAGAGCCGCACCGAGCCGTGGGAATACAGCCCGCAGACGCGCCGCCGCTTCGAGGCGGCCATCGGCCTTCGGGAAAAATTGCAGCCCTATATCCTGGAATGCGCCAGACGCGTTGCAGAAGAAGATTATACCCTGATGCGTCCCTTGATTTTCGATTTCCCGCAGGACGGGGAGGCGCTCCGGCAGGACTGTGAATACATGTTCGGCCCGGACTACCTGGTCTGTCCCGTCACGGAGGGCGGCGTAAGCTCCTGGAAGGTGTATCTGCCGGAGAATCCTGCCGGTTGGGAAGATATCCGCAACGGACAGCATCTGGAAGGAGGACGCTACCATACCGTTTCCGTCGACCTGGAGGCTATCCCCGTTTTCCGCCGTCTCGCAAGATGAAACCCGCCAGACTGCTCATATTGCCGTTTTTGCTCCTCTGCCTCTCCCTGCAGGGGCAGGAACTCACGTTCAGCACCACCTCCTGGAATTTCGGCTCCCTGAAAGAGGCCGACGGGGCCGTGGAGCACGATTTCGCCTTCCGGAACCAGTCGTCCCGGGCAGTCCGTATCGGCACCGTCTCCGTGAGCTGCAGCTGCGTCCAGGCCGTTTTTCCGCGGGAAGAAATCCCGGTGGGCGGCACAGGCGTGGTGACCGTGCGGATGAGTCCGGCCGGCGCCGCCGGAAAGACCTTCCGCTATGCCGATGTCTATTCGCTGGAAGGCAAGCACCTGGGGCGGCTGACGCTGGAGGCCGATATCGACCCGCTGGACATGGGTCTGGAGGAGCGGTACCGCGCCGTGCTGGGCGGTCCTGTCAGGGCCCTCCGGCTGGCGCTGAACTTCGGCTATGTGCGGGAGGGGAAACCCGCGACGAAAGAGATTTACCTGGCCAATGTCGCCGACCGGCCCGTATCACTGGAAGTGGAGAGCGCCGGCGTGCAGGTGGAAGCCCCCCGGGTCCTTCCGGCCAAAGGGGAGACCGTGCTGAAAGTTACGCTGAACCCCCGGGGCGCCTATTGCACCTTCCGCGATGAGCTGAGGGTCCGGGTCGACGGAATCCCGGCCGCCCCCATCCCCGTCACCGCCCTCTGCCTGGGCGGGGAAGAAGACCCCGGTGCGGCGCTCTGGACCAGTCCGTCGGAAGCCAGGCTCCGCCGCGGGCGGGGCAGCATCGACCTGGGGAACAGCGGCAAGGCCGATCTGCGGATCCTGGGAGTAGAGGTCCCCGAGGGGGTGGACGTGAATCTGA
This sequence comes from Bacteroidales bacterium, assembly GCA_017471085.1. Next base: position 24,227 of record JAFUWW010000092.1, on the reverse strand, counting down.
AGCCCGGCACCCGGGTGGCCCCCGGGAAGAAGGTGAAGGTAGTGGCGAAATCGGCCTTGAAGGCCTTTGAAATCAGGATTTTTACCAACGACCCGGTGCGGCCGTTCAGAGAACTTCGCTACAAACAATAAATACGCTATATGAAAAAGATTCTATTGACGATGGCCCTCTCGGGGGCGCTGATGGTCTCCTGCAACCAGGGGGCACGGTACGAGTATCCTTTCCAGAACCCGCGACTTTCCACGGACGACAGGGTGGAAAACCTGCTTTCCCTCCTTACCCCGGAAGAGAAGGTGGGTCTGATGATGAACAAGTCGGTCTCCGTGGACCGGCTGGGCATTCCGGCCTATAACTGGTGGAGCGAGGCCTGCCATGGGATTGTGGCATCGGACTACACCGTGTATCCGCAGAACATCGGCCTGGCGGCCTCTTTCAACCCTGTGCAGATGCGGAAGATCTACGAGACGGTGAGCGATGAGGCCCGTGCCAACTGGAACCGCTCCGAGCGCGAGTGGAACGTGGGGGACGACGCCCGCTACTACCCGGCCAATCCGGAGCTCTCCTTCTGGTGCCCCAATGTGAACATCTTCCGGGATCCCCGCTGGGGGCGCGGCCAGGAGACCTGCGGGGAAGACCCGTACCTGACCAGCGTGATGGGCCTGCAGACCGTCCTGGGCATGCAGAGCTTCGACGGCACTTACTACAAGACCCATGCGTGCGCCAAGCACTATGCCGTGCACAGCGGTCCCGAACCGCTCCGCCACAGCATGGACGTATCCGTTTCCATGCGCGACCTCTGGGAAACCTACCTTCCTGCTTTCAAGACCCTGGTGATCGACGGAAAGGTGCGTGAGGTAATGTGCGCCTACCAGCGCTACGAAGGCGATCCCTGCTGCATGAGCGACCGCCTGCTCATGGACATCCTCCGCAACAAGTGGGGTTACGACGGCATCATCCTCACCGACTGCGACGCCATCAACAACTTCTACACCAAGGGACAGCACGAGACCCATCCCGACGCGGTTCACGCTTCCGTAGACGCCGTCCTCAACGGCACCGACCTGGAGTGCGGCCGCAGCTTCCGTTTCCTCAAGGAAGGCCTGGAGCAGGGCCTTATCAGCGAGGCCGACATCGACAATGCCCTCCGCTATGTGCTCAGGGGCCGCTTCGAACTGGGTATGTTCGACCCGGCCGAAAAACTGCCCTGGGCGGGCCTGAAACCCGAAGTTATCAGCAGCCCCGAACATCACGCCCTGGCCGTGCAGGCAGCCCGCGAATCCATGGTGCTCCTCAAGAACAACGGCGTCCTGCCCCTCTCTTCGGGCCTGAAGCGCCTGGCGGTGGTGGGCCCCAATGCCGATGATGCCGCCCTCCTGAACGGCAATTACGGCGGAACCCCTACCAAGGAGCACACCCAGTCCATCCTGGAAGGGATCCGCGCCGCCCTGCCCGGCACCGAGGTACTCTATGACAAAGCCTGCGAGCTGGTGGACGAGTACAATACCGTGAACCACATGGCCGAATTCAACGGCGGAAAGGGTCTCTATGTAGAGTTCTTCAACAACAAGGACCAGAAAGGAACCCCGGCTGCCACAGGTTACTATACCACGGTGAATTTCAGCACCTTCGGCGGCTATGGCTTTGCCGACGGCGTGAACACCACCGATTTCTCCGCCCGTGCTACGGGCAAGTGGACGGCCGGTTTCACGGGCGTGCTCAAATATTACATCTCCGGTGACAACGGCTACAAGCTCACCGTGAACGGCAAGGTGGTGGACGAGTCCAGGGGAATGGCCGCCTTCCGCCGCAGCCGCTTCGCAGAACTGCCGTACAAGGAACTCCAGGTGGTGGCCGGCCGCACCTACGATATCCGCATCGACTATGTGAAGGGACCTTCCCCGTTCGCCATGTTCACCGCCCAGTTCTGCGAGCGCAACCTGGCCGATTTCCAGGCCCTTACCGCCTCCATCGGTGACGTGGACGCTTACGTGATGGTGGGCGGCATCTCCGCCCAGCTTGAAGGGGAAGGCGGCGACAAGGCCGATATCGAACTGCCCGCCGTGCAGCAGCGCCTCCTGAAGGCCCTCCGTGCCACCGGCAAGCCGGTCATCTTCGTGAACTGTTCCGGCTCCGCCATCGGCTTTGCCAGCGTGGATGACACCTATGACGCCCTTCTCCAGGCCTGGTACGGCGGTGAAGGCGGTGCCGAGGCCGTGGCCGATATCCTCCTGGGCAAGTACAATCCTTCAGGCAAACTGCCCGTCACCTTCTACGCCTCCACCGACCAGCTGCCCGACTTTATGGACTACAGCATGGAAGGCCGCACCTATCGTTATTTCCATGGCGAACCGCAGTATCCGTTCGGATACGGCCTCAGCTACACCACTTTCTCCATCGGAGAGGGCAAGCTTTCCAAGGCTTCCGTGAAGGCCGGAAAGGGTGTGAAAGTGACCGTTCCCGTGACCAACACCGGTGCCGTCGCCGGCGACCAGGTGGTACAGGTGTATGTGAAGAGTCTGGACAATCCGGATGCTCCCATCAAGGGACTGAAGGGCTTCCAGCGCGTTTCCCTGGCACCCGGTGCCACGGCCAGCGTAGCCATCGACCTGGCTCCCGAGGCGTTCGAGTACTATGACGGTGCCGACGGCCTGGCTGTCCGTCCCGGCAAGTACCGGATCCTCTATGGAACCTCCTCCGCCGACCGCGACCTCAAATCCCTCGATTTCCAGGTCCTCTGACCTGGGCTTGCAGGGCGGAACATAGCCCGGACAGGAGTATCAGGGCAAACAAGATTCTTTTCATGAAAAAAAGCTAAATTTGCGGAGAAATACCTCCGAAAGCATGAAAAATCAATTCCTTCTCCTGATATTGCCGATGTTGCTGACCCTTTCGTGCTCCCGGAACAGATCCCCGGTCAAGCCGGGGATGACGGGAGGGCCGGTGGATTATGTGAATCCGCTGATGGGATCGGCCTCCACCTACAATCTCTCCACAGGCAACACCTACCCGGCAGTCGCTGTGCCCTGGGGCATGAATTTCTGGACCCCGCAGACCGGTGCCGACGGCGACGGATGGACCTACCGCTACGACGCCACCCATATCCGCGGCCTCAAGCAGACCCACCAGCCATCGCCCTGGATCAACGACTACGGTGCTTTCTCGTTGATGCCCGTGACCACCGGTCCCTACATGGACCAGGAAGCCCGCGGGAGCTGGTTCTCGCACAAGACCGAAACAGCCACGCCCTATTATTACAGCGTGTATCTGGCCGACCATGACGTGCTGGCGGAACTCACCCCCACCTCCCGTGCCGCCGTCTTCCGCTTCACCTATCCGGAGGCGGAAATGAGTTACCTGGTGGTGGACGGCTTCCCCGGCGGCAGCCAGCTGCACCCCGACGGTAACCGGGTCACCGGCTGGAACGCCCACAACCACGGCGGGGTGGCCGAGGGTTTCCGCAATTATCTGGTGCTGGAGTCCGACACCCCTTTCACCGTCATCGACAGGGAGGAAGGCGACCATGCGCAGCTGCTCCTGGGGTTCCCCACCACGAAAGGGCAGGTGGTGGAGGTGCGGGTGGCATCGTCCTTTATTTCTCAGGACCAGGCGCTTACAAACCTGGAGGAGGTGAAGGGAAAGCCTTTCGAGGAGGTGAAGGCCGATGCCCGCAAGGCCTGGAACGAGGCTCTCGGGCGCGTGGAAGTGGAGGATGGAAACCTGGACCATCTCCGCACCTTCTACAGTTGTCTGTACCGGACCCTCCTGTTTCCGCGGGATCTTTCCGAAATCACGGCGGCGGGGGAGCGCGTGCATTACAGTCCTCACAACGGGCAGGTGGAAAAAGGATATTTTTTCACCGACACGGGCTTCTGGGACACCTTCCGGAGCCTTTTTCCCCTGTTGAACCTGCTGTATCCGGAGCAGAGCGCCAAGGTGCAGGAGGGCCTTGTGAACGATTATCTGGAAAGCGGCTTTCTCCCGGAATGGGCCTCTCCCGGCCACCGCGACTGCATGGTGGGCAACAACAGCGCCTCTGTAGTGGCCGATGCCTGGCTCAAAGGTATCCGGGGCTATGACATCGGAGCCCTTTGGGAGGCTGTGACCCATGGCGCCCATGCCGTGCACCCCGGGGTGAGTTCTACCGGCAGGGCGGGCTGGCGGTTTTATGACAGCCTGGGCTATGTGCCCTGCGACGTGGGCGTCAGCGAGAGCGCGGCCAGGACGTTGGAATATGCCTATGACGACTGGTGCATCTGGCAGCTGGGAAAGGTTTTGGGCAAACCGGAGGAAGCGTTGGAACCCTACCGGAAAGCCGCCCTGAACTACCGGAACCTCTATGACCCGGAGTATGGCCTGATGAACGGGAAATCGCTTTCCGGCACCTTCCGCCGGCCGTTTTCCCCGCTCAAGTGGGGCGGCGACTTCACCGAAGGGAACAGCCTGCACTACACCTGGAGTGTTTTCCACGACCCGGCGGGGCTCATCGGCCTGATGGGAGGTCCGGAAGCATTTGCCGCCCAGCTGGATACGGTGTTTGCCATGCCGCCCAGGTACGATGACAGCTACTACGGCTTTCCCATCCACGAGATTGTGGAGATGACGGTGATGAACATGGGCAATTACGCCCATGGCAACCAGCCTGTCCAGCACATGCTCTATCTCTACGACTGGTGCGGCCAGCCCTGGAAAGCCCAGGCGCGCATCCGCGAAGTGATGGAGAAGTTCTATACCCCCTGGGCCGACGGTTACTGCGGCGACGAGGACAACGGCCAGACATCGGCCTGGTATGTGTTCTCCGCGCTGGGCTTTTATCCTGTCTGTCCCGGCTCTGGGGAGTATGCCCTGGGAACGCCCCTTTTCCGGAAAGCCACCCTGCATCTGACGGGCGGCGACGTTGTGATCGAAGCCCCCGGAGCCGAGGGCTGCTATGTGCGGCGGCTTACCCTGAACGGCACAAAATGGACGCGGAATTACCTGCGGCACAGCGATCTGGTGAAGGGTGCCCGCCTCCGTTTTACCTTGTCCTCGGTGCCGGAACTGTCGCGGGGCACCGCTCCGGAAGACAGGCCTTATTCTTTTTCCTCCTTCTGATGCAAGGAAAGGCCGGATGACGGATTTAAACTTTGAAACATGGGCAGCAGGTTGCATATCTGGTTTTTGGCGGCGCTCCTTTCGGCGGCGGTATCGTCGTGTACCAAAGAAACAATGGGCCCTGAAGATGATTCCTTCGGGTATCCCATTACCGGAGCCAAAGGGCTGGTGATTGCTTCCGTCCACGAAGATGCGGAAGGGGAGGTCTACTTCCTGTACCAGTCATCCCGTTATTATCCTGTCAATTATACGGCGACACGGGCCAGTTTCCCTTATCGGGCCATGGGCGAAGTGCGCGGGTACGGAGAAGGGAGAGTATATGTGGTCTGGGCGGAAGAGATTGAACAGCCGGAACCAGGCGTCACCTGCAGCAAGGACGATGGCCTGGACATCTTCAGCGACTGGATGACCAGTGTAGAGGACGGCTTCCTCACCGTGCATTATGAAACCTGGTGGGGCGACGGCTCCGTGAAGCACCGGTTCGGCCTGGTGCAGGGGGACACCCCGTACGAGGTGGTCCTGCAGCACGATACCTGCGGCGACAGGGCGCTGGAGAAGGCCGACGGGCTGGTCTGTTTCGACGTGAATGCGTTTCTCCCCGACACGGAGGGAGAGACGGTGACCTTAACATTAAAGTGGACTACGAGTGCAGGAAAGCCTGCTGAAAGGGAATTCGGTTTCCGGAGCCGGGAATGATCCGGCCGAACGGGAACTGGCAGAATTGGTCCGCAGGAAAGACCCACGGGGGATGCGCCGTTTTTACGACAGCTATGCCGGGTATCTGACTGCGGTCTGCTCGCGCTATATCCAGGACCGGGCCGATGTGAAGGATGTGCTGCAGGACGCTTTCGTCAAGATATTCAGCGATATCGGCCAGTTTGAATACCGGGGTGCGGGAAGCCTCAGGGCTTGGGCGTCCCGGATCGTGGTGAACCAGTCGTTGAAATACCTGCATTCTTCCGGCAGGCTTACCTATGTGGAGGACCTGCCGGATGTGCCGGACGAAGAGCCTTCCGGCCTGCAGGAAGTGCCTCCGGCCGTTCTTCAGGAGATGATCCGCTCTCTCCCGGACGGCTACCGTACGGTTTTCAACCTGTTCGTCTTCGAGCGGAAATCACATAAGGAAATCGCCGCGCTGCTGGATATCAAGGAAGATACTTCGGCTTCGCAGTTTTTCCGTGCCCGGGCCTCCCTTGCCCGGAAGATCAAGGACTATCTAAAGGAACATGACAATGGATAAAAACTGGACAGACAAGCTTCCTGAACTCCTGGAGGAGTATCAGGAAACTGCGCCGGAAGGGCTGTGGGACGCAGTCCAAGCCGGGATGGCCCCTGCCAGGCGCAGGGTGGCGCCGGTGTGGTGGATAACGGCGGCCGGACTGTTGGCGGCCGCCTCCATCGCCATTGCCGTTTTCCTGCGCCCGGATGTCGTGGAAAGCCCTGTCTCCGTCGTCCCCGGAGGCCCCCTGGCCGATGTCTCCGCCCTTCCCGTTCCCCCGGTCTCTCCTGTTCCCCCCGTCATCCCTGACACTCCTCCTGTCATCCCCGACTCGATCGGGGATCTTCCCCGGGAGCAAAGCACTCCGGTTCCGCACCCGGAGGACACCGTCGTTCCGGCGCAGGAGCCGGAAGCACCCGTCGCCCCCGGTCCTCCTGCCACCCCCGGTCCTCCCATCGTTCCCGACACACCTCCTGTCATTCCCGACTCTTCTTCTGTCATCCCGGGCTCGATCGGGGATCCTCCCCGGCGACGCGCTGCCCCGTCCGTGAGCCTGACGGTTTCCGGCGGCGGATTCCCTGGACAGCAAGCCACCGGAACCACCTCCGGATACGGCCTCTTCGCCCATCCCGGACTGGCTGCCGCCGATGTCCCCAGCAAGAGCAATATCCTCTGGACCGCGGCCACGAACCGCGAAAGCACCACGGCATCCGCCCATACCCAGTCGGCCCGGCTTTCGATAGGCGTGCTGGTGGGTCTGGGAGACCGCTGGGGCATTTCGTCGGGCGTTGGCTACACCACCCTGAACTCCCGGTTCGAATCGGCTGCGGGGAGTACCCGGGCCATGACGGAACGCCGGACAAGCTATGTGGGAGTCCCGCTCTTCGCGCAGTATACTTTGCCTGAATGGCACCGCTTCTCCGTGTACTTCTATGCCGGGCCGATGTACGAAATTGCCATCTCTTCCAAAACGGAGGTCTCTTACTATTCCGGCGAAACCCTGTTGTCATCCGACAGCAAGACAGACCCGGTCCGCGACAACCGCTGGTCGGCGAATGCAGGCGCCGGCCTGCAGCTGCGTCTGTTCCGGCGCTCCCTGATCTTCGTGCAGTCCGGCTTTTCCTGGCATTTCCCGAACGGCGGCCGGCTGGAGAACTTTTATACCGAGCATCCCGCCGCCTTCGACCTTTCTTTCGGGTACCGGGTGAACCTCCGGGAAGGCCGGTAGTTTCTCGGCCTGAAGACTGAACGGTCGTTTTTTCGCGACGAGCGGCTTTTTCATCCGGGAAATAATCGTCATCTTTGTAACAATAACACTGAAGACGATGAAATTCCATCTCCCTATGCTGGCCGCGTGGCTGCTGCTCACGGCCGCCACCGGGTCCCGTGCCGCCGAAATCGAGCGCATGGATCCTCCGTTCTGGTACACAGGTATGGCCAATCCCGAAGTGCAGGTGATGTTCTACGGAAAGGACATCGCCCGGGCCGATTTTTCCCTGCAGCCCTATGCCGGCGTTTCCGTGAAGGAAGTGGCCAAGGTGCAGAATCCCAACTACCTGTTCGTATACCTGGACGTATCGGCCCAGGCAAAGCCCGGCACCCTCACCTTCACTTTCAGGGAGGGACGGAAAAAGACCGAGCGGAAGTTTGAACTCAGGCCCCGCAACACCAAGACCGGCGCCCAGGGATTCACCTCGGCCGACGTGCTGTACCTGATTATGCCGGACCGGTTCGCCAACGGCAATCCCGCCAACGACAACCTGGAGACCTGGACGGTGAACCGTTCCAACGGCGGCGGACGCCACGGAGGCGACCTGCAGGGAATCCGGGACCATCTGGATTACCTGGATGCACTGGGTGTCACGGCCATCTGGCTCAACCCCGTGCAGTTCAACCGCGGGGGCGCCTCGCACGGATATTCCATCTCGGACTACTACCTGGTGGACCCTCGTCTGGGCAGCAACGAAGAGTACTGCGGCATGATTGACGCCGCCCACGAAAAGGGCATCAAGGTGGTGATGGACATGATCTTCAACCATTCCGGCAGTTCCCACTGGTGGATTTCCGACATCCCCGACAGCAACTGGTTCAACCAGAACGACGTGGCCCGCCGGCTGGGGTCCCAGGCGCAGCAGGGCCCCCGCCCGCAGGGGCAGGGAGGCTGGGGCCGCGGCCGCCTGAGCGGCCTGCAGACCACCACCCACTACAAATGGGCCCTGATGGACCCGCACGCCCCGCAGAGCGAGAAGAACGTGCTGGTGGACGGCTGGTTCTCCGGAGGCATGCCGGACCTGAACCAGCGCAACCGCCACCTGGCCTCCTACCTGATCCAGAACAGCATCTGGTGGATCGAATATGCCCGCATCGACGGCATCCGCATGGATACCTACCCTTATGCCGATTACGACTTCATGGTGCGCTGGTGCAAGGAGATAGAGGCACAGTATCCGGACTTCAACATCGTGGGCGAGGGATGGTATCCCCGCAATTCCGCCGCCGGCTGGTGGCAGGGCGGATCGGCCCTGAATCCTGCGGACACACACCTGAAAACCGTCATGGACTTCGACCTCACCTTCACCGCCAAGAAGGAAATCCTGAAGGAAAGCAACACTTCCGAGGGCTCAGAGGCCGGTCTGTTCAAATTGTATGAATGCATCGCCCAAGACTTCCTGATCCCGGACCCCGGCCATGTGCTCACCTTCCTGGACAACCACGACATCGCCCGTTTCATGGACCCCGGCGACCCGGTCTGGAAGCTGAAACAGGGCCTGGCCTTCCTCCTTACCACCCGCGGCATTCCCCAGATCTACTACGGCACCGAAATCGCCATGGGCGGCGGTGACGCCATGCGGGCCGATTTCCCCGGCGGCTGGGCAGAAGATGCCAGGAACGCCTTCACCCGCGAAGGAAGGACCGGATATGAGAATGAATGCTGGGACTTCGCCAGCAAACTCCTGAACTGGCGCCGGACCTCCGGCCCCGTCACAAACGGCCGGCTCATTCACTATACCCCCGACAACGCCACCAAATGCTATGTCTACGCCCGTACGGACGGCAAGAATACGGTGCTGGTGATGCTGAACGGCAGCGACAGGGAGCAGACCGTGCCGATGGAGCGTTTCAGCGAAGTCATCGGCCGGTATACCCACGGCGTGGATGCCGTCACCGGGGAAGTGGTGCAGGTGAGCGCGCCCGTGAAGATGGCGCCCCGCGGGGTGTATGTGCTGGACCTCGTCACGGCCGCCCCTGCCTATGCCGCTTTCCATGAGGGGCTTATCGACAAGATCCAGCCCGAAGGCTGGCTCAGGAAAATCCTGGAGCGCCAGCGGGACGGGCTTACCGGTCATCCCGAGGCCATGGCCTATCCCTACAATTCCGTCCTCTGGGCGGGAGAACTGAAGCGGGATTCCGAAAACCGCGGGGCCGACTGGTGGCGTTTCGAGCAGACCGCCTACTACCTGGACGGCCTCACCCGCCTGGGTTATCTGCTGGACGATGAACCCCTGCTGAAAGTGTGGCAGGAGAATATCGACTATGTGCTCGCCCATCCGCTGCCTTTCAAGGCCGGCGTCCAGCTGCCGGAGACGGAGGAAGGACAACGCCGGGGCGGGGGCAATTTCAGTGCCCAGGTATCGGCCGACCCGCGCCTGCAGGAAAGGATGCAGCAGCGCCGGGAGCGGGAACAGCGCCGCCGCCGGATTGCCGCACAGGACCGTCCGGAAGGCCGCCTGGGCCCGGAAACCGAGTCCATGGCCTGGCCGTTCGCCGTCTTTTTTCGTGCCGTGAAGGCCTATTATGAGGCTACGGGGGATCCGCGCATCCCCGCCGCCCTGGAGAAGAATTACCTTTCCTATCCGGTGGAGGAACTGGGCACGGACCGTTTTGTGGTGAATGTGGAAGGCATCCTCTGGACCTGGTCCCTCACCCGGAATCCCGCCCTGCTGGATCTGGCCGTAAAAGCCTGGGAGGAAGGAGCTTCCAACATGACGCAGGCATCGGCCCTCAACGACGAACCCTTCCAGATGCACGGAGTGACGATGAATGAACTCCTCAAGGTTCCCCTGCTGCTGTATGCCTATACCGGTGAAAAGAAATACCTGGACGCCGCCCTGCACGCGGAGGCCAAGATGGAAGGCCCCAACATGCTGGTCGACGGCATCAATTCGTCTTCCGAGGCGCTGGCGGGGAACGACCCCCTGGCCAGCCACGAGACCTGCGACGTAAGCGACTACACCTGGACCATGGGCTACTACCTGATGACTACCGGCGACGGCTCCTGGGCCGACCGCATCGAGAACGGCATCTTCAACGGAGGCCTTGGGTCCATCACCAAGGACTTCCGCTCCATGCAGTACTTCTCCTGCCCCAACCAGGTGATCGCCACCGGCAATTCCAACCACAACGGTTTCAAGCACGGCCTCACCTGGATGGCCTACCGTCCCATCCACGAGACGGAGTGCTGCATCGGCAACCTGCACCGCTACATGCCCAATTATGTGGCCCGGATGTGGCTGCGGGACAGCAGCGGCCAGCCTGTGGCCGCCCTCTACGGTCCTTCCTCCGTGGAGTACGACCTGGGCGGCGGCCTCACCGTTAAAATCCGGGAACAGACGGCCTATCCTTTCGAGGAACAGGTCCGTTTCTCTTTCACCTTCTTCAAGGACGGCGCTGAAATCTCCTCGCCCGTAGACATGGACTTCACCTACCGGATCCCTGCGTGGTGCGTTTCCGGCGAGGAAAAGGGCTTCCATACCGTCTCCCGGTCCTGGAAGAGCGGCGACACCTTCACGGTGTCCCTTCCCATGCAGCTGGAGCAGGTGGAGAACCCCCATGGCGGGCTTTCCGTCCGCCGCGGTCCGGTCCTTTATTCCTATGCCGTCCCGGCCGATGTCCAGGAAGACACCAAGGTCTATGACAACCTGGCCGGCAAGGTGTCGGCCAATCCGGATTTCAAGAGCTGGTCCATGACCCCGGCAGGCCCCTGGAACTACGCCCTGGTGACCAATCGCATGCAGGAGGCCAAGGTGCTGGAAACCGGCGCCGTGGGCTTCCCCTTCGACCCGGACCAGGTCCCGGTCAAGATCCGCGTCCCCGTGGTGAAAGTGTCCGGCTGGACACTCCAGGAGAACCGGTACACCCCGGCCCTGCCGGAAACGGTGGTGCCCGAAAGCGGAAAGGTCACCTACATCGACCTGGTTCCTTATGGCAGCACCACGCTCAGACTCACCATTTTCCCGACTTATCAAACCAACAGATAGCTTATGCGCAAACTTCTTTTCCTGTCTGCCGTCCTTGTGGCGGCGCAGCTGGCCTCCGCGGCCGGAGAATACAATCCCGTGGCCGCCCCCGGGGCACAGGTAGTGGCCGGAAACGCCCGTTTCACCGTGCTCACGGACCGTCTCGTCCGCATGGAATGGTCTGCTGAAGGCCGTTTCGAGGACCATGCCACCCTGGCCATCGTCAACCGGAACCTGCCCGTTCCCAAGTTCACCGTCACGCGGCAGGGCGAAGGCGTGACCATCAAGACCCCGGCCCTCACCCTTACCTACAAGGGTGGTGGAAAATTCACCGAAAGCAACTTGCAGGCTTCTTTCCGTCTCAATGGAAAAACCGTGACCTGGCGTCCCGGGGCCGATGCTTCCGGCAACCTGATGGGCACGGCCCGCACCCTGGACGGCTGCATGGGTCCCGACAAGATCAACAACAACGACCCCATGGAACCGGGCATCCTCTCCCGTGACGGCTGGGCCGTGGTGGACGAGAGCGCCCGCCATCTGTTCGTCGAGAGCGACAGCGACTGGGGCGAGTGGGTGGCCGCCCGTCCCGATGGCGAAGTGCAGGACCTGTACCTGTTCGCCTACGGCCATGACTACAAGGCGGCCCTGGCCGATTACGCCAAGGTGGCCGGCCGTATCCCCATGCCTCCGAAATTCGTCTTCGGCTACTGGTGGAGCCGCTATTGGGCCTATACCGACGACGAGTTCGTGGCCCTGGCCGAGGAGTTCCGTTCCCGGAAGCTCCCCATCGACGTGATGGTGATCGACATGGACTGGCACGAGACCTGGCAGGGCGCGTCCCGCCGCTACCGCCGCGACGAGTTCGGCCAGAGCATCGGCTGGACGGGATATACCTGGAACAGCGACCTCTTCGCCGATCCGGAAGGCTTCCTCGCCGACATCCACTCCATGAACCTGAAGACCTCCCTGAACCTGCACCCTGCATCCGGCATCGTCACGCGCGAGAAGGTCTATCCCGCCTTCGTGGCCGATTATCTTTCCCGTACCGACGACTATGACGGCCCCCGGAACTATATCTATGAAGGCGGGGAGACCCTGGGCCGCGACCGGGTGGCCCGCAAGGGCTATCACGCCTCCGTGCCCTTCCGCATGGACCAGGTTGAATGGGCCGATGCCTATTTCAACTCGGTGATCCACCCGCTGGAGAAGCAGGGCGTAGATTTCTGGTGGCTGGACTGGCAGCAGTGGAAGGAGAGTAAGTACATCCCGGGCCTCAGCAATACATTCTGGCTCAATTACACGTTCTTCAACGACAAAGTGAGGGCCAGCAAAGGCCTGGCGCCGGAAGATGCCGCCCGGCCCATGATCTATCACCGCTGGGGCGGCCTGGGAAGCCACCGCTACCAGCTGGGCTTCTCCGGCGATACCAATATCCGCTGGGAAGTGCTGGGCTACCTGCCGTACTTCACGGCCACATCGTCCAATGTGCTGTACGGCTACTGGGGTCACGACCTGGGCGGCCACATGCAGCGCGGCGACAACCCCACCGACCCGGAGCTGTACACCCGCTGGCTGCAGTATGGCGTGTTCTCGCCCATCTTCAAGACCCACAGCACCTCGTCGGCTGTGCTGGAGCGCCGTTTCTGGGCGTTCCCGGACCACTATGAATACATGAAGGAGGCCCTGGAGCTCCGCTATGCCCTTACTCCTTATATCTACGACATGGCCCGCCAGGCCTACGAGACCGGCGTCTCCCTGTGCCGTCCGCTGTACTATGAGTATCCGGAGGAGGAGAAGGCCTATACCTGGAAACAGGAGTATTTCTTTGGTGACAACATCCTCGCCGCCACCGTATGCGAGCCTGTGGATGAGACCACCGGTACGGCCGGCCGCAGCGTCTGGCTCCCGGCCGGGAACGACTGGTACGACATGGCCCACCACACCCTCCTGAAGGGCGGGCAGGTGAAGAACCTGGCCTATTCCATCGACCAGAATGCCTGGTTCGTGAAGGCCGGCGCCATTATCCCCATGGCCGAGGAAGGCATCCAGCACCTGCAGCAGCAGAGTAACGTGCTCCGCCTCTATATTGCCCCCGGAAAGGGCCGCAGCACCTATGTCCACTACGAGGACGACCAGGTGAGCCAGGCCTATCCGGAGCAGTACGCCTGCACGCAGCTGCTCAAAAACGCCACGGCCAGCACCCTCACGCTGGAAGTCGGCGCCCGTCAGGGTTCCTTCAAGGGCATGGCGCCCACCCGGAAGCTCTCCCTCATCCTCGGCGGCCTGGACCGCGCTCCCCGGCAGGCTTCCCTGGGCGGGAAGGCCCTTTCCTGCACGTACAATCCCGCCACCCGCGAGGCGGTCATCGACCTTCCGGAAAGCGCCGCTTCCGAGGTCCTGAAAGTAGAAGTGAAGTACTGACGGGCGGTATTCCTTCTGTTGCAAAAGAACGGGCGGCCTCATCAGGGGCCGCCCGTTTGTCCAATGAAACTACACGCTAAATCATTGGAACCGCGTTTCACAACGGGGATTTAAATTATTAACCAACTATTTACCATTATTTTATCGGTTGAATTCCACCACAAGCGTGCTATAGGGCGGAACTTGCGTCTGATCGTTTACGGTGGTCTTTTCTCCGGTGAGCACATTGCGTCCTTCGCCAAGGCCCTCTGTAATCTCCCGGAAACGGGTCCAGGTAACGGGCTTGGCCTCGTCGGAGTTGTTGATGAAGACAAAGACCACTTCCTTGTCATTGTAGCGGAAGTACCCGTAGGTGTTGTTTTCCGGAATGAAGTGGAGGGTTTTTCCGCTGTGGATGACCTCTTTCCCTTTCCGCCACTGGAAGAGGGTGCGGGCATAGCCGTGCAGGTCTTCGGCATGGGCCCAGGCCTCGGTGGCCGATGCTTTTTTCCGTCCGTCGGCGGTGAAGAGGTTCACCTCGTCACCTTTCCATCCGCCCGGGAAATCCATCCTGAGGCGGCCGTCGTCACGGTTGGGGTTGCCCGTCACGAACATCATCTCGTCGCCGTAGAACAGCTGCGGGATGCCGCGCAGGGTGGCCAGCATGGTGAAGGCAATCTTCATGCGCCGCGGATCATGGCCGAAGGTGTCGCCGATGCGGGCGATGTCGTGGTTGGACAGGAAGATGAGCATGTGGCTCAGGTCATGATAGACAAAATCGTGCGTGAGGGCGTTGTATACGGCGGAGATGTCCGGTCCCCGGCGGCCGCCGCGTCCGCCCGGCCGCTCGCCCTGCTGCTCCTGCCCGGGGATGGGGGCGGTGAGGGCGCCGGTCATGGCCGCCTGCAGCGGGAAGTCCATGATGGAGGGAAGGTACGAATCGAAACCGTCGCTGTTGGGATTGCCGCCCTGCCAGTAGGCCACGTAGTCCGGGTTGGCGTTCCATACTTCACCCACGATGTTGAATCCGGGGAATTCGTCAGTGACGGCCTTGGCCCACATCGACATGGGCACTTTCTCGTTGTAGAACCAGGTGTCCACACGGAAGCCGTCCAGGCCGGAGTATTCGATCCACCAGACGGCCCACTCTTGGAAATACTTCAGCATGAATGGATTGTCCAGGTTCATGTCCGGCATCCCGCGGGAGAACCAGCCGTTTTCCATGATGGCCAGGTCGGCCTTGGAGGCATTCGGGTCCAGGGCGAGGCTCATCTGATGGTTGGAGTTCACGTAGGGTTCGTTCATGTGCACACAGTCCTTGAAGGGAAGGTCGTTCATCCACCAGTGTTCGGTGCTGGAATGGTTGGTCACCACGTCAAGGATAATCTTGAGGCCCTTGGAATGGGCCTTTTGCACCAGTTCCCGGTACTGCGCATTGGTTCCGTAGCGCGGGTCGATATGGTAGTAGTCCGAGCAGGCGTAGCCGTGGTAGGAGCCCCTGCGGGCGTTGTCGCCCAGCAGCGGCGTGCTCCAGATGGCCGTGGCGCCCAGGTCGGCGATGTAGTCCAGATGGTCGATGACGCCTTGAAGGTCGCCTCCGTGCCGGCCCATCGGCTGGCTGCGGTTCGCCTCCTCAGCCGTGTCGGGCGTGGAATCGTTGGACGGGTCACCGTTGGCGAACCGGTCGGGGACGATCAGGTAGATGAGGTCGGCCGTGGTGTAGCTCTGCCGTTTCACGTTTTCACGCGCAGCAATCTGGTAGGGATATTTCACGGAAGAAGTGCCGTTGCTGAAGACCAGCGTATAAGTGCCGGGACGGGCGTCAGGCGCTACATCTACGTCCACGAACAGGTAGTTGGGGCTGTCGCCCTTGTGCACGGCCTTCACGGAAACACCTTTGGAGCCTTCAATGCTGACGTTGCCGTAGGTGCCGATGCCGTCGCCGTTGACCAGCAGCTGCAGGTCGGTTTTCATTCCTGTCCACCAGGACAGGGGCTCCACATGTTTGAGTGCGGGCTGCGCTCCCAGGGTCAGGGGGTAGGAAACGAGGGCCAGGGCGGCCAGGAAGGCGGGGAGACGTTTCATAGGGCTTTACCAGATTTGGAATTCATAGGCGCCGAAGCTCTGCTTGGCGGGGATGCCGTTCTTGCCCGATACGGGCTCGGGGAAATCGGCTTCCACAGCCGATCCGCCCACGTTCACGGCGATCAGGGAACCGGTGGAATAATGCAGGAACACCACTTTGCCGCTGGTGTATGCCTTGAGGTCTCCGCTGCGCTTAACGCCGGACAGGGCCTGCATGGCGTCCTGGTACTTCTTGGTGAAGTCGGGGTTGGCGTTCCAGTCGAAGTTCTGGAAGTTGAAGAAATTGATGGTCTTGTTGTAGGCGGCCTCCTGCGAACCGTAGATCATGGAGGAGCCGTTGAGGGCGGCCATCAGCACATAGGCGGCGAGGCCTCCGTCGGCGCTCTTGAACTGGGTGGGCGGGGTGTCCGAGGTGGCGTCGTCGTGGTTGGTCACAAAGAAGAGTTTGGTCTTGGGGGCAGGGGTCTTGTCCTGATCTTGCTTGTACCAGTCGAAGAAGGCGCTCACGGAATTGCCGCCGATCACGCGCACCATCCGGCTCTTCATGGCACGGTCGAAGATAATGTCGAACCCGTCGTCGAACATCCGTTCGAAGTCGCTCTCTGCCAGCATCAGGAATCCCGGTTTGAGGTCTTTGAGCCTGCCGATGGCCTCTTTCCAGAAATCGTCCCGTACGCCGTGGGCGTAGTCGCAGCGGTAGCCGTCGATGTCCAGTTCCTTCACCCAGTACTCCAGGGCATCCTCCATGGCCGCCCAGAGTTCCTTCTTGCCGAAGTCCAGCTGGGCTACGTCCTTCCACACGCCGTCCTTGGTGGGCCAGGCAATGCTGCCGTCGGCCTTGTGTTCGTACCATTCAGGATGCTCGGTAAGCCACACGTTGTCCCATGAAGTATGGTTGGTCACCCAGTCGAACATCACTTTCATGCCTTTTTCCTTGGCGGCCTTTACCAGGGAACGCAGTTCTTCCAGGGTGCCGTACTGGCTGTCCACCTCTTTGTAATTCCTGATGCAGTAGGGCGATCCGAAGGGCTTGTCTCCGGGCATTCCCGACAGAACGCTTTTTCCTTCGGCATATACGGGCATCAGGTACAGGATGTCCGTACCCAGGGCTTTGATGTCGTCCAGGCGGGCCTGGATCTTCCCGAAGGCGCCGCTGTTCCCGTACAGTTTGGGATTCACCTGGTAAATCTGCCAGTGGTCGCGGGCGATGCCGTCCATCGAGAAGATTTCGGTGGCGTAGGATGCAGGGGTTACCGGGGTGTCAGGAATAACAGGAAGGTCCTGGTTGTTGTCGGCCGGGGTGGTCTGCGGCTTGGTGCAGGTTCCGCAGGCCAGGCAGCAGAATGCAACGGTAAGTATGAAAAGGCTTTTCTTCATAGTATTTGTGGTTTTTTGGAAGGCCGGTGTCCGGTCAGGGGCGCCGGCCTTTGCATTCAGGTTCAGAAGGTGGCTATGCCACTGTCTTTCACGGTGAGATAATAGGCGTTTCGCTCGAATTTCAGGGCATAGTCCGGCAGCTGGGTGCCGTTGCCGTTGTTGTTGAAAATGAGGTTCTCCGCCTTTCCGAGGGCTTCGTCAATGACAAACGCGAAGGTGGGGATGTCGTTCACGAGGGCGGTTCCGCCTATGGCGACACCGGGCCAGCCACCGCCCAGGTTGTTCACGTCGCCCCACATATAGAGGGCCATTTCGTCCCAGCCGGTCTGGTCCTGGACGAACACCACCACAGTCTCCGGGTTCTCCTGGAGGGTCACGCCTTCATCCGTCACGGTGAGGAAGTACTCGTTCTTCTCGAACTTGAGGTCGAAGTCCGGAAGCTGCACGCCGCCACCGCCGTTGTTGAAGATCAGGTGCTGGTTCAGGCCAAGGGCATCCTCGAAGAAGTAAACCAGGTAGATGGTCTCGCCGATGGTCACGACGCCGCCGGCCGCAGCTCCGGGCCAGCCGCCGCCCAGGTTGTTCACCTCACCCCACTGGTAGAGGGCGATGGAATCCCAGGTGGTCTGGTTGTCCACGAAGATGGCGACACGCTTCTTGTCGGCACCGCGGGGGTTTCCCTCCACCGTGCCCACGGAGTACTGGGCGTTGATGTTCAGGAAGAGCTCGTCCTCGGGTACGGTGATGGCAAAGTCAGCCAGCTGCTGTCCGCCGCCGTTGTTGTTGAAGATGAGGTTGAGGTTCTTTCCGGCCATCTCGGCAGGGAGGCCGAAGACGGTGTATTCCACATCGCCTACCACTTCCTTGCCCACGGGCGTGGCGCCCGGCCAGCCGCCGAAGGCCTCTGCGTCACCCCATGCATAGAGGGTGATCTCCTTCCAGTCGGTCTTGTTGTTCACCAAGATCTTGATGTCCGGGTTGTAGGGATCCAGAGGCGTAACATTGCCTTCGGCATCCAGCTGTACGAACACTTCCTCGGTGAGGGTGATGTTGTAGTCGGCGGTCTGCGTGCCGGCGTTGTTGTTGAAGATGAGGTTCTCGTTGCGTCCCAGGGCGTCTTCCACCACCACGGACTTGTAGGTGACCGAACCGATTTTACGGCTGCCGGTAATCTCTGCGCCGGGCCAGCCGCCGCTGAGGTCGTTCTTGTCGCCCCACATGTACACATAGAGGGCGTCCCAGCCGGAGAGATCCTGTACATAGATAGTCACAGGATCGTTGGGAACTACCACCTCGGGATCGTCGGGACCGGAAGGTTCTCCGCCGGAAGGCAGGGTTACGGGATCGCCGGCCTTGACGATGACCACGAGGGCTGCATCCGGATTCAGGAAGAGGTCGTAGGTGCCGTCTTCGGGAACCTTGATGTTGGAACCGTCCTGGGTCACGGCGAAGGCTTCGCCGATGGCCTCGCAGGTGCCGCCGAAGTTCACGCCCCAGTCGGCGTCCTTGCGGAACTTGAACTCGTCGGAAGCGGTGAGTTCGAGGGCCAGGGCTACATGCCAGGTGCCGTCGGTGAACATGGGTTCATCGGCCCCCCAGCTGTTGCCGGTGGAGGCGATGGAGCCGATCACGCCCCAGGGGCTGGTTTCGGTCATGGCCTTGCGCGGGTCGGTGGAACCGCCTTCGACGGGATTCGGAGCCTCGGAGACACCGTCGGCCGTCACCAGCAGGAAGTAGTCGGCCACACCGTCTGCGAAGGAGATGTTGTAGTCGGCCAGCTGCACGCCGTTGCCGTTGTTGTTGAAGATGAGGTTCTGGCCAAGGCCGATGATATCGTCCCCGTACTCGAAGTACTTGAAATCCTGGCCGCCGATATTGACGGTGCCGGAGACCTGCATGCCAGGCCAGTCGCCGCCGAAGTTGTTCACGTCACCCCACTGGTACAGGGCGATGGCGTCCCAGCCGGTCTGGTCGATGATGTACACGCGCACGCCGCTGTGCTCGGGCAGCACGACACCCGGATCCTCCTTCGGAGGCAGGAAGTAGGCTTCCCACTTGTCGGCATAGACATTGGCCCACTCGCCGGTGCCGATGGTGAGGGTATGGGACACGGCTTCGTTGCGGGAGCTGCGCTCATAACCCTGCTGCACGGAGTAGAAGGTGAATCCGTCGGCCAGGGTCTTTCCGCCCTGGAAAGTGCTGGGATCCAGATAGACACCCCACTTGGAGGTGATGGTTTCGGAACGGGTCATCCGGTAAGAAGGGTTGCCGATGGCGGCATCTTCGCCGTTGAAGGGACCGATGATGTAGACTTCCTCGTCCTGGGTCGTTGCCTGAGGCAGGATGGCCTCCACGAGGATCTTGCCGGCCTGGGTCTGGAACGCCTGCTTTTCATGCGAGAACTCGATGGGTTCTTTCTGCATACAGGAAGCGGCGAGCGCTGCCAGAACCGGAATCGTCAGGTATGATAAGATTTTTTTCATTGTTATTCAGCTACATAGTTAGGATTCTGCACAAGGCCGGGATTCACGGTAAGGGCTGCCTCCGGGAGCGGGAACCACTCGTACTTGCGGTCGCGCTGGGCAGGATAGAAGTCGTCACCCTCGCCACGGCCGAAGAACCACCACTGGCCCTGGGTGAATTTGTCGTAGCGGCGGAGGTCGGTGCGGCGGCGTCTGCCCTCGCACAGGAACTCCTTACCCCATTCGTTGAGCATCCAGTCAAGGTCGAAGTTGCTGAAGCCGGGACCGGGCTCGTTCTGGACGGTGGCCCAGTCGGAGGCCTTGAAATAACGCTGGCGTACCTGGTTCACCAGGTCTTTGGCACCGGCGCTGTCACCGGCGCGGAGCTTGCACTCGGCCAGCATGTAGTAGACCTCGGCCAGGCGGAATTCCACCTCGTCGATGTCGCGGAAGTCTACGCCGCACACATCCGGGAGGATGGGGTAGCGGAGCATCCGGTAGCCGGAGTTGGTCTCGCCCCAGTGCGGGGACATGACGGTGGTGAGGTCGCGGCCTTTGTTCTGGAAGGTACCCACCTGGTCTACGTATACCAGGTCCTGACCGTCACGGTCGGCATCGGCCGGAAGAACTTCACCGGTATAGTAGTCTTTCTGGGTGCCGATGAGGAACAGACCGTCCCATTTGCCGTTTTCGTCGGCGTGGTAGGGAGCCTTGCGGATGTCGCGGTTGTCGAACCTGTCATAGACGGCGCCCAGTTTGTCGCCATAGTCGAAGAGGAAGGACTTTCCGCCGGTGTCGGTACCGCCGGTAGGCAGCACGGTGCCGGAGTTGTCGTGGGACGGGGCGATGATGACGCAGTTCCAGCGGCCCTGGTCGTTGTTGGATCCGAAGATGGACAGCGGATCGCCGAAAGCGTTATAGGGCAGGAAGGTGACGTTGCGGCAGTTGTAGGCGTTGCCGTGGGATTTTCCGTATTCGGAAGCCAGGGCGAAGATCACCTCCGGGCAGTTCACGTTGTCGATATTGTAGATGTCGTGATAGTCGGAAGCGAGGGAATAGGTGCCGTAAGTGCCGTTGAGGATGTCCTGGCACAGGGTGGCGCACTCGCTGAAGTGGTCTTCCTTGATGAACACCTGGGCGTTGAACAGCAGACGGGCCTTGATCATGCGGTTGGTGGCCTGGTTCATGCGGTTCACGTTGTTCTTGGGAAGGTTCCCGAGGCTCTCGTCCAGTTCCTTGATCAGGAACTCGAAGATCACCTTGCAGCCTTCATCGAAGTTCTCGGCGGCGGAGCCGGGCACTTCGGCGGTGACTTCGGTGTTCAGCGGCAGGGCGCCGCCCCAGACCTCGAAGAGGTTGTAGTAGCACCAGGCGCGGAGGGTACGCATCTCATCGATGTACTGGGCGGCATGCTCGGCCGATACGCCGATGGCGTCCAGATCCAGGGTCTCCAGGTCGTGGATGATGGAGTTGCATTCGCCGATGGCACCCCAGGTGTTGTTCCAGGCGCTGCGGATGATGGTGGATTCGGAAGTCCAGGTATGGGAGGAAAGCACGAATTTCTCGGCGTTGTCCCATCCCCACTGGCCGCCGTTCCAGACACGCCAGGCAACCTGGTCGGCGGAGAATTCGTTCAGGTAGAAGAAATACTCGCCGAAGGAGCCTTCCGCCGTGTAGTATACAGAGGCGATGGCACCTTTTACGCTGCCTTCGTTCTGGTAGAAGTTGTCCTTCTCAATCCGGTTGAAGGCCTGTTCGGTGAGGTCGAAGCAGGCGGTGAGGCTAAGCGCTGCAGCCGCCAGTGCAAGGGTATTGAAAATTTTTCTCATAAGGCAATCCGATTAGAAGGTAAGGGTTGCGCCCAGGGTGACGACGCGGGTCTCGGGATAGCCGATGCCGTTGTCTACGCCGGGGGTGAGGCCGTTGGTGGACAGAAGGGCCGGGTCGGTTCCGGTGTAACCGGTGAAGGTGTACAGGTCGGAAGCGGTGAGGAACACGCGCAGACTCTGGAGAATCTCGCGGTTCTTGGGAGTAAAGGTGTAACCCAGCGTAATGTTCTGGATCTTCATGAAATCACCGCGCTCCAGGAAGTAGGAGGTGACCACGCCGCCGTATTCGCGGATTTCCTTGTCGCGGGTGTAGGCGGTGCGGAACACGTTGGCGTTACCGGAGCTCTGGAGGTTGCCGGCGCGGCGGTTGTTGTAGATCATGTGGCCGAAGGCGCCGTTCATGAAGATGTTCAGGTCGAAATTCTTATACCGGAAAGTGTTGTTCCAGGAGAGGAACAGCTTGGGGATGGTATTGCCGATATAGCGTTTGTAGGCTGCGTTGGCCGATGCGGCGGTAATCACGTTGCCGTCGTTGTCGTAGACCATCATGTCGCCGTATTCGTTGACGCCGGCGGCCTCATAGCCGTACAGTTCACCGATCCGGCTGCCTTCGGTATAGCGATAGTAGTAGGAGGTCTGTCCCAGGCCGCCGGTGCCTAGCATGTCGATGTAGGAGGCGCCGTAGATCTGGTTGGACAGGGACTTGATGCGGGAATAGCCCACGGAAGCGTTGATGCCGGTTGTCCAGGTGAAGGGGGTCTTGGCCAGCACGTCGTAATCCAGGGACAGTTCGGCACCCAGGTTCTGGGTCTCACCCACGTTCACGAGGATGCTGCTGTGGATGAACGGAGGCTGCGGGGCCGTGTAGTTGTACAGCAGGTCCGGGCTCATACGGTTGTAGAAATCCAGGCTACCGCGCAGGCGGTTGTCGAAGAAGGCGAAGTTTACGCCGGCGTTGATGGCGACGAGTTTCTCCCAGCGCAGGTCCGGGTTCTCATTGGCGGCCGGGCGGTAACCCTTGACCCATTCGCCGTCCATGAAGTACTGACCGTGGCTGCCGTAGGTAGGACGGGCCACGTTGGAACCGCCGCGGCGGCCGGTGACACCGTAGGAGATACGGGGCTTGAGGCTGTTGATCCAGGTGGCGCCGCTCATGAAGTCCAGGTTGGCCAGTTCCACGGCGAGGGAGGCGGCGGGGAAGTTACCCCACTTGTTGTTCTCACCGAAGTTGGTGGCACCTTCCCGACGGATGCTCAGCTGGGCGAAGATGATGTTGTTCCAGTTGTAGTTCACACGGGCCAGGAGGGCGATCACCTTGCTCAGGGACTTGCCGGAACCCATGCTGGTCTGGGCGGGGTTCTCGGTGCGGGCGGTACCCGAACCGATGTCGTTCCACAGGATGGAGTCATAAGCGAAACCGCGGTTGGTCATGCTCATGTTCTCGGAGTTGAAATCCTGGTAGGAGTAGCCTGCCACGGCGTTCACATGGTGGGCGCCGCTGTGGAAGGAGTAGTTGAACAGCCATTCCAGCTGGTTGCGCCAGCTCTTGGAGTAGCTCAGGGAAGCCGTACCCTCATAACCGTTCCAGTATTTGTCGTGGGACTCGATGGGGGTGTAGTTGTTGCTCTTGTAGTCGTTGTAGTCCAGCGAGTAGGTGATGGTGCTGCTCAGGTTGTGGAGGTCGTTCTTGAACAGGTTGGCCTTCAGGGAGACGGCGCCGGTGGCGTACAGGCGCTGGCCGTTGGCGGTCTTGTTGAGCATGGCTTCCACCGGGTTCGTGGCGCCGGTAGGGGCGGTGGGCTGGTAGAACGAGCCGTCCTCGTTGTAGATGGGGAAGGTGGGGTTGATGGTCATGGCGGTGCCGAAGGAACCGTCGTTGCCATATTCCTCGTTCACGCGGCGTACGTTCAGACTCACGTTGAACTGGAGGATGTCCTTGATCAGGCGCTGCTCCAGAGCGGCGCGTGCGCCGAACTCTTCACGGGCGTCCACCAGGTCCACACCCAGGGAGTTCTTGTAGTTCACCGAGGCATTGTAGGAACCCTTATTGGTGCTGCCGTCCACGGACACATAGTGGCTGTGACCGTAGGAGAAGTCGCGGAGGAGGGCATTGTACCAGTCGGTGCGGTAACCGTAGTCGGTGCCGCGGCGGGAGCGGACCCACTCTTCCGGAGAGAGGATGGCGATGTGATCCTTCACCAGGTTCACGTTGAACGACCCGTCGTAGGTCACGTGGGCCGTGCCGGGTTCGTCCTTGGAGCCTTTCTTGGTGGTGATGAGGATCACACCGTTGGCGCCGCTGGTACCGTAGATGGAGGCCGATGCGGCATCCTTCAGGACGGTCATGGATTCGATGTCCTGAGGGGACAGGGAGCGGATTTCTCCGCCGGGAACACCGTCGATCACCACCAGCGGGCCGTTGCCGGCCGACAGGGAAGTGGCGCCGCGGATCTGGTAGTCGGAGCCGGAGTTCGGGTTGGAGCCCTGGCTGGTTACCACGTTGAGACCGGCCACTTTACCGGTGAGC
>JAFUWW010000091.1 GCA_017471085.1 Bacteroidales bacterium | reverse complement strand
TGCGGAGAGAGCGAGAGAACCATTTACCCGCCTACCCACTTCAGACAACCGCAGGAAGTCGTTTCTTACTCTGAAAAGTTGCAGGAAACACCACTTGTAAGCAGCAGAATCTGGGGTAACATTGGGGTAACAGAGTCAGTCTTTCTTCTGGGTGAACAGCCATTCGCGGAAGGCGTCAATCCGGTAGATCACATCGAAGGAAGCCATGTGCGCCATCGCCCCTTCCGGGGTAATGGGCTTGGTGGAAGCGGCATCCGTATTTCCGCCGCCCGGGCCTCCCTGTCCGCCAGGTCCGCCAGGTCCACCTGGACCCCGTCGCCCGGAAGGGCCGCCTGGACCGCGCTGACCGCCGGGACCACCCGGACCACCGCCCATCTGACGCTGGCCTCCGCCCATGGCAAACTTGGCAAGTTCTTCCTTAGGCAGCGTTCCGGCAGCCAAAGAGACATATTTGATGTTGGTATTACACGCTATCAAGGAATCAGCCAGATGGTGATATGCCTCCTGAGGAAGTTGGGCAGGAATGGAGGCATAGGCCACTCCTGCGCCTTTGGTTTTCCAGTAATCCGTCAGTGCGTTCATGCCGGGGAAGGCGCGCTGGTCATCCTCGGAAACGACAATCCAGAGTTTCTTGTCGGCGAGGGCGTCACATTTCTCCGGGTCCAGCTGGCCGGAAACCAGCAGGCAAGCAGCAAAGAGGTCGGGATGGTCCATGGTCATCTCCATCGTCTGCATACAGCCCATGGACTGTCCGGTACCGTAAATCCGGTCCATATCCACGGAGAATTCCCGGCAGACGCTCTGGATGAGGTGCAGGGTGATATCCTGCTGGCTCACGGAGCCGGTTTCGCCGCCCAGCGTGTTGGTCCCGTACTGCGGAGCCAGCACGAAGCACGGATTCTTGGCCTGGCTTTCCACGGTAGTCCACGCTTTGGCGCCTTCCAGCTGCATCGATGCGGTAGGGTCGTTGCTGATCCGTCCGGCATCATGGACAAAGACCACCAGCGGATACTTCTTGCTGCGGTCATAGCCCGCCGGGACATACAGATTATAAGGCAGGGAGGCCGTTCCTTCCGTAAAAGTACGGTTCGTGAACTGCCCGGGAGAAGCTTCCCCCCGAGGGCCACGTCCGCCAGGACCTCTCTGTCCGCCCTGCCGGCCAGGTTCCATGCCGGCATCACCGGGGCGTTTTCCGGAAGGAGGGCCCACCTGCTTTCCGGTCAGATAGATGATGAAGGGCTTGATCTGGTCGGTCTGGATGATCGTCGCCCCCATTTCGCGGAGCGGACCCCAGACGGGAACGGGATCGGCCCCCTGCGCCACATCCACATGGCTGCCGGCCAGGCCTTCCTTCATGGTGCTTACCCCGATGCGGGCTTTTCCTGAGAGCGCCGAAACCGCATCGGAAAGGTACTTGTTGTCGTCTTTGGAATAACGAAGCTCCACGGCGACAGGATTGTTTTTCAACACCTTCCGGATCGCTTTAAGCGGTTTCTTGCCGTCGAGGTCCACTACCGGGAACCAGAGGGCCCCGGAAGAAGGCTTCTGCGCGCTGGTAATCACCACATGCTCAGCTCCTGTCTCCTTCACAAGGGCTTCCACCTCTTTCAGATAAGGATCGGCAAAGATACGAAGCAGGATCTTCCCTTCGGTGGCTTCAATGCCTTCCTTCAGGGTAGGGACCGCCCAGTCCACGACTTCCCCGCGGTATTCCCGCATCCGGAGCGCCTTGATTTCAGAGAGCGTTTTGGAAGCGACGGAGCCGGTCCCTTCCGTCATGCGGTCCAGGGTCGGGTCCGTGAACATGATCAGCTCGCCGTCCGCCGTTTTCTGCAGATACACGGACACCATTGCCGCCCCCTTGTCCACCGCCTTGCCGATGGCATGGATCGAATTCTCGGAAGAGCCGTGCCAGTCGCCCATGTGGGCAATGGGCAGGACATCCTTTCCGGCGGGATCTTTCAGGGAAGAGAGGAGCTGCTGCATCTTCACATTCCAGCCGGTGATTTCCTGAATCCACGCTACGAAGCCTTCGGGGTCCTTGTCCACGCAGTGCATGGCTTCCCAGTAGAGTTTGGAATCCACGTCACAGCCATGGCCGGCCAGCGCCGTGGAGAAGTTCACCACGGCCGCGCGGGAAATACCGCTCTCGGTAGTCCCATGGCGGATCCACCAATGCCTGGCGGCGCCGGGATTCAGCTTGCCCACCACATAATAGAGCGGGTTCATCATGTCGATGACCTGCTGGAAGCCGGCGTCAATGCTCCCCTCTCCGGTGTGGCTGATGGAGAACTGCGTCATGTGACGGCCGTCATGGGCAGCGTCGCCGAAAAGGCCGTTCTCTGCCTCGGAAAGATCGAACTTGTCGAAGGCGGGAAGGTCTTTGAACCGGCCTGAATAATGGGCGTTATAGTCCTTCATGGACATGTGCGTCTGAGCACCGTCCCATTTCAGCCAGGCCTTGTCCTTGAGGTATTCGGTGCGCTCCGCCTCGGAAAGCCCGCTGACATACAGTGTCGCCGCCGGATTCAGCCAGTATGTGGCAATATAGTCGCCCAGATTGTCGGCCGTCAAAAGGCCGAAGCCATTGATTCCCTGCAGGTTGAGAGAACGCTCATAGGCCGGGAAGAGCCCTTTGAGCTCAGCCGAAAGCGTCTGGTCGGCCAGCGCTCCCGTCTTGGTGAGGGGAACTTCGCCGAACTCCCATTCATAAGCCATGTCGCCGTGCTGGATGTCCATGATGGGCGAGAACACCCCGCCTGCGAAGACGTCGTCCCTTTCATCGGCCGCGCCGATTTCCTTCAGGTAGGGCTCGAACAGGGGGCTGTTGCCGGATGCGGACAGGGCGGCTGAAATGGCTCCGCCGGCGCTGCAGCCCATGGAGACGATCTTCTCCGTATCACCGGGAATCACGCCCTTGTTGTGGCGCAGATACCGCAGGGCGGCCTTCAGGTCCACCAGCGCGGCAGGAGCCTTGCCGATGTAGACACCGTCCTCCGTCCGGTTCACCCGTCCGCGGCAGCCGGGAACCACCACGACCATCCCGGCGGCCAGCGCCAGGGCTTCCCGCTGGTTGCCGCCGCGTCCGCCGACATTCTCCGTCATGCTGTCATCCACGGGCATGTATCCGCCCACGCGGTTGGAGAACAGGATGGGAGCCTCAGCCGCATCCACGGCCTTTCCGTCGATGAGGACCGGCACGAAAATGCTCAGGGACTGGAAATCCGTGTCCAGCGGTTTGACGACATAGGGGATATGGAGATAAGCCTTGTACACCACATCCACGGCACCGGCCGACGTCTCGACGCTCTCGCGGAGCGTATTATAGTTGTCCCGGTCGAATTCCAGGGAATAGGTCCGGGTATTCAGACGGGTCTTTTTGACCTCGCGCCGGGCATGCTGCGCATCCCGGGCGTGTTCCACGTGCTCCTGGGCGCCGGCAAAAAAACAGCCCGCCAGCAAAAGCACGGTTACGGTGGAAAAGAATCGTTTCATTATTTCAGCATTTTATCGGAAAACTTCATGGAGACGGAGAGGGTGACGGTATCCAAGTCCTTTACGCCGGGAGCGGCGTTGAAGGTGTGCCCATACTGGACACGATAGCGGAAAACCGGTCCCAATGTATGCGAGAAGCAGATTTCGGCCTTGGAAATCCGGGAATCGGAGATGGTCAGGTCTTTCAGGAACGAATCGCCCCGGACGGCGATGGCCATGTTGGAGCGGAACCACCAGCCTGCCAGCAGGAAAGCGCCGACGCTCTGCATGCCGTCGGTATCGCCCCAGACGGCCTCGCTCTTGACAATGACCGTCTGGTTGTTGAACCAGAGGCCGGCCGACGCCCGGTTCCGGTTTCCCAGGTGCGTCGTACTGCCGTCGGCTTCCGTCACGGTATATTTGCCCAGGAGTCCTCCCAGGGAAAGCGTCAGGGCGGAGGTGGGCCTGGCCAGCAGCATCGCCGTATAGTTCTTGGCTCCGTTGTCATCCTTGAGGCTGAAACCATTCCCGTTGAAGACGCCGACATTATAAGACATCAGGTATCTTTCGCCTTTCTTGAAAAGGTCGCCGTTCAAAGTGACGCCCCAGTCCCGGGCCCGGGTGCTGTAGCCGCAGAGGTCCTTGGTATAACCGCCCAGATAGGAGGTCCCCAGCGAATAGCCGCAGACTTCCAGGGTGCGGGGAGACGTACTGAGCTCGTTCAGGTACATATGCTTTTGCTCCCCCGCTTTCACCTGGATCCAGGGAGCGAAACGCCAGGCGGCATTCAGGCCCATGAACTGCTTCATCACCACGTCATAGGAGATCTGCCCGGAGAAACCGTTCCCGCGGTTCCGCCAGTCGGCATCCATGGAGGAAAGCGTAAAATTGGTGACCGCCTCCCCGCTGTAGGAGAAGTTCGTGGTGGTGGAAGTGGACAGTTCCGGCTTCCACGTAGTTGACTGGGCATGAGCCCCGAAGGCTAAGCACAGGCCTGTTACGAATATTACAAGGCGTTTCATATCAATCAATGGGAACTGCCGGGGCCGGTCAGGGCCCCGACAGTTAATATGGACGGCTACCAGCCGGGGTTTTGTTTTACATGGCCATTCGGCTTGTCTTCACCGTTGACGTCCATCTCGGCCATCGGGATGGGCAGCCGCTCGTTCTTGCCCTGCTTGAAACCGGCGTTGGGGTTCTCATCCTGGACAGAGCTCGAATAGACGGGATTGTTCTTGTCGGAGCCCACGTTGAACTGGTAGTTCACCTTGCCCTGGTCTTTCAGCAGTTCGTAGGCGTCGCCCCAACGGATGATATCCATGTAGCGGACACCTTCGTAGCAGAGCTCCAGCCGCTTTTCGACCTTGATGTCGGAAAGGGTGATACCAGTCTTGGAAGGGAGCTGCGCACGGGTACGGACTTCATTGAGATAGGCATCCGCCTTGGCCTGGTTGATGCCCAGGTTCGCCTCGGCAGCCAGCAGCAGGACTTCCGCATAGCGGATGTCGCAGTAGTTGATACACATGTTGTCCGTTCCACGGCCGCCGGCACCCGGCATCAGGTCGGCCTTCAGGATGCGGTTCTTCCAGTTGAAATAGATGTCGTGGTCAGGCAGCTCGCTGTTGGAGACGATCCCCATGTCCTTCAGCTGACCGGCCGTTTTGAGGGTGGAATTGAGCCGGTATCCGTCAACGCCTTCCTCCGCCACGAACGCTTCGTAGAGTTCTTTGCGGGGCGCGAAGTAACCCTCACCGGAAGCGAGAACACTGCTCCAATTCCCTTCGAGCTTCATCTTCTGGGTGTTGAAGCCGATGTTCTGGAGCCAGCCGTTGGAGCTGTTGATGTTGTTCTTCTTGTAATTGGCGGGATCGTTGGGGACCTGGGCCTCCAGGACTTTCTCGCAGCAGTTGTTGGCGACAACGTGGCCAAGAAGGTCGTAATCGCCGTCCCAGAGCTTGTACAGATGGCTGTCAATCACTTCGTCCAGCACCTTGGCGGCGTCGGAATTCTTGCCCTGCCAGAGATAGGCCTTGCCCAGATACACCTTGGCGGCCTCGGCCGTCACCCGGATCTGGGTCTGGTCATTGACACCGGACTTGCTGGGAAGGACGGCTGCAGCTTCTTTCAAATCCTTTTCCACCAGCGCCCAGAGCTCCCCGTCGGCACTGTTGGAAACATGGTATTCATCGGCCGAGAGAAGGTGGTCCACCACGGGGACATTCTCGCCCCAGAGGGCCGCCAGATGAAAATGGGCATAGGCGCGGAAGAATTTGGCTTCCGCAATGCAGCGCTTTTTCACGGGCGTGTCATCGGCCACGTTGTCAATGACCAGGTTGCAGTAATAGATCAGCAGATAGGCATCCTGATAGTAAGCGGTAACCAGGTTGTTGTTGGAAGCGAAGTCAAAGCTGTTCACATTCTTCCAGTCGGAGAACCACTGCTTGTTGGTGCCGCCCTTCGTCACCTCGTCGGAAAGGAGGGACAGCAGGGGAAGGCGGTCCGGATAATTGCCTCTCCACCTGTCATAGACAGTAACGATGGCGCTCTCCGCATCCGCATCAGTCTGGTAGAACTCTTCCTGGGTGATGGAGCCATTCTGAGGAATGGAGAGTTTGTCGGAACAACTGACGGCTCCGCCAAGGAGCAACGTTCCGGCGATGAGGGTCATTAAAGTATTGTGCTTTTTCATGGGTTGCGATGATTAAAATTCAACGTTCAGACCGAAGACCAGCTTCCTGGAGGCAGGGTAAGCACCATAGTCGATACCTACGCCTTGCACTGCGCTGGCCGCGGCATCGGGGCTATAGCCAGGATATTTGGTGAAGATGAAGAAATCGTCCAGGGAGCAGTAGACGCGGGCACGATTCAGGCTGATATGCTTCAGCAGGCTTTTCGGAAGGCTGTATCCCAGCTGTATCTGGTTGATCTTGAAATAGCTGGCGTCAAATACGCGGGCATTGGAGTTATTGTAGGTTGACGCCAGATTGCCTGCAGTCGTAAGGGCCGGTTTGGTTCCGGCATGGTTGGACGGCGTCCAGCGGTCGTCGTAGAACACCTTCTTGAGCTTGTTGCCGGAGGTGTTGAACTCATCCAGCAGCAGGTAGTTCTGATTACCCTGGCTGCCGTTGGCAAAGACAAGGAAGTCAAAGCCCTTCCAGGCCATGTTGATGGTGATGCCATAGGTGAAATCAGGAATGGCATCGCCGATATAAGTGATATCGTCATCCTTCGGCATGGCCGTCTTTTCTCCGTTCTTGTCGTAGAAAAGCGGGGAACCGTCTGCCTCGTTAACGCCGGCATATCTGTAGCCGCGGAAATAATAGACCGGATATCCTTCCTGGAAGGCGGTGAGAGCGGTACGGCCGCGGGTGGTTCCAGCGATGAAGTCCAGGGAAGGATCGACATAGGTGACCACGTTTTTGAGGGTGGCCAGGTTGCCGCTGATCCCATAGCTGAAGTCGCCCAAGTGGTCTTTCCAGCCCAGTTCGAACTCGAAGCCCTTGTTGGACACGTTACCGGCGTTGATCGGAGAGAGGGTGCCGCCCACGGAGAGGGACGGAACGACACCGGATACCAGCAGGTCACGGGTCTCCTTGTCAAACCAGTCGATGCCGATGGTGAGGCGGTCATTGAACAGACGGGCGTCCAGACCCAGGTCGAACTGCTCGGAAGTCTCCCATTTCAGATTGTCATTGCCCAAGGCGTTCGGGTATTGCCCCATAACGGTCGTACCATTGCTTGCCAGAGGATAACTGTAGTAAGGAATGATGGTAGAAGCATATTCATAGTTGCCAAGGGAAGCCAGGCTGCCGTTCTGTCCCCAGGAAGCGCGCAGTTTCAAGTTGTTCACGACACTCTTCAAAGGAGCGAAGAAGTCTTCTTCACTGATGGTCCATCCGGCGGATACAGAAGGGAAGAAGCCCCACTTGTTGGTCACCGGGAGATAAGAGGAGTCGGCCGCGTCGGCACGCAGGGTGGCCTGCACCATGTACTTGTTCTTGTATTCATATCCCAGACGGCCGAACCAGCTCATCTTGGCGGTCCTGAGCGCCTCACCGTCCACGGACTTGACGGCAGAGTCGGAGGCATAGGCCAGATACCAGAAATTGGAAGCATCGTTCTGGAGAGCACTCTCACTTCCGGGAGTAAGTTCTCCTAAAGTATAGTTTGTCTTGTTTTCCTGGAAGGAGAAACCGGCCATGGCATTGAGCGTGTGGGCCTTGTTCCAGGTATGGGTATAGTTGGCAAAGTTTTCCCACTGATAATAGACAACATTGCCCGAGCGGGAAGACATGCCCAGATTCTTCTGCTCTGCACTGCCGTATCCATAGAACGGGAAGGTCACGTTCCGGGTATTGTTGGCGGCAAGCCTGTAGCCGAAGCGGCTGGTGAAGACAAGTCCCTTGAAGGGAGTAAGATTGCCATAAATGCTGCCATGGATGCCGAACCCGTCGCTCTCCTGCCGCTTGTTGTTGGCCAGGATCAGCGGATTGGTACAGGCATTCTGGATGGAAGAAATGCCGAAATAGTCCCCGTTGGCGTCCTGAAGCAGGCTGTGTCCCTGATCCAGGAGGTTCTTCATGTAGTCGGTCATGCCGGAGGCCGTGTAGGTGGGAGCCAGGAAAGGCTCGTACATCAGGGCGGAAATCAGCAGGTTTCCGTTGGCCTCATTGGTGGTCTGGTTCAGCTTCTCCGTGCGGGAGATGTTGTTGGTGGTACCCACGGTGAGCCAGTCCGTAATCTTGTATTCGGCATTGATGGCGGCGGTCAGACGCTTGTACGTGTCATTGTCGCCAACGATGATACCGTTGTTGTCGGAATAACCCAGGGAAAGGAAGTAGTTGCCTCTTTCGTTGCCGCCGGTAAAGCTGAGCGTATGTTTCTGCAGGCGGCCGGTCTCGAAAATGGTGTCGATCCAGTCGGTATCCGTTTTCCCGTCCCAAACTTCGTTGATCCGGTTTTCGGTCAAGGTGCCGGCTTCCAGCATATACTCCTTGTACTGGGCGGCATTCAGCAGTTCCGGCTTCTGGGCAAGGGTTTGCGTGGTGTACTGGAAATCATAGGCGATATGCCCGGTGCCTTTCTTTCCCTTCTTGGTGCTCACCAGAACCACGCCGTTACCGGCTTCGGCGCCGTAGATGGCGGCCGAGGCGGCGTCCTTCAGGACTTCCATGGACTCGATGTTGTTGGGATCGATGCCGCTGATGTCGTTCACGCGCACGCCGTCCACGACATAGAGGGGTTCGGTGGAGGCGTTGGAAGAGATACCGCGGATGCGGATGCTACCCGTGGCGCCCGGTTCGGAACCGGTGGAGATGAACTGGACACCGGCCGTCTTTCCCTGCAGGCCTTCCTGCAGCGTCGTGATGGTACGGTTTTCCAGATCCTCGCTCTTCACGGACGAAATCGCGCCGGTCAGGGAGCTCTTTTTCTGGACACCGTAGCCGATTACCACGGTTTCTTCCAGCATTTCATTGTCTTCCTGCAGGACGATGGAGAGGGACGGTGCCTCCTGGACTTCCTGGGAGACATAACCGATGCAGGATACCTGAAGCAGGGCCCCGCGCTTGACCTGGAGGGTGAACTTACCGTCCAGATCGGTCACGACGCCGTTGGTAGTTCCGGCTTCGATGACGGAAGCCCCGATGACCGGAAGCCCGGCCTGGTCCACGACCGTACCGGCTGCCGTCACGTTTCCTCCACGAGGCTGTGCCGTAGCCAGAAGTGGCAGGCACAGGAGAACGGTTGCAAAAAGCAACCCGAAGAATTTGTTTTTAAACATAATGGTTGTTTTAGTTGGTTATGTTACTGTCTTGAAATCTTGTCGATCCAGTCAAACTGCGCCTCCGTGTCATAGTCGCCGCCGTGCGGCTGGTCCCAGGTAGCGAGGAAGATGACATCGAAACCGTTGTTCAGAAGATTCGTCGCCAGAAGGATGGGAATCGCCATGGCGGTGTCGCTGTCCTTCGTGCCGTGGCAAATGCGCCAGTGCGGGGAGGTCTGTGCCACTTCGTCCGTGATGTAATACATGGGGTTCATCATGTGGATTAGGGCTTCGGGGGCCATCTGTGCCCCTTCGGCGGTGTTGCGTTCCATGGAGAAGGCCGTAAAATGCCGGTTGGGAACTTCCGGCGTGCCGAATTCGTTGTTCTCGCCGGTGGTGTTGTCCAGGGCGTCGAAGGCGACGGGGGTCTTTTTCCGGCCCACATAGCGGACATAGCCTTCGAAATCGATCTTCCCCACCTTTCCGTCCTTCACTTCCACCCAGGGATAGGCGGAAAGGTCCTTGCCGGCATCCACCTGCTCCTGGGCCGATTCCCGGAGGAAGTGGCACACCCAGCCGGTGAATGCGCCCGTACCGTCCTCATTCATGTCCACCTTCTGATTCCTTGCATTGACATAGTCCAGGCTGTTCACATAGGCCGGAAAAGCGGCGGCGAGTTCCTGGGATACGGCCTTCATTTCCGGGGTGATGGCCCCGTGCTGGGATTCGTCCAGGCTGCCGAACATCCATTCGTAGGCGGCATCGGCGTGCTCCAGGTTGGTGATGGGGCAATAGGCCTGCGTAGCGAAGATATCGTCCGTCGCCGGAGCCGCGCCCAGTTCCTTCAGATAAGGCTCATAGTCGGGATGATTGCCCGTCGCTCCGAGAAGGGCGGAGAGGGCGCCGCCGGCGGAAGTGCCGTCCGAGATGATCTTGGAGGCATCGCCCGGCATCTTGGCGTCGTTGAATTTCAGATAGCGCACGGCGGCCTTCAGGTCCACGATGGCGGAAGGCGCCTGTCCGCTGGGGCAGGTGCGGCCGCGCACGGCCGGAGCCGCCACCACATAGCCCCGCAACAGGGCCGCCAGGGGCATGAAGGGATGCTCCGGGGAATCCGTGATCTCCGAAGGGATGAGACTTTCATCCTCGGGTTCGGCCGGACCGCCGCCCATCGGGCCGCCCTGGGGACCACCCTGAGGACCACCGGGGCCCATACCCGGACCGCCAGGGCCACCAGGACCACCGGGGCCCATGCCCGGGCCGCCCTGCGGACGTCCGCCGGGACGCGGCCCCCGCTTGGCGACGGCGCTGGCAAGGGTTGTCGCCTTGGCCGCCGTGTAACCCGCCACCTTGTGGTACAGGAAGATGGGCGCCGTTTCGGCAGTATAACCGTTGACAGAGCCTCCGGTGTAATACTCGGCCGGGATGTACAGATTCATTTTCTGGTAGGTGGAATCCACTACGTTGGTCACGTAGTAGATGTTCTGGTAGTAGCGGAAGCTCACGGGGGTTCCGTTGTAGCTGAGGCTCACTTCCCGGTAAGAAGCATCGGAGAAGTCGAGCGCGCCGGGGGCTGCCGTACAGGCGACGGTTGCCAGGATGGCGGCAGCGAAGACCATGTTTTTTTTCATATTCATTATTTGAAGAGTTCTGCCGCGAACTGCGTCAGGTAAACACGCCAGTTATTGTAGGTGTGACCGCCTCCGGTGGGGTTGAAACGGTACGGAAGTCCCACCTCGTCCAGGATAGCCCGGAAGGGGATGTTGGTCTGCCATTGCATGTCATGCTTGCCCACGCCGATCCAGTAAAGGGACACGCCGTCCTGCGCCTGCTGGCGGAGGCTGGCGATGATTTCATCGTCATACTTCGCCTCGGGGAAGTGGTTGGCGGGCTCCAGGGCCGGGGAAAAGAGACCCACGTAACCGAAGGTATTCCGGTTCAGGCGGGATACGTTCATGGAATAACGGCCGCCCATGGAAACGCCGCACACCGCACGGCCTTCCTTGGCCGCCACGGTCCGGTACTGGGAATCGATGAAAGAGAGAATCTCCGGGAAGAAGCGCTCGTTCTCATAATAGTCGAAGTCGGTCTTGCCGATCCGGCGGCTCTGGACGTCGTTCATGTGCGGCTGCACGGAGCTGTCATAGTTCATCAGCCGCAAGGCCGCCGGGTTCTCGAGGTCGCCGTCGGGCGCCACCACGATCATCGGCTTGCAGGCGCCGCGGGCGATCAGGTTGTCCATGATTTCCACCATGCGTCCCTGGATCAGCCAGGAGAGCTCATCTTCCGTCGCTCCGTGCAGGATGTACAGGACCGGATAGCGGTCCGTCCCCTCCTCGTAGCCGGCGGGGGTGTACACCA
This sequence comes from Bacteroidales bacterium, assembly GCA_017471085.1. Next base: position 19,394 of record JAFUWW010000091.1, on the reverse strand, counting down.
TCATGCGGCGGTCCTCTCCGAAGTGGTCGCTGTGGTACCAGCGGGCGCTCACGGTGCCGTGCGGGACATCCTGGGTGATGAAGTCTGCGCTGACACCGTCGTTGACAATGAAATAGTTGACATTGTCCGTGCGGTTGCCCCGCATGACATAGAGGTTGTTCATGTCGATGGTCTGGACCCCGTCCACGGTAAACCAGTACTTGTACAGGTCCGGGGACAGTTTTCCAGTGGTGTACTCCCACCAGCCCTCAACGGTCTTGGACATCTTCACGGGGGCGAACACTTCGTTTTCAACGCCCCGTTCGTTCCGGGCCACGGTCATGGGAAGAAGGTCCCCGTTCAGCAGGACCTCTTTCACGGAAGACGGCGCCTGGTAACGGATAGTCACGGTACCGGTCGGATTGAACGAAAGCGGCTTAACGGCAGATGCTGCCCCCCGCCCCCGGGATTTTACGACAACCCGGGCCTCGGGACGCCGGCAGGCATAGAGCCAGTCGGCCACGAAACCGTCGTCGTAGGCTTTCCGCAGGGTGAAAACACGTGCGTTCAGGGCATTCTTTTCGAACCCCTCCGGAACCACGGCCCCGGCGGTCGATTTCCGGTAGCGGATATGGTCGCTCTCACCGCCCAGCTTTTCCAGGCAGGAGGCGATGGCGGCAGTGCCGTCCGTGTCTCCTTCCGTGCCGATGAAGAGGATATTCTCGTTTTTCAGCGTCTCGTAGGACTTGGCTCCGTTCCAGGCGCCTGCTACGCAGACAGCCCCGGCGAACGTGGAAGGATAAGCCTCCTGCAGCACCATGGCGGCAGCGGCATTGGTCCCTTGTCCCACCAGGTACAGGCGGTCCCGGTCGATGGTGAAGGTTGCACAGACCTTGTCGATGAGACGGACGGTCTCGTCCAGGCCCGTCTCATGCATGTCACTGGATGTCAGGTAGGTACGCTTGTAAACCGGCACTAGGACAAACGCCTCCTCACGGGCCTGCATCTCGGGCGTCGCCCAGAGGGAAGCCCCCTTTCCGCTGATGAGCGGCTCGTCATGGCGGTTCCAGCAGGCATACTCATCGTGCAGGTAGATGACCAGCGGATACGCCTTGGCGGGATCATACGCATAAGGGACGAACAGGTTGAACTTGGAGGTGACCCCGTTCTGGTCGTTATGGAAGTCCGGCTTGGCGAAGCCGTCCAGCACCAGGGTGATATTCTTTTCATTGTCCACCCACTGCCCGGAGACGGGCAGGGACGCGCCGCGTACGGCCTTGATAGCGCTTTCCTGCCGGACGGCGAAGGTAAAGCCCTGACCGCCGTGGCGGCCGGAAAGGCGGATGGAAGGATGCGCGTCCGGATTGCCCCGGAAAGAGACATCCGAGAGGAAGTCGGTGGCTTTCGGCTGCGGCCGCTGTCCGCCTTGACGGGGACGGCCGCCCCGGTTTTCCAGCATCCGCTTCTCCGGCGTCTCCCCGGAGACCGGCAGCCATTCCCGGGTATCCATTTCCAGGATGACGTAGCGCCCGTCACGACCCTTTGCCGCCATTGCGGCGGTATCGTTGGCATAGACACGCGTCACTTTGCCGCTGGCAGGGAGGCTGTTCCCCGTAAAATCCAGGGAAAAGTCGCTCATTTTCAGTTTTTTACTGACAACGGGCTCGGCCATCTCGATAGCGACAGCCGCCAGTTTGAGGCCGTCTCCATAGACCTGCCCGATCCCGGCCACGCTCACGATACTTCCCGCCGAAACCGGGTTCGCGGGAACCGGCTGCTGCGCAGCCTGTCCCTGCGCAAAGACAGGGATGGAGGCAGCAACCATGATCAACCAAACCAAAAGAATCCTTTTCATTCCTTTCTCTTATTTAGATTGCCTGAACAGCCAGTCGCGCACGCCTTCGATGGCATAGGTGAGCCGCCAGGTCTGCAGATGCTCCATGCCGTCCAGGTGCGTGTCGTCCGGGAAAACGGAATACTGGATGAAATGCGTGAAGCGGATATCCGCCCCTTCCGCGTCCATCTCCTTGCACAGGCGGTCGAACTCTTCGGCGCTCACCCGGCCGTTCCACTGGGCCTCGGAAACCTTCACGCCCAGCTTGCGCAATTCCGCACAGATGCCGGTCATGCTGGGGAGGGCGCCCAGGTCCCCCTCGCCGCAGAGCATCCACATCTTGTCATTCACGAAGTTGGAAACCCGCTTGTTGTCCCATTTGCCGGCCATCAGGAGGGAGGCGGCGAAAAGGTCGGGATAATAGTGATCGATCGCAAAGGAGAGCATGCAGCCGCCGCTCTGTCCGGTGGTGTACATCCGGTCGGTGTCGATGGAATACTCGCCGCAGAGCTTGTGTATCAGGTTCACCGTCGCGTCCAAGTATTCATTGGTCTCCCAGTTGTCGTTGATGATCTGCTGGGTATAGTCGGGAGCCAGCACGAAAGAAGGGTGCTTGGCCTGCTCGGCAGGAGAGGCCCAGATGGTCGCTCCGATGCCCTGAGTAAGGGTTCGGGTGGTTTCCTTTCCGGTCACCGTGGCATCCGGCATGAAAAGGACAAGGGGGTATTTCACCGACGGGTCATAGTCCTTGGGTATGAACAGGTTGTAAGCCATGGGAATGCCGGTCGCCTCGTCCTGGTACTCGCGCTGCACGAAATCATCTACAATCAGGTTGACGGTCTCCGTGCTTACCACAGGCTCCGCCGGAACCGCCACTTTCTTGCCCTTGGCCGATACGAGTTCCCCGTTGAAGGTCACCTCGGCTGCGAAAGGGGCGATGGATGTGACGCCCTGGTAGGCCGCGACGATCTCGGCCTTGCCGGGCATGGCGCGATGCTGGGGACCGCCGCCCTGAGGACCGCCCTGCGGTCTGCCCTGCGGGCCTTTTCGCTCGCCCTGAGGCTGGTTGCCGCGGGGGGCGCCGCCGAAGGACGGCAGATAATGATAGGTCTTCTCCAGTTCAAGGATTACCCAGGGGCCTGCTTCAGGGGCAGATGTCATCTGGGCCAGCGTATTGGTATAGACACGGGCTACCGTCCGGTTTTCACGGACCGTTTCCGTGAGCGGTTCCCGGCCGTGCTGACGAAGTTCGGGAGGGACCAGCTCTACGACGGAGAACTGCTCGGGAGTGAGCAGGGTACCGTCCATGGGTACGTTGAAATGCAGGGCCACGGCCGTGACCTGCTGTCCGTCGCCGAAAACCTCGGTGATGGCGGTCGCCGTCTCGAAAGAAGGCTTCACGCTGGAACAGGCGGCCAGAAGGAGCGCCGCCATGAAAAAGGGAAATGTTTTGCGCGTCATGGTGCGGGTTCGTTTAGTGTTGATGCAAAAGTAGCCTCCTTTCTTCCGGAAGGCTTGCCGGATCTCGGACATGATTTGTTCCGGGGCTTGTCCGTTTTCGCAAATTGTTGTCATTTTTTGGAATCTGCCATCCCAACGCGCGCGGAGGAAGCTCCGCTCCGGTTTTTTTTGTATTTTTGTATTGCCATGAACACGCCTGACCACGCACTGAAAACGCTTTTGCTGCTCTCTTTCCTGTCCATCGGATGCCTCTGCTGTACGCCGGGACAGCCGGTCCCGGCCGCTTCCGCTGAAGCGGTGTCCCCGGAACTCACCCACCCGAGAGTGACGACCCTGGCCGAAGACGGAACGGGACATGTCTGGATCGGCACGACCCACGGGCTCAACCGCGCGATTCCCTACGGCTACCACCAATACTTCGCTGGAGAAGACTCCCTGAGCCTGACCGACAACCATATCGCCAGGATATACCGGGACCGGAGCGACCGGCTCTGGGTGGCCACCATCAACGGAAAACTGTGTTACCTGACAACGGAAGGCACTTTTACACAGGTCCCCATCGAGTATTGCGGCAACGGAATCATGTCCTTCCTGGAAATGCCGGACGGCACTTTCTTCTGCAACAACGAGCATGGCATCTACCGCTTCTCTCCTGAAAATGGCCGGATGGAAAAGATCATCGACACCGGCGCTTTCAATCTGGGCCTGTTTCCGGACGGACAGGATATCCTGGTGGTCTATCCCGACCGGCTGGGCCGATATGGCGAGGACGGGCACGTCCTCTCCGAAATGCCGTTCAGCGAAACCTGCTCGGAGGCAACCATGGATCCGGACAGCATCCTCTGGCTGTCGTTCGGCCCTGGAAGACACCTGGAATTCTGGCAGCAGGGAGCACCGGTCCCCTCTCCGCTTTCAAAGAGCCTGTCCGGAGTGGAAATCCGGGAAATCCTTCCCTATGACAAGGGCGGCGACCTGCTTGTCAACACCATCGAGGATCTCCTGATCGTCAACAAGTCCACCGGCGCCGTCCGGACAGCCGTCGACAGCGGACTCCCCTTGGACAAGGGCGAGTACAACATCAACTGCCTTCTTCAGGACAGCAGAGGCAACATCTGGGTCGGAATGGACGGAGGCGGCGTCCAGATCCTGCCCAACAACAAGAAAGGTTCCCGCTTCCATTCCTTGCAGAACTTCTTCAAGAACACCCCCATCCAGGCGCTTTCCTACGACAGGGACCGGGACATCCTGAACATCGTGACGAGGAAGAATGACGTTTACGAAATACCTTTCGGGGAAGCAGAGCTTGTCCCTGTCCTGCTTCCGTCCAAATACGAAAGAAGGACGCAGTTCGGGAGCAATACCCTTCATCTTTCCGACGGGCGCATCCTCACGGTCGAAAACAACAAAGACCTCATCCTCACGGAAAATGACGGGGCCACCGCCACGCTCCTTCCGCTGAGCGCCGTCAAGGAGGTGCTGGGAAGCGACCTGTTCATCCCGGAAGAGCTGTTCCAGGACAGCCAGCGGCAGATTTGGATCGGGACCCAAAGCAACGGGGTCGTCATCCTGGACCCGGACACGCACCAGTATCGCCGGGTATCGGGCATCAGCTGCCCGGAGGTGTCTTCCATCACCGAAGTGGGCGGACATGTATGGGTGGCCACGCAATACGGACTCAATGAGTACAACCTGAGCGGCGAACTGCTCAACACTTATCTGGCCGGCAACGGCGTAAGCAGCAATGCTTTCACGGAACACTGCGCCTGCGTGCTCCCCGGAGACATCCTCCTTCTGGGCACCATGCAGGGGCTGGTCGTCCGATATCCCTCGTCCCGGACCCGGGAGATTTCGCTCCCCTTCTATTTCGAGGACCTCCGCGTCCAGAACAGTCTCATCACGCCCGGAAAAGGAAGCCCGATCCAGGCCGTCATGACCACTTCGCCGCCCATCCGCCTCCAGCACGACTGGAACAGCTTCAGCATCTCTTTTTCGGCACTGGACTACCGGAATACCGTACAGGGCAGCTACTCGTACAAGCTGGAAGGGTTCGACCACTTCTGGATCGACGGCGGCGATTCGCACGAGGCCTTCTACTCCAACATCCCGCCCGGAAATTATACCTTCCTGGCCCGTCTTTCCGACACGACCGGAGAGCACATCTTCGGCAGCGGATCGGTTCGCGTCACGGTCCTCCCGGCCCCTTGGGCCACCTGGTGGGCCAAGACCCTGTACGCGCTGCTGGCCCTTTCCATTCTCGCCGTCATCCTGTATTTCTGGCTGCACACGGTCCGGGGACGCGAGAAACTCCGCCAGGCCGAGGCGGAGAAAAGGCAGGAGCAGCACATGAGCGAAATCAACAAGCAGTATTTCGCCAACGTCGCCCACCAGCTCCGGACGCCGCTCACCATGATTTCGGGTCCCATCGGCACGCTCTCATCGGCCGATGACATCAAAGGGAAGAACCGGACCCTGCTGACAATCGTCCGCCACAATGTGGACCGGATGCTGAGCCTGGTGAACCAGATCATGGACTTCAACGCCCTGGAGACCGACGCCCTGGCGCTGAAAGTCCGCCGTCTGGATATTCTTCCCATCCTGAGGAATACGCTGGACATCTATCAGGTGAACGCCGAGGAAAAAGGCATCACCTTCCTGTCAGACGGGCTGGAAGGAAACGCCTTCGTCCATGCCGATGCCGACAAAATCGTGAACATCCTCGACAACTTGCTGTCCAATGCCTTCAAGTACACGCCCCAGGGCGGTTTCATTTCCGTTTCCTTCACCGAAATGGCAGGCCAGGCCAGCCTGAAGGTGTCCAACAGCGGCCCGGCCATCCCGGAAGGCAAGCTGGAGCGCATCTTCGAACGGTATTACCAGCTGGACGGACCGGCCCAGCACGGGAGGTACAACTGGGGGTCCGGCGTAGGATTGTACTATGCCCGGAAGCTGGCCCAGCTCCATCACGGGACCCTCACCTGTGCCAATGCCGAAGACGGAGCCGGCGTCTGCTTCACCCTCGTCTTCCCGACAGAGGGCGGCCAGTACAGTCCCGAGGAGAAGGACACCGGTACTCCCGGCCACCTCATGCAGAGTGAAAAAACCGCCGGGGACAGCCTCTCCCTGCCACCCGGAGCAGAAGGCGAAGAGATCCTGAAGCCGGCCGTCCTGGTCGTGGACGATGACACGGACATCACTTTCTACCTGCGCACCCTGCTCTCGCCCCATTACCGGGTAACCTGCTGCTACGACGTGGAATCGGCCCGGAAACTGCTCACACAGCAGATTCCGGACATCATCCTGAGCGACATCATGATGAACGGGCAGACGGGCCTCGATTTCTGCGACTTCCTGAAAGGGGAACTGCAATACTGCCATATCCCGGTCGTGCTTCTGACGGCGAAGGACAGCGTCAAAGACCAGATCGTCGGCCTGAAAGCCGGGGCCGACGCCTACGTGACCAAACCGTTCAATGCGGAGTACCTGCTCTCGCTGATGGAGAATCTGCTCACCGGACGGCAGCGCCTGAGAAACGCCCTCTCCGAAAATGCGGGCATGGACCTCCCCGGCGACGGTTCGCTCTCGCCCCAGGACCGCGCCTTCCTCAAGGACCTCTATGCGCTGATGGACGAGGAACTTTCCAACTCGGAATTCAACATCGGCGGCATCGTGGACAAGATGCACATCTCCCATTCCAAGTTCCTCTACAAAGTGAAAGGACTTACCGGGGTGACCCCGTCGGAACTGTTCAAGAACTACAAGCTGAACAAGGCGGCCGCGATGCTGCGGGAAGGGAAATACAATATTTCGGAAGTGTCCGACCTCACGGGATTCAGTTCCCTGGCCCACTTCTCCAAGGTTTTCAAGAAAAAATTCGGCGTTCCGCCGTCGGAATTCAAATAAGCCATGTATCGAAGATTCCTCGCTGCGCTTTGCGGCATCTGCTTATGCCTGAGTCCCTGCTTTGCCGGCCATTTCCGGGCAGGCGGCGCCGTCCGGGACATTACCCCCTCTTCCGACATGCTGCCGCTGACCCGGGCGCCCCACGTAGAAATGACGGGCGTGCTGGACCCCATCCACGTACGCGTGATCGCCCTGGCCGACGACCGGGAGACGATCCTTCTCGTGAGCGCCGAAACCGGGCGTTCCCTGGGGCCCCAGTTCGCCGATTCCCTGTCGTCCCGGACAGGCATTCCGCTCCGGAACATCCTGATGACCTCCACCCATACCCACGCCGCCCCGGAGATCACGGGGCCCGTGGATTTCACCGGCTCCGACCGGCACGCCCGCTGGGCCCGTCTGGCCCTCCGGCAGATGCTCTCCGCCGCCGACGAGGCGCTGTCCTCCCTGGAGCCCGCCACCCTGGGCATCGGCTACGGGGAATCTTACATCAACGTGAACCGGAATGCGGTCTTCAACCGGCGGGAGCGGGACGGAAGCCTTTCTGAGACCCGCGGAATCGGTTGGAATCCTACCGGCCCCACCGACCGTGAGCTCGCCGTCATTCGCTTCAATGCAGTTTCCGACGGCCACCCTATCGCGTTTTTGGTGAACTACGCCGTCCATGGAACGGTGATGCACGCCAATACCTGCCTGGACGGGAAGACCGGCATCAGTTCGGACATCCCGGGCTTCACCTCCGCCTACCTGGAGCAAAACCATCCCGGGGCAACGGCCATCTGGCTGTCCGGTGCGGCCGGGGACCAGAACCCCATCGTCCAGAATGACCTCTATTTCCGCAATCCCGCCGACGGAACAGCCAAGACCTTCTCCGGAAGCGATTATGCCATCCTGGAGTGGCTGTCGGCCATCCACTATGCCGATGTCGAAAAGGCCCTCGGCACGATCGCCGGCGAAGACGCGTCCGTGACGCTGTCCGCCGGGTATGAAAGCACCTCCATCCCGGGAAAAGAGGGTGACGACGTGTATCTCTCCCTGCAATATATCCGGATCGGCACGGTGAACCTGGCCTGCTTCTCCGGTGAATTGTTTTCTACTACCGGACGTTTCCTCAAGGAGAACGCAGTCCGGCCCAACACCCTCATCGTAAACCATGCCTGGCAGCGCGAGGAGCAGGACAACGGGTACCATGCCGATGACTGGACCCTCCTCCATGGAGGTTTCGGCCAGCGGCAGGCCCGCTACCTTCCCGGTTACCTGGACAACGCCCTGCTGGCGCTCCTGCATACCTTGGAAAACCAATAATCCCATCATCCCCATGAAAAGAACAGCTTTGTTTCTCGTGGCCCTCACCGTCTGCTCGGCAGCGCTCAGTGCAGGAAAAACCAAAGGCGAAAGCATCGCTCTGAAATCAGCGCAGAAAACCGTTCTGAACGTCTCCGTGGACGGCACTCCGGTGAAAGTGACCCGGTACGTGGACAATTATGTCACGCAGCCCAACCGGCCCCAGGACCAGCTGATCAACATCTATGTGCCGGAAACGGCGACCAAGGCGTCGCCCATCCTGTTCTATGTGAACAACGCCGGCTGGCAGGCGAATACCTATCCGGAAAACACGATTGCCGACGGACAGGATTACGACGGTTCCAACAACAAAGTGGGTGTGGCCTTGAAAGAAGGTTACGTCATCGTTTCCTATGGCGGTCGCAGCCGTGCCAATGGCCTTACGGACGGCAAATACATGGGGCATTCCCCCGCTATCATGGTGGACACCAAGGCCGCCATCCGTTACCTCCGCTTCAACAGGAAATCCCTTCCGGCTGGGGACACGGAGAAGATCTTCGTGACCGGCACTTCCGGTGGCGGTGCGCTTTCCACCGTCATTGCGGCCAGCGGAAACAGTCCGGACTACTTTGAGGACCTGTATGAGATCGGCGCCGCGGGCATCGTGAAGGCCAAGGACGGCAGTCTCTCTTCCACTCCCGGCTTGGGCGACAATGTGCTGGGTGTCATCGCTTACTGCCCCATCACCGACCTCGGCCACTCCTGCTATGGGTACGAATGGCTCTTCGGGAGCACACGTAAGGTCTTGTACCTGACCGGCGAGATGAATTACAGCTATGCCCCGGAGGCAACTGTCCTGGAAGCATCCGAAGCCCTTGCCGCCCAATACATTCCTTACTTGAACGGCCTGGGGCTCAAGGATGAGTTCGGCAATCTTGTGACCGACAGGAATCTGCGCGACCAGATCGCCCGCCTCATGAAAGAGGAAATCGAACGCACGATCGCTGAGATCGGCGTCGACCAGATGAAGTCCGACTTGGAGCAAGAAATCCGCGCCCGCCGCTTCGGCGGTCCCGGCATGGGCGGCCCCCGCGGTCAAAGGCAGCCTGACACCTCCGTCAGCGCTCCCGCGACCGGCAGCCAGCCCGCTCAGCACCGCAAGAACAACGGCTGGCTCGTTTTCAACGAGGACGGAAGCTACCGCTACGATCTGGACAAGCACCTGTACTACCTGGCCAAATACACGGCCCTCAAGGTCGCCCCTTCCTTCTCCAATGTGGGCCTCTATGACAACAACATGAACGAGGACAATCTCTTCGGAACCCGGGAGCAGGAATATGCCCCGTTCAACGCCTGGTCCTGGAACCATGACACGCGGAAGAACAACGTGGGTTTGGACGACACCGGCCTTACCTGGGAAGCGTACCTGGGTACCGAGGAAGGGAAAGCCCTCCTGAAGCAGCTCAAAATGACCTGCGCCATTGACTATCTCCTTGAAAACAAGGCCGATATCGCTCCATACTGGTATGTGCGCCACGGTATGGACGACCGCGACAATTCCTTTGCCGTGGAAACCACGCTCTTCCTCTCCATCCGCACCAGCCCGGCTGTCAGGGCCCACAACGTCGGTTTTGCCTGGCTCAAGCCTCACAGTGGCGACTACGACGTTCCGGAAGCCTATTCCTGGCTCAGGGAAGTCCTGGACCGCTAACGGAAGGCACCAAGGCAATTGTTTATGCGTTGTTTTGAACCAAGTCTTGTACTACTGTGGATAAATATCTAATGCAGAAATGACCAATTATTTACAGCTGAATATGGGGTAACTTTGGGGTAACTTCCGTGTAGACAGGTGCCACCATACGTTTGCAAATCCGTTTGGAATTCGTAAATTTGCATGTCCTCTGAACGGTAACAGTTCTTCTTCATCACCATCAGTCGTATCAGCAAGTTTCAGGGGAAGGAGAAGTTCTAGCTGTCTCCTTGCGGCCAACGGAGGTATTTCCGACCCGTCCTCTTTGAAGTAGGCGACCCGGTCTTGTACCGGAACCGAACCATCGACAGCACATTCCATTTGTTCAATGAAAGCGGAGCCAGCTCCGCGAAAAACATGTGTCATGTCATGAGGATGAAGTATGCCTTATGTTTCAAGCTGCGCGCCTTTGGCCGGAAGACGACCAGCTATCAGATCCGGATGCGGGTCACGTTCGGTGGCCAGCGGGTCGATGAACTCTCCGGCTGGAATCTGGAAACCCCGGAAGCCTGGGATGAATCCGCCCAGCGGGTGCGTCCCGGCCATGTTGGTACAAAAGGGGATCCCGCTGAGGTCATCAACCGGGACCTGGACAAGATGCGTCAGGTCATGGATGCGGTATTCAGTTACTATACCGCCATCGAGGTGATGCCCTCTGCGAAGGACGTTGACGCTCGTTTCCGGGAGAAGATGGGACTTTCTAAAGCTGTACAAAAGCAGATCGGGGCACCGCGTGAGAAAGCCACCGTTCCCAAGAAAAAAGAAATCGGAATCTTCGACGCCTTCGATGAGTTCTGCCGGGAATGCGGAGAGAAGAATGCGTGGACGAAGGCGACCTTCCAGAAAATGGAATCGCTTCGGGAAGACCTGAAGGCGTTCAGGAAGAAGCTTCAACTCTCCGATCTGACGGAATCTGTCCTGACGTCTTTCATCGGCTATCTTCGGGATACGAAGAAGCTGCGCACACCCCGTAAGAAACTGGGTGCCCGGAAAAAGTATGACGAGGATGACGTGACTGGGCTCAGGAACACGACGATCGAGAAAAAGCTCGGCTATCTACGATGGTTCCTGAATTGGGCGGACAAGAAGGGATACAAGCCCAACGCCGCCTATAAAACATTCCGTCCGACGCTGAAGCGGACCCAGAAGAAGGTGTTGTACCTGACCCGCGACGAACTGACCCGGATCCGGAATCTGGAATTGACGGGGACCAATGACTATCTCGATCCCGTGCGGGATGTGTTCCTGTTCTGCTGCTTCTCCGGTCTCAGGCATTCGGACGTGTCCAATCTCCGGCGAGACGATGTGAAAGGCGACCATATAGAGGTGACGACGGTCAAGACTGCCGACAGCATTTCCATCGAGTTGAACGATGTCACAAAGGGGATTCTGGACAAATACAAGGATATCCCCTTTCGTGACGGAAGGGCTCTGCCTTGTTATACGAACCAGGCGATGAACCGTGACATCAAGGAGATCTGCCGCCTGGCGGGAATCGACGAGGGAATCCGTGTCACGACCTACAAAGGCAACGTCCGAACGGATGAGATACACCCGAAATGGGAGCTGCTGGGGACGCATACGGGCCGGCGTACATTCATCGTCAATGCCCTGTCCCTGGGAATCCCGCCGAACGTTGTGATGAAATGGACGGGACACAGCGATTATAAATCCATGAAGCCCTATATCGACATCGTGGACTCCATCAAGGCGTCGTCCATGACGAAGTTCAATGCGCTTATCTAATCGAAAGCAATGATGAAAAGAAACATATCATCCTGGATAAAGGGCTTTTTGCGGGATACTCTGGAGCATTGGATCTACTATATGACGCCATTCAGCCATGGTGAAAAGATAAAAGGTAGGCCATTCCGCTGGCTGAAACAGTATTTTTATCTCATCCTATCGGCGGTTATCATCCTACCTGCCATCGTTACGGATTGCGTGGACGGTAATGCCCTACCCGCCACAACGATAGCCACGGTGCTTCTGTTAGCAATGGGCGGGATTCTGGTCAAGAGAATCATGAGCTATAAGGAAATGGATAAACCGATATGGACCTTTTCCGAGATGTTCCTTGATGGCCAGGACGATTTGCTGAAGAGAATCGACAGCTACTTTGCCGCTATCCCGCCCCGTTCCCTGGATTCTAACCAGGGAAAGGCCGTGGCGCTGCTGATCTATGTCGAGAACCGCCGTGCGTTGAAACCCCAGGTGGTAAGCGAGGTGTTCTTCATCGACAAGATGATGGCGAAGTACGGTGATAAGTTCAAGAAAAGATATCCGGCTGAAACTGTCCAGAATGCCAAGAGGGCATATGTATATCGAGAGGAAATAGGACGCGGGATGGGATTACGGTGAGGAATAATGGGTGAAAGAGAGAAATAATCCTTCGCATCGGGGATGCCAGTGTAGTTTTGCGGCCGGGTGGTAACACCTGGCCGTTTTTGGAACCGGCTCCTTATTGAATAACAACATCTGAAAACAGGATTCATTATGGAAAACAACATCAAGCCTTTACTGCAAGCGCCGCTCTGGCAGATGACCGGCGAGCAGTTCCTGACTCTCACGCAATTCGCCCTTGCCTCTCTCCCGAAGGAAGGTATTTCCCCGGGAGTATCCTCCGGAAACGAGAAGGCTGTCGGGGTTCACGCCCTGGCCCAGAAACTCGGTTGCAGCGAGAGCATGATCTATACGCTTATGCGGGAGCGGATACTGGACGAGGCAATCATCTCCCGGATTGGAAAGAGATTCGTCTTCGACGTGGAAAGGGCGCGCATCCTTGCCGACACGCACCAGCGAAACAAACGTCTGGCCAACCTGGAGGACAGGGACAATGGCTGACCGGAGACTGAAGCCCTATGCCACGGTCTATCCTTTCTTTTCCGAAAAACTACGTCTTCATGGTTCGGAGATGCTGGTGTTCGCCGTCATCTTCGGACTGTGGAAGAGACGGCGGGAACCCGTTCCGATATCCTATCGATGGATCCGGGAGGTGATGGGCCTTTCCCGGTCAACCGTGGGAAAGTCTATCCGAACCCTTCTGGCAAGAGGTCTCATCGACAACAGCACATCATCCAAGGGAAAGCCGTCCCGGTATACTGTCATCCTTCCGGACGGATTCCCCGAATCTGAATGGAACGGAAGCAGGCTGAAGAAGGGCACCCCACCGGTCCGGAGTTCGGCCGGGGACCCGTCCGAAACGAAGCCCCCCACCCGTCCGATTTCCGGCACACATAATAAAAAAGAAATAGATATAAATATAGGATATAATAAAGATGAAAAACGAAATACTGGTCCAATTGACATCCCTGATCCAGCGCAATTCGATGGCGGTGACTCTTGGTAACCGTCCGGAAATCAGGAAACTGCCCGACAGGGTGTCGTCATTGTCCGAATCGGAAATCAAGGAAGCCTTGAAAGAGGCATACAGGTATGAAGTGACACGGAGAGGGGTCCGATATTCGGACATCTCCGATACGGAAATAGAGGAGAAAATCGAAAAGGTCTCCCGTTGGCTCTGCACGGAGGACCCGATCCGTGGCCTCTTCCTGTATGGGACTGTCGGATCGGGGAAGACGACGCTGATGAAGGCCGTCTGCTCTCTTATCCGGGCCTCCGGATCGGGTTCTGATCTGGCAGTACTGACGACGGCGACGACACTCTTTGACGAATACTGCCAATACCAGAACGATAGGGCGAACCATTATGAAGAAATGCGGAGAGCCAGGTACTTGTTCCTTGACGACCTTGGAATCGAACCCTCCCGCTGCCTGATCTACGGGGTGGAACGCTATCCGATCCAGGACATCATCTATGCCCGGTACGATCGCCAGCTGGTTACGGTGATTACCTCGAACTTGGACAGAAGCGGACTTCGTGACCGGTATGGAGAGAGGATGTATGACCGGATGGCGGAGATGATGCTTCCCTTATGTTTCATGGCGACGAGTTACAGGCGGCAGACAAAAAAATAACCCTCGAGGGTTATTAGGCTACAAGGGTTATGAGGGTTATGAGGACTATTAGGTTATAATGGTTAATATCCTCATGAGGATGTGAGCCTCTGGAGGTACTGTGCCTCCGGAGGTACACTGCCTGTTTAGGACGGTTGCCTCAGGAGGATAAATGTGAGATTTGAAAGCCCATAGCCCCGGGGTAGGGGCGGTCTTGTTTTCCGGAGGGCCAGATGGGTCGTTGTGTCACGAAAAACTTCGTGCCCCTAACGACAACCCCTCCGGGAGTGGATTCGCTCCGGAGTCGCATCCGTTAGAAAAAAGATATAGATATGGGTACATTTAAGAAAGAACCAAGATGCATCTGGCATCATTTCCGAGTGACGGAAAAAGAGGAAATCCAGATCCGCCGTGACATGGTGAATGCGGATTATCTCTCGATGTCAAAGTATTTTCGGCACATGATACTGAAGCAAAAGATTACCGTAGAAAAGGTGATCGTAACGGACCGGACAATACGGAATCAGATCAACAATCTGAGTGCGCAGATCGAGCGCATTGGTGTGAACTTGAACCAGGCGGTCCGTGCACTGCATAGCTCGTTGAACGTGAAGCGAAAGAACGGGGAGCCGCTGATAAAGGGAAAAGCTGCGGCGTATTTCCTGAACCAGGTGGCCACCCTCGCGGAAGAGATCATCCGGAGGCAAGACAAAATCATAGACTGTGTGTCGAAGATAACACATGACAACTCCAGCAGTCACCTGACTTCATATCCCCAAAAATAGCCCCCAAAATGGGGTAACATTGGGGTAACAAAAAAGAAATCGGCCTTGCAGGCATCTGCAGGGCCGATTCTTGCGGAGAGAGCGAGATTCGAACTCGCGATACCCTTTTGGGGTACACACGCTTTCCAGGCGTGCCTCTTCAGCCACTCGAGCATCTCTCCAATACGTATCCGGGGCCTTTCGGTCAAACCGGACTGCAAAGGTAGTAAAAAAAATAGAAAATCCCACAAGTCCGGGAAGAATTTGTGGGATTTTCCAAGTTATTACTCCTTGACCATATAAGACTCGGCCAGGATGAGGCCGGAGGAGGAGATGTCCTCGTGCGGCTCTTCTTCTTCGTCGGGTTGGCTCCACATTTCGAAGCGGAAGAACATGTCAGGGTAGGCCGACATGTCGCTGGTAGCCTGCCAGATGCCGTTCTCATCCTTTTGCAGGACGAACGGGAAGGCGCCGCTGGTGATGGCTCCGTCATAGAAGAGACGGCCGGTTCCTGCGGCGACGATCGGGTAGGCGTCGTAGACAGTGTTGGTACGTTTCATCGTATAGGTCCCTACGTAGTTGCCGAGAGGCAGCATCAGCTTGTTCGCCTGCAGGACGATATCGTTTACGGTCATGTCGATGGCAATCGTGGAAGCATCGTAGGCAAGGGTGAGCGCATAGACGCCGTCGCCGGTCTCCGCCAGGGTGGCCTGCATCGGGAAATCGCGGTTATTGGGCTGCTGCTTTCCGTGCCAGGTCCACTCTCCAAGCAATCCGGCATCTGCCAGGTCGAACTGCCCCACGGTGAAATCGCCGGACACTTCACCGATGGTCCAGTGGACCAGTGCTTCGCGGTAGTCCGTACCAGGATTCTGGGCAACATGTACCGTAAAGACTTCAGGTGTAGCCTCGAAGGTAACCCAGTCCTGGTCGCTGGTAGCCTCGACGACGGAGTCGTTGGCATCATAGGTGAATTCGACGCTCTGGGGAGCGTTCTTGACAGTGAAGTCCTTCCAGGAATAGCTCTTGACGATGACGCCGAACTGCTGGACAATGGTCTGTCCGGTGGCGTTGCCGGCTTTCATGTCGATAATGGCGAAGCGGCTCTCCAATCCGTCGTAAGGGTCCACGGAAACCTCGATCCGGTTTCCTGAAACGCTCAGGTGGCACCAGCTGCTCTGGGCAGTCGTCGCCTGGAGCTGACCTTCCTGGGGGGCTACTTCGATGGCTCCGGATCCGCCAATGGCCTTGAAAGTGATGTTGGCGCCGGAGGTGACGTCTACGGTGGGCGGCACGTTCAGCTCGAACGCTTTGTCTTCCTGGCAGGAAACAAGGGCGACCGCGGCCGCGACAAGTGCTAAGATGGCAGTGTTTCTCTTCATGGCGCTTCGTTATTTGGTTTTGCGGAAGGTCTTTAGGTACGGCAGCTGGTATGAGCCGCCGTTACCGGCGAAGGAGTACTTTTCGGCGCCGTCGTAGTACGGACTGTCGGCCGTTTCGTCGGTATCATAGTAATAGAGGAGGAAGGAGGTAGTCTCGAACTTGCGGGATCCGCCGTTTTCCTTCCAATCGAAGGAAGGATTCGTCTCGTTTCCGTTCCAGACGGTCATCATGCCGAGGTCGGGGTTCATCCACAGGCCGCCGGAATCCGGGCCCAGGGCCCAGGGAAGCAGAACCACGATAAGGTGGTCGTCTTCAAGGATGACTTCGTCCGAATCCGGCTGCAGGACTGCCTGGTAGCGGAGTTCCAGGCGGCCTGTCCGGATGTTGTATTCCATCAGGAGGTCGAACTGCTTGCCCAGGTTCTTGACACGGTAGGAAACGCCTTTTTCCTCAGGAACCAGCACGATGTTGCTGATGGTGGATGTGCTGCCGAAAGAACCGTAGGTGAGGGAATAGGTTCCCTCGAAGAACTCGTACGGGAGCCAGTCGGAAGGAATCCTTCCTTTGAAGGTCACGCCGGCGTCCGGGGCACGGAATGTGGTGTCGGACTGGGCGAGGTCGAAGTTGAAGTCCATCGATTCGATGCGCTTTCCGAACACTTCCAGCGGCTCATAAAAGGAGAGGCCTTTCTCGGTGAGGATGTAAGGCACCGTAATCGTATTGGCGATGTCGTACTGGGGATTTCCGTCCTTGTCTGTTCCGAAGGCCTCCATCTCGTAGGCAGTGAACTGGTGGTTGCGGACATCGATGTCGCCCGTCACCTTCTGCCCGTCGATCTCGCCTTCGAAGGAGCCCACGTAGAAGTTCCGGTTGATGTTGTACATCTTCTCGTTGAACTGTTCAAGAGGCTCGTTGATCGGATAGAGGTCGCAGAACTTCCCGTTGCGCTTGCCCTTCAGGTGGACGACTTTCTGTTCCTTGTCATAACCGATGATGAAGAACTGGTAGTCGCCGCCCCGGCCTTCGTAATAGTCGGCGCTGGCGGTTCCGTACTTGTGCAGGACGGGGTTATAGGTGTCGAAGGACAGCACGGGGCCGCTGTCGCTGGTCAGGACATACAGGCTGGTGTAGGAGGCCGTCTTGTCCTCTTCGCTCATGGCGGTCACCTCGCCCTTTTCGGAGTTGAAGCGGAGGGCGATATTGATGCCGCCGAAGTCGCCGTCTTCATTACCGACGAAATACTCCATCCGCCAGCCGTACTGCTCTCCGCTGAGCAAGTCGTCCAGGTCGGAGAGATAGCCGGTCAGACGTTCGGCAGCCGATTCGCCGAAATAGTCGACATAGCTTTTCAGGCAGGACTGGGCGCCGAGGGCGACGAGTCCGACGAGGCAGGACGCGAGAATTCTTTTGATTTTCATATGCTTGCCCTCCTTTTTTATTTGATTTCAATGCTGTGCAGGTCCACCCGGCCGGCAAAGACGTCTTCCTGGCGGCGGAGCACCGTGGCACGGAGAATATCGATGTCGATGTTGAAGGAATCCTGCATATAGTTTCTTACGATGTCCAGCTTGGCGTCGATAAGATTGCCTTTTTCACCGGCCTTGAGGATCTGCTCGTCCCACCAGGCCTGGTCATGTGTGACGTATTCGGACAGCATTTCCGCGAAGTCTTCCGTGTCTGAATGCTGGGCGTAGTCAGTGATGAAGCCGTTCTGGAGGAACTCCCGGTTATAGGGGGCGTCGCTCCAACTGTCGGCGACATAACCTGTTCCGGTGATCATCGAGAAGTCCACGGGGAAGTCCACGTTCTGGTTCAGGATGTGGGTGAATTCGTGGTGGATGGTCTTGATGTAGTAGTGGTTCAGGTCTTCTGCGGTGTGCATGTACTGCGGAAGCAGGTTCACGCCCGCGAGGAAGATTTTCTTACCGCCCTCTGCGGTCCCGAGGATGATGGTGCCGTTGTTGCGGTACTCCCATTCTCCCGTAAGGAAGAACATCTTCGGGAAATACCGGCGGGTGAAGGCGATGCCGGCGACTTCGTCATAGGTTTCGACGCAGAGGTACTTCACCAGATGGGCCATCACGATGGAATACTCGTAGTCGGCCGGGATGGTGAAATAGTTCATGTCGGACTCGTTCATCTCGAAGCGGTACTTGAAATCGATGTT
Organism: Bacteroidales bacterium; assembly: GCA_017471085.1. The sequence goes on along the minus strand of JAFUWW010000091.1, from coordinate 919 downwards.
GTACGGCAGCAGGAAGTTGGCTTCCAGCCACTTGTCGAAGTCGTTCTGCTTGGTCTCGGAGACCCGGATGACGCTGGTCTCGCTCAGGGTGTCCTTCACGCAGGCGGGGGCGGCGGCAAGGACGGCGAGGATGACGGCGATATGAAGGATGTATTTTTTCATAAGGCTCATGCTTTACTGGTTGTCACGCGGATTGGGGGTGATGCCGGCGTCGCGGACCTTCTTGGGAATCTGGACGGCGGTGCGCTTGTCGAAGGGCTCCAAGGTGCCCGTATTGCGGTAGGGACGGCCTTCCGCATTGATGATGCGGCGGTCGAGCTGGATGCCGTAGCGCTTGACGTCAAACCAGCGGAGGCCCTGGCCCAGGGTTTCCACCCGTTTGAGGGCGAGGACGCAGTGGAGCATGTTCTCCTTGGTGGAACCTTCTTCGACATGGACGAATTTCGGGTTCAGATGCTTCTTCACGCTGGAGGTGTCCCAGACATGGTAGGGAGTGCTGTTGAACCAGGAATTGACGCGGTCCAGGTCCAGGGTACGCGGGAGGTGCGTCTCGTCGGCGCTGGCAATGTTCCGGATCCACAGGTTCACGTCGTCCAGGGCTTCGTCATACTTGCCCAGGAGGGTGTTCGCCTCTGCCCGCTCCAGGAGGACCTGGTCGGCGGTGAAGGCCGGATAGACGGTTCGGTAGTAGCCGATCCGGGCTACCGGGTCCGTATATTCGAACAGATAGGGGAGCTTCCAGAACATGGTCTTGTCCAGGTTCGTGGCCTCATATTCCTTCATGCCCATCCAGTAGGTCTGGTTGCTGCCGTTCCAGAGGTTCGGGATGGCTTCACCGGTTTCGGTGATGGCCAGGTAATTGCCATGGGCATAACGGGAATAGACATAGTAGGGACCGAAGGCGAGACCCATCTTGGAG
>JAFUWW010000007.1 GCA_017471085.1 Bacteroidales bacterium | reverse complement strand
GGCACTCCAGGGCGGATTTCGTGTCAACGCGGCAACGAATCGGGCTCTATCGGCCCAAGACCTTGCCATGTTGACAGCCGCAGGGCTCTCCAGGACCGATTTCGTGGCAACGCGGCAACGAAACAGGCCCTATCGGCCAAGAACCTTGCCGCGTTGACAACTGCAGGGCACTCCAGGGCTGATTTCGTGACCAACGCGGCAGAGCAGCGGCCGTCGTCACCAACCAAAAAAGTCAATTATATTCCTTCCAGTGCCACTTTCACCGTATTGTCTACAGGCAGATAGTACTTGTAGAAAGCATTCTCTCCCAATTTGGAATAGCGGCTTACGAGAGCCTGCAGCTGGGGAAGCAGATAAGGCAGCGTGTCCTCCCACTCCTTCTGGGTGGCGGTGATGCCGTCCTCCCGGGAGGCGAAAGTCCGGAACTCCCGGGCTACGTCCACATCGGCAAAGAAACGGTCCATCTCCGGATATTTGGCGATGGCGGACAGCCGTTTCTGGTAGCGGTCGAATATGGATGCGGCAAAACGGACCTGGGTGGCTTTCCGGTTGCACTGCTGGTAGAATGTGGTGGCGCGGGTAGTATCCATCGGGACGAAGACGTCCGGCATGATGCCGCCGCCGCCATACACCGACCTTCCGCCACGGGTATAGTGGAGGTCGGAAGTGTTGAGTTTCACGCTGTCTGCCGAGAAGATCTCCCCTGCAGCATAGCGGTTGTAGATATCGTACTCATAATCCGAGCTGTAGGGTTTCTGGATGCAGCGGCCGCTGGGCGTATAGTACCGGGCGACGGTGAGCCGCAGGCCGGAATGGTCCGTGAAGTCGTATTCTTCCTGCACCAGGCCCTTGCCGAAGGAACGTCGGCCTATCACCTGTCCCCTGTCATTGTCCTGGATCGACCCGGCGACAATTTCACTGGCCGATGCAGAATTCTCGTTGATCAGAACGGTCAGGCCCATGTCCTTGAAACTGCCGCGGCCGTCGGCCTTGAACATCTCCCTGGAACGGTGCAGACCCTCCAGATAGACGATGACGTTGCCCTTTTCCAGGAAATCGTTGCTGAGCTTGAGTGCCTGGTCCAGATAACCGCCGGTGTTGTCCCGCAGGTCCAGGATCAGGTGTTTCATACCTCGGTCCACAAGATCCTCCGCCGCCTGATGGCACTCGGTGTATGTGGACCGGGAAAACTTGGAGAGGCGGATATAGCCGATGCCGTCCCTCACGATGAAGGAAGCATCCACGCTGTGAACCGGAATCTTTCCCCGGATAATCTCGAACGGGATTTCCTCGTTGCCGCGCTTGGCCAGGATGGTGACCCTGGAACCGGACGGTCCTCTCATGCGGCGGACCATGCTATCCTGTGGGAAGTTGACGCCGGCTATTACCTGGTCGTCCACCTTGAGCAGCCTGTCACCCTGCAGCAGCCCGGCTTTTTCCGACGGACCGCCTGAAATCACTTCCAGGACCACGGCCGTGTCGTTAGGAACGTTGAACTGGATGCCGATGCCGTCGAAGTTGCCGGCCAGTTCTTCCTGGGAGGCAGTGAGCTGGACCGGCGGAAGGTAAAGCGAGTGCGGATCCAGCTTGGACAAGGCGGCAATGACGGCAGCATCCGTCACAGCTTCCATGTCGATCGTGTCCACATAGTTCTTCTCCACCATGTCCAGGATGAGGTTCAGTTTGGCCCAGTCCTGATACCTTGCCTTCAACCTGTGACGGCTTTCCAGATACTTCACAATGGAAAGCGTCACCAACATTCCGATGGCAACGCCTAAAAGCAAATGGATCAGTTGGATACCTGTCTTTTTCTGCATAGGCCTGTTATTGAGACTGTTCCACTTCTATTCCGGCTCTCCTTAGCAGGTCTATCCCGTCCGTAAGCCGGTACTCGTCCCGGTAGACCACCCGCTTGATGCCGGACTGGATGATGAGCTTGGCGCATTCCACACAAGGGGAAGCCGTCACATACAGGGTGGCGCCCTCCGAACTATTGCCCGACTTGGCCACCTTGGTGATGGCATTGGCCTCGGCATGGAGGACATAGGGCTTGGTTACGCCGTCTTCGTCTTCACAGACGTTCTCAAAACCGGAAGGCGTCCCGTTGTAGCCGTCCGAGATGATCATCCTGTCCTTGACCAGCAGGGCCCCCACCTTCCGGCGCTTGCAGTAGGAATTCTGGGCCCAGATCTCGGCCATTTCCAAATAGCTGTGGTCGAATTTCATACGTTATGTCCTCTGATAAAGGTAGCGTTTGATGCTCTTCTTGGGGGTGCGCTCGAAGTCCTCGGGCATGAGCTCGATCTTCTTAATCTGCGCATAGTTGGGCAGTTCCTGGTTGATGGCCGGAAGCATGTCCGTGATCCGTTTCTTGAAGGCGGAACGCGGCATCCCGTCCAGTTCTCCCTGGTGCCAGTCCGGGTAGATGAGGGCGGTGAGGCCGCCATCATCCTCCACGACCAGCGAATCCACGACATAGTTGAAGTTGTTGATCACCGCTTCCAGTTCTTCCGGATAGATATTCTGACCGGAAGGGCCCAGGACCATGCACTTGGAGCGGCCGCGGAGGAACAGGTAGCCGTCCTCGTCCAGTACGCCCATGTCGCCGGTCTTGAACCAGCCGTCCCTGGTAAAGGCAGCCTTGGTGGCATCCTCATTCTTGAAATAGCCCAGGCAGACATTGGGACCCTTCACCTGCACCTCGCCAGGAATGCGGCGGGGATCCGAGGAGTCGATGCGAATCTGCATATTGAGGGCTGCGCGGCCGGCGGAACCCACCTTCACTTTGTCCCAGTGGGCATAGCCGATGATCGGGCCGCACTCCGTCATGCCATATCCTACCGTATAATGGAAGCCGATCTTGTGCAGGAACTTCTCCACCTCCGGGTTGAAGGCGGCGCCGCCCAGGATTACTTCCTCGAACTGGCCGCCGAAAGCCGAGGTGAGTTCCGTACAGAACTTCTTCTCGATCACCTTGTCCAGCACAGGGATGCGGCGGTAGTATTTGGTTTTGTCGATGAGGGGTTTCAGTTTGGTCTTGTACACCTTCTCGATCACCAGCGGAACGGCGATGATGATGTCCGGGTGGATTTCACTGAAGGCCTGCATGATGATCTTGGGGCTGGGGACACGGCTCAGGAAATGCACATGCATGCCGATGGTCATCTCGTAGAGGAATTCGAACATCATGCCGTACATGTGGGCCGTGGGCAGCATGGAAACCACGTTCATGCCCGGTTTGAGCATGGGGCAGGCATCCTTGGCGGCGAACTCGATGTTGGAGTACAGGGCCCGGTAAGGGAGCATGACGCCCTTGGAGAAGCCGGAAGTACCGGAAGTGTAGTTGATGATGGCCAGTTCCTCGGGGGAATCCTCGTAGTAGTCGAGGTCTTCCGGTTCGAAGTTGTTGGGATAGCGCTTGCCGAAAGTCTCGTTCAGATGTTCGCGGATATCGGCCAGTTCCTGGGTAGCGGCATAGAGGAACTTGAGGGTGTTGATCTGCACCACAACGGAGAGGTCAGGCATTTCGTCGGCCGCCAGGCCTTCCCAGATCACTTCGTCCACAAAAAGGACCCGTGCTTCCGAATGGTTGACCAGATAATGGATATTTCCGGGCTTGAATTCGTGCAAGATAGGGACTGCCACGGCACCATAGGTAATGGCCGCGAGGAAACAGACGCCCCAGTTGGCCTGGTTGCGGGAACAGATGGCCACCTTGTCTCCTTTGCGGAGACCGCACTGCTCGAAGGCGATGTGCAGTTTTGCCATCCGGCGCGCCACGTCCCTGTAGGCCAGGGTCATGCCCTGGTAGTTGGTAAGCGCCGGCCTGTCCCAGTTCCGGACCATGCTGTCCTGGAGAATCTTGTTGACAGATTTGAATTCCATATCAAAAAGTAGGTTTTAGTTCAATTTAAAATCCCGAGTGCGTCCGTCGTAGCATTCCGCCGAGATGCCCTTTCCCTTGGGCGTAACGGGAGAATCCGGCTTGATCATCTTTCCGCCCTCTTCCCGGGTCAGAGGGTCTCCCCCATAGAAACCGTATACCAGGGTGCGGACCGACGTGCGGACCACCCAGTAAGATTTACCGCCCGCTTCCACCAGTTCCGGCAGGGATTTCACCGTCTCGGGGGCGGAGATACCCTTCCAGCCGTCCGGTTTCCGACCGTGCAGGTTATACATTTCCAGAGTATTGTCTTTGTGGAGAATCATCACGGTATAACCGTGAGCTCCGGTAAAATCATACGCGGCAGGGCCCAGCAGCACCGGTTTGCCCAGTTCTGCGGGGAATCCGTTCACCCAGTGGCCCAGACGGTCCAGCAGATAGAGCTTGGACCCGGCCGCAAACAGGAACTGGATTTTGCCGTTGTTGTAATAGTCGATGCTTTCCACCCTTCCGCAGAGGCGCTCCTTGAAAGGAATGCCCCAGACTCCCTTGCCGTTTTCGTCGTTCAGGCAGATGGAGAGGTGGTCGTTCTGGTACAGATAATTGGTTTTCCCGGTGGTATAGTTCTGCACCGGGAACAGGCCTGTAGGCACCACCACGGTGGTGTCACGCTCCAGCACCTGCACTTTGGTGCCCTTCAGGGCGCGCTTCTCCACCCGGATGCGGAACGACGGATTGGCACCGGACAGGTCCGTGCTTACGAAAGCGGGAGCATAGCCTGCTCCCCGGACAAAAGCCAGCAGCTTTTCCGAGACTTCCCCGGTGAAAAGCTCCGTGGCCATCTCGGGATTCTCCGAGAAGGAATTGTAGACGATCAGGCCGGAAGGGACATTCACGGATGCGTCCGAGAGCCTGTCCCTGAGGGTGTATTCCAGGAATTTACGGTCGGCGAAGGCCTGGACGGCAGGGCCGGAGCCGTACACGCTCCAGCGGCTGCCCACCGCGGAACAGACCGTGTCTACGACGGCGAAATCATCGCCCAGGATGGTCTGCAGATATCCCCTGTAGGGATTGGAAACCTCCCGGCCCAGTTTCTTGTCCTTGGCCGAGCGGACCAGCAGCACCTCGCGGATGTCGCCATCGTCCGAGGGGAAGGTGGCTTTCACCAACTCCTTCGGTTGCATGTCCCGAAGCCACTCCTCCGGAGACATCGGCCTTCCGGAACGGGCCTTGAGGGCGCTGTTATAGCGGGTGAGGCGTCCGTTGCCGTCCTGGTACCGGCGGCAGGACTCGAGGAACGCGTCCATATCGGCCACGGGGATGGAAACGGCCGTGGCGGTGAAATAGGGCAGTACCTCCGGGAACAGGGCTTCCTGTGCAGGCAGGCCTTCATAGGAGAGGACCCAGCTGGAGGCGGATTCGCCGGGAAGGGCCATGCCCTTGATGACCAGATGGTCCTGGTCCGCCTCCTGCAGCGAGTAGGCGCTCCAGGGGGTGAGGTTCTTGACGAAAGTGGCCTTCTGCCGCATCCGGGCCGATGTATACACCTGCATCACCTTGGCGGCATGGGCATGCGATACAAAAGCGACGGCCGCGCCGGAGACAGCGTTCACCAGGTCTCCCAGGCGGTCTGTGGAGAGCACCGACATGCCCTCTTCCAGATGGCGGGCCGATGCATTCAGGTACGTCTCCGAACGGGAGGCGAGGAGAAAGCCTCCGCTGACGGCAGTCCTGAGGCCGGCCTTGGCGGCGGCAGCCTGGAGGGAAGCCAGCGAGGCGGAATCGGCCTGGCGGAGTTCGGCAGCTACCAGCGGCACCAGCGACCCGCTGTTATGGAGGGACACAGCCATCCGTTCACGGTCCATCTTGCGGAGATAGGCCATGAAAGCGCTGTTGCCAGGGGCCAGGAAAGCCTGGAGAAGGCCGGTGGAATCGGCCAGGACCTTCGCCGCCGCCTTGGAGCCGTCGAATACCATTACGGCCACGGCGTCCGAGGGAACGGCGGTGAGCACGGACCACGACGCCGCGGTCTGGACAGTCCCGGACTGTTCGGGGGACGGGTTCCGGTAAAGCCTGCTGACAGCAAAGGCAATCCCGGCCAGCATGACTGCCAGAACAGTGACCACTATGATAGTTGCCCTTTTTCCCATATTATGCAAAGATAGCCAATATTGCCGAATTTACAATCAAATATTTTTTTCTTCGTTCCCTTTTCTCCCCCGTCCTCCCGATTTCTCCAAACAATTGTTATCTTTGCACCACTAACCCTTCTTTGATTATGCACAAACTCACACTCCTCACGGCAGGCCTTCTTGCCGCCATTTCCCTGTCCGCGGCCTCAAAGACGGAAGACTGGCAGAACCCCGCCGTCTTCGCGGTGAACAGGATGCCCATGCGGGCTACCTTCAAAACCGACCAGCAGCAGACCCTTATCCTCAACGGAATCTGGAAGTTCCGCTTCAACTCCTCGCCGGAAAGCCGCCTCGCCGGCTTCGAGCAGCCGTCGCTGGACGACAGCGCCTGGGACACCATCCCCGTTCCCGGCCTGTGGGACCTGGAGGGATACTGCGACCCCATGTACCTGAACATCGGCTACCCCTGGCGCGGCCATTTCAAGAACAATCCGCCGCAGGTGCCTTCGGAACATAACTACGTGGGACAGTACCGCCGCACCTTCACGCTGGACAAGTCCTGGACGGGCAGGCAGGTCTGCCTGAACATCGGCTCGGCCACCTCCAACGTCCGCGTCTGGGTGAACGGAAAGATGGTGGGATACAGCCAGGACAGCAAGCTGGAGGCCCGTTTCGACCTCACCAAGTACGTGAAGGAAGGAGAAAACCTCATCGCCCTGGAAATCTTCCGCTGGTGCGACGGCACCTACCTGGAAGACCAGGACTTCTGGCGCTTCGCCGGCATCTCCCGCGGCGTGGAACTCTATACCCGTGAAAACGACCGTCTGGAAGACGTGAACGTATCCGGGTCGATGGATGGAGACCTCCGGATTTCGGCCGAACTCACCAAGGGCATCCACCTCGTGGAATTCGAGGTGACCGACGCTGAGGGGCGGACGGTCGGAACCTACTCCGCCAAGCCGGTCAAGGGCAAAGTCATTGTGGAAGACCGCCTGAATGGCGTTTCCCTCTGGAGTGCCGAAGAGCCCAACCTCTACCGCCTCAAGGTAAAGGCCCTCACCGCCGACGGTTCCGTGGCGGAAAGCACTTCCATTCCCTTCGGCTTCCGCACCGTCACCATCGAAAACGCCCAGCTCAAGGTGAACGGACAGCCCATCCTGATCAAGGGTGCCAACCGCCACGAACTGGACCCGTACAAGGGCTACACCGTTTCCGAGGCCGACATGATCAAGGATATCCGCATCATGAAGGAACTGAACATCAATGCGGTGCGCACCTGCCACTACCCCGATGACCCGCGCTGGCTCGCCCTCTGCGACCAGTATGGCCTGTATGTGGTGGACGAAGGCAACATCGAGTCGCACGGGATGGGCTACGGCCCTTCAACCCTGGCCAAGAACAAACTCTTCCACGACGCCCACCTGGACCGCGACCAGCGCATGGTCAAGCGGGACATCAATCACCCCAGCGTGATTATCTGGAGCATGGGCAACGAGGCCGGCAACGGGCAGAACTTCTACGACTGCTACGACTGGATCAAAGCCTACGACCCCACCCGTCCCGTCCAGTACGAACGGGCCGACCTGGACCGCAATACGGACATCTTCTGCCCCATGTACCTGGATCCCAAGGGCTGCGAGCGCTACCTGGCCAAGGCCGACCGTCCCCTGATCCAGTGCGAGTACGCCCACGCCATGGGCAATTCCATGGGCAACTTCAAGGAATACTGGGACCTGGTGCGGAAATACCCGTCCTACCAGGGCGGTTTCATCTGGGATTTCGTAGACCAGGCCCTCCGCTGGCCTTCCGCCGATGAAGGCACGGACCACATCTTCATCTTCGGAGGAGACCTCAACGACTACGACCCCTCCGACGGCTCGTTCAACTGCAACGGAGTCATCGCCGCCGACCGCACCCTGCACCCGCACGCCTACGAGGTCCGCTACCAGTACCGCAACATCCTCACTGCCGCCGGCACCCGCCCGGGCCAGGTGAAAGTCACCAACGAGAACTTCTTCGTAAGCCTGGAGAACTATTACCTGCAGTGGGAAATGGAGGCCGACGGCGAGCCGGTGCGAAGCGGCATTGTCTGGGACCTGGACATCCCTGCCGGGGAAACCCGTACGCTGGACCTCGGGATCGGCGAGCTGCCGGGGAACGCCCTCGTCACGCTGAACGTCCGCTACAAGATGAAATCGGCCTGCAACCTGCTGCCGGCAGGACATGAAGCCGCGTACGACCAGCTGGTGCTGTGCGACCGCACCGCTCCCGCTTCCTGGGCCAGCGAATCCCTGCCCGAAGCCGAGGGAACCACCTTCCGGGGCACTTTCACCTATGCCGGCACGCTGTCGGACAGGCTGGCGACCTGGCAGGCCGTCATCGACCCGGCCACCGGTTTCCTGAGCAGCTATCAGGTAAACGGGAAAGAGTATCTGAAAGAACCTTTGAAGCCCTGTTTTAACCGTGCACTCACGGAAAATGACCTCGGAGCCCGCTTCGAAACCCGCTTCGCCCTGTGGCGGAACCCCGCCTTCAAAGTGCGCCGGGTACTCACTTCGTCAGACGAAAACACCTGCAAAGTCACCGTGGAATATGAGCCCGTCGGCGGAAAGGCCGGCCTGCAGCTGGTGTACAGCATCAGCGGCGACGGCAGCATCCGGGTGACGGAAATCATGAGCGACGCAGGCTCCCTGTCGGAGGCCCCCAACCTGTTCCGCTTCGGCCTCCGTTTCGCCCTGGACGGCCGGTTCGACGAAGTGGACTTCCTGGGTCTCGGTCCCTGGGAGAACTACAGCGACCGCTGCAGCGCCGCCCTCCTAGGCCGCTACCGCCAGAGCGTGAACGAACAGTACCACTACGGCTATCCGCGCAGCCAGGAAGCCGGCGCCCATACGGGCCTCCGCAACTTCCGGGTGCTCGCGACCGACGGTTCCGGGCTGGAACTCACCTCCGACGCGCAGTTCAGCGCATCGGCCCTTCCTTTCTCCCTGGAAGACCTGGACACCCATGTGCATTCGCTGGAACTCAAGGCCAAGGCCCACGAGAACGACCGCAGCCGCGGCGCCACCTATGTGCATGCAGACCTGGTCCAGATGGGTGTGGGCGGCATCAATTCCTGGGGTTCCTGGCCGATGGAGCAGTATCTGCTGCCCGCCCGGCCCCGCACGTTCAACCTGTATATCAGGCCAGTGGCCAACTAGACCGAACTCGGCGGCACGCCGAACTTGTTCTTGAAGGACCGGGAGAAACCGGTCAGCGTAGAGAATCCCACCTTATAGGCGACTTCACTCACGTTGAGGTCGCCTTTTTTGAGCAGTTCCATGGCTTTGTTCAAACGGTATCCCATCAGGAATCCCTGCGGGGACTGGCCCAGCAGCGCCTTCAGTTTGGAGAACAGGCTGGTGCGGCTCATGCCCAGTTCCAGGGCAAGGGTGGTCACGTTGAAGTCTTCCTCGCCCAGATGTTCTTCCACCAGGGCATACAGTTTTTCCAGGAAGGCCTTGTCGTGGCTGCTCATGGCCATTTCTTCCACGGCGGACGGCCTCTCGGAGAGGATGTGCTGCATCCGGCGCCGGTTGTCCAGGAGGTTCTTCACCGAGGCGGTGAGCAGCTGCGGATCGAAGGGTTTGCCGATATAGGCATCAGCCCCCAGTTCCAGCCCGCGGATCTGATTTTCCATATCGGCCTTGGCCGTGAGCAGGATTACGGGGATATGGCAGTATTCCGGGTCGTTTTTCAATTCCTTGCAAAGGGTATAGCCGTCTTTGAAGGGCATCATGATATCGCTCACGATCAAGTCCGGGGCCGATATCCGGATGCATCCCCAGGCCTGCTCGCCGTCGGAAGCCGTCATGACCCGGTATTTTTCTCCAAGCAGGGTACGGATGTATTCGCGCATGTCGGCATTGTCCTCCACGATCAGCACATTCACCTCGCCGCTGTCGGAAGAATCCGGCTGCACACCGGCTGCCGGTGCGGACTCCTCTTCAGGATGGCCTTCCCAGACGGCCTCGGATGCATAATCTTCCCGCCGGGAGGGGAAGCTGAAGGTAAAGACGGAACCGAGGGGATCATTGCCACGGACCTCCAGCGACCCTTTATGCACCAGGGCCAGGTGCCGGGCATAGTTCAGGCCGATTCCAAAGCCCGTGGGAAGGCTGTCCCCGACTTTCTCCCCCACCCGCTCGAAGCGGTCGAAAACCCGTGCCATCTTCTCCGGGGAAATACCGATTCCTGTATCGGCCACACTGATGCGCACGGAACCTTCATCCTCTGCTGCCGACACGGTGATGGACCCCTGCTCGGGAGTATATTTCACCGCATTGCTGATAAGGTTGAAGACAATCCTCTCCACTTTTTCCCGGTCGCAGTAAACCGGCAGGGACTGGGGCAGTTCCATCTTCACGTGGAGACTGCGCTGGCGGAACATGTATTCGAAATTCTCCAGCATCTGCCTCAGCAGCAAGGCCACGTCGGTCTTCATCACGGACAGCGAGTCCCTGCTGGCGGCGGAACGGTTGAACTGCAGGAGCTGGTCGGTGAGGCGGATCATCCGCTCGGCATTCCGCTCCACGATTCCCACCATCTTGCGGTCTTCCACTGACAGGCTGGCCGACTTGCCCAGTTCGCGGACAGGCCCGTAAATCAGGGAAAGCGGCGTCCTGAACTCATGGGAGACATTGGTGAAGAAATTCGTCCGTTCCTGGGCCATCTGCTCGCTCAGCAGTTTTTCACCCTGCGCCATCTCCATCCGCTCCCTGTTGATGCGAAGACGGATGAAAAGGTAGACGCCAAGGCCCAATACGGAGAGCGCCAGCAGAAGGTACAGCAGCATCGGCCCCGAAAGCCAGGGGGAAGGTTTTACCCGGATCCTCTGGGAAAGCTCCCCTTCGCTCCACTGGCCGTCCTGCCGCTGCACCCGCACCCGGAAGGTATACTTTCCGGGACGGAGGCTGGAGTAGCCGGCCCTCAGGTTGTCTCCGGCCGCTATCCAGCGGGTATCGAACCCGTCCAGGCGGTACTGGTACACCGGGCGGAAACTGGTGTCGAAATTATCGCCGGAAAAATAGAAGGCCACCTGCCGCTGTCCGTTTTCCAGCACCAGCTCCGCCGGAGTATCCTCCATCAGGGTTTCCCCGTTCACCAGGATGCCGTCCAGGCTGAGGGGAATGTCCCGGCTCAGTTCCGGAGTCTGGGCGCTGAATCCGAAAATCCGGTACAGGTTGCCGAAATAGACCGTATTGTCCGGTGTCACCAGGCAGCTGTTGGTAGACAGGACGCCATTCAGTTCAGGGAGCGACTTGAAAGTAAGGGCGGTTCCGTCGGCCCTTGAGATGACCGTCACATCGGAACGGGTCCCTACCCAGATATTGCCCTGCCCGTCGGCGGTGACTGTCCGGATGGAATGGTCGGAACCGGCCCCTCCGAACGGGAACGGCGACAATTCCTTGGTGGCGGGGTTGTAACGGAACAGGCCCTGGCGCCGGGTTCCGATCCACCAGATGCCTTCCACGTCTTCCCACACGCATTCCGGAGAATCCAGATCGACCGGAAGCTGGCTCAAAACCAGGTTGCTGCCACAGACCCAGATGCTTTCCCGGGCCAGGAAATAAGCGGTTCCCCGACGGGTCTGTCCTCCGTGCCAGAAGGCCGGATGGGCGCTGGCGGGGACAGAGGAAACCTTGTCGGCGGCGTCCACGGTGACAATCCGGTTCCCGTCCAGCAGATGCACATTCCCTTCGGCCGATTCCCAGAGGGACACCACGTCAGACACCGGCGTCCGGAACTTCAGGCTCAGCCTGTCACCGGCCCATTCATAGCGCCGGAGTTCATCGTATCCGTACACCATCCAGAAACGGCTCCGGCTGTCCATCAGGGAAACCAGGATCTGCTGGTTTCCGTCTATCTGGTCGGCCTGTACCCGCCTGGACTGCATGGTTGTCCTGTCGTACAGGTAGATGTCTTTATTGGTGAGGATGAGCAGCGTATTCCCGTCCCGCATATACAGGTCGTTCAGCGCTTCGGGATCATGGTCGGACGGCACGGGGATGCTTTCCCGGTCGGAGGGCATGAAATAGCTCCGGACTCCCTGGCGGCCGGGACTCAGCCAAATGCATTCTTCGGAGAATTTCGCCATACAGGAATTCGCATCGGAAAGGCTTTCCCTGAGCAGGATCCTCCTGATTACATCCCGGTCCACCGAATAGAGTCCTTTCCCGGAAATGCCGGCCACCATCATCTCTGAGGAAGGGCGGCGGCCGTAAAAAAGGACATTCTCTCCCGCAGTCAGTTTTTCAAGGGACGGAGGGAGGGAGAGCGGCTTGCCGTCGGCCGTATACCGGAAAAGGCCCTTAGCCGTACTTATATAGACACTCCTGTCGTATCCCTCCACCATGTGCCGGACGTAGGACTGGGGATAATCCAGTTCCCGCACCACCCTGAAAGACGGGTCCAGCACTGTGATGTGGGGACGTGTCACATGCGTAATCCAGACATAGCCACCGGAAGTCCGGATAAATGAATTGAATGACAGGCGGACATCCTGGTAAACCGTCCGGCTTTCCCCCGTCTCCTTGTCAAGGAGCACCAGGCCGTCCCTGACAGAGCAAAGCAGGTGATCCCTGTCCATCGAAGCCATGGAAAACACCCGGCCGATGTTCCAGCGGTATTCCGGCACCACCCGGCTGCCCCGCACCAGTTCCACGCCCGAGCCGGTGCCCACCCACAGGCGGTCGCCGGCATCATATTCAAGGCAGCTGATATAATCGTCCTGCAGGGAGAGGCTGTCGGTCTGTTCATAGACCTTGAACGCACTGCCGTTGTAACGGTTGAGCCCGCGGCTGGTCCCGATCCACAGACGCCCCGTACTGTCCCGCACCATGGCATTGACGTTCGGGTTGGAGAGATGGTCCTGTACGGGCGGAAGGGAAGAAGTCTGGGCCCTGGCCGACAGGCACAGAAGGCCAAGGATGAATGCAGTCAGTTTTCCGTTCATAGGAGTCGTTGGTTTTCAAGTACAAAAATAGCCCGAAAAAAACATTCTGCATAGTGTTCTGACGATTTTGCAGAACTGTTTAACATCCGGCAAAGCATCCTTTTTATTACGCACGCCCGAAGGAAAGGATTCTCCGTACTTTTGCAGCCGGAAAGACTAAAACCCAAAAACCAAACAAATAACCAACATTATTAACCTTCAACAATCGGATTATGAGAAAAAGCAATCTGATCAAGCGATTGGCAGCAGTTGCCTGCGGGCTCGCCCTGGGCATACCGATGCTGTTCGCACAGAACACCATCACGGTGACCGGTACGGTCACGGATGCGCAGAAGGAGCCGATTATCGGAGCGTCCGTCATGCAGTCGGGAACAACGACTGTGGGCACCGCCACCGACGTAGACGGCAACTTCACCCTTGTCGTCCCCGAGGGAGCCACCCTCGAGATTTCCTCCATCGGCTTTGAGACCCGCAAGGTAAAGGCTACGGAAAAGATGAACATCGTCCTGGTGGAAGACACCGAACTGCTCAACGAGACGGTGGTCGTCGGTTACGGCGTCCAGAAGAGGGAGTCCCTCACGGGTTCCATCTCCCAGATCCGCTCCGAGGACATCGCCGCCACCAAGACATCCAACGGCGTTGACGCCCTCCAGGGCAAGATTCCCGGCCTGCAGGTCATGCAGAACAGCGGAAAGCCCGGTCAGTTCAACTCCGACCTCTCCATCCGCGGTTACGGCAACCCGATGATCGTGGTGGACGGTGTCGTGCGCAGCGTGACCCGCCAGCGCAAGAACACCCGCAGCTGGAGCAACAACGCCCGCCAGCTGGAGTCTTACAACGATATCTCCGTGCTCCAGGAACTGAACCCGGACGACATCGAGAGCATCTCCGTGCTGAAGGATGCCTCCGCCACCATCTACGGCCTCGGTGCCGAGAACGGCGTCATCCTCATCACCACCAAGAAGGGCCAGGTCAAGAAGCCGTCCATCAGCTTCACCGCCTCCCTCAACCTCGCCCAGCCCAACATTCCCCGCCAGGTGGAAAACTGGACTTCGTTCATGAGATGGGACAACCAGATGGCAGACGTGGCCAAGATGGGACACCGCTTCTCCGACGAAATGATCCGCGCTTACGAGGCCGGCGACCCCAACTACGTCTACACTGACTGGTACAACGAGAGCTACAAGAAATTCGCCGTCAACCAGCAGTACAACGCCTCCCTCAGCGGCGGCACCGAGACCGTGAACTACTACTTCGGCGTAGGTTATGCCGACGACAGCTCCATCCTCAAGGGTGACACCTTCGGTTACAAGCGCTACAACTTCAACGCCAACATCTCCGTGAAGCTGACCAAGGACCTGACCATGCGCTACACCTCCGCCATCCGCCAGAGCAACAACCGTGGTATGGGTTCCTACGACCAGGAATGGAACATCTTCTACTATATCCTCGCTTCCGAACCGTGGGTGGGCGTGCATCCTAAGGACAACCCGCTCCATTATTCCCGCGTGAACGAGAACATGAACCCTACCGCCCTGCTGGATTCCGATGCTTCCGGTTACACCAACTCCGACAGCAAGAACTTCAACAACACCGTGGACTTCACCTATGAGGCTCCCTTCCTGAAGGGACTCAAGTTCTCCCTGAACGGTGCCTACGACTTCTCCTCCAACAAGCAGCGCACGCTGGTGAAGAACTTCCAGCTGTACGACTACGAAACCGACGTCACCGACAAATCCATGCAGGTCCGCAACGAGACCGAATATGTGGAACTGGTCAATGACAACGCCCGTCTGTACGGCCGCTTCCAGGCCATGTACGACCGCAGCTTCGGCAAGCACAACGTTTCCGCCATGCTGGGTGCCGAACTCACCGACATCAAGACCAGCAAGCTCCAGGCTTCCCGCAAATACGGTCCCTCTCTGGACGAATTCGTCTATACCCACGACATCCTCGACCAGGGCGACAGCAACACCGCCCAGAATGAAGGCAGCCGCAGCAACATCCGCACCGCCGGTTACATCGGCCGTCTCAACTACAACTACGCCGGCAAATACATCGTGGAACTCATGGCCCGTTACGACGGCAACTACCAGTTCCAGAAAGGAAAGCGCTGGGGCCTGTTCCCTTCCTACTCCCTCGGCTGGCGTGTTTCCGAAGAGAAGTTCTTCAAGAATCTGTTCCCGATGGTGAACAACCTCAAGCTCCGCTGGTCCGACGGCCGCACCGGTTCCGTTCAGGGTTCCCCTTACGCCTATATCAACGGTTACGGAAAGAGCGGTTCCTGGGTGTTCAATGACGGCGCCGCCAGCACCGGTTTCGCCAACAACTCCGTGGCCAACACCATCCTCACCTGGGCTACCGTCCGCATGATGGACTTCGGTGTCGACTGGGAACTGTGGCAGGGCAAGTTCGGCGGTAGCTTCGACTGGTTCAAGCGCGAGATGATCGGCACCGCCGCCACCCGCAGCGTCACCGTCCCGGACTTCTACGCCGTTTCCATCCCTCAGGAGAACCTGAACCGCAGCGAGAACCAGGGTCTGGAACTCTCCATGTACCACCGCAACAGTATCGGCAACTTCTCCTACCGCATCCAGGGCCAGGTGTCCTTCACCCGTTCCCGCAACACTTACATCGAGTCCGAGAACACACGTGAGTACAAGTCTTCCATGGATTACTGGAAGAACTGCAACCTGAACCGCTGGAACGGCTACATGAGCGGTTCCACCTACCACTGGACCGGCGAGCGCTTCACCTCCCTGGCCGATGCTGCCGCCAGCAACGTCCTCTACGACACCAACGGCAGCGGTGAAGGCAACCGCTCCATCGTCCCGGGCATGTACAAGCTCGTGGACCGCAACGGTGACGGTTACATCGACGGCAACGACGTCTATTACACCTGGGGCAGCAGCATGCCGCCGCTTCAGTTCGGTCTCACCATGAGCGGCAGCTACAAGGACTTCGACTTCGCCCTCATCTTCAGCGGAGCCGCCCTTAAGAGCAAGAGCGTTTCCCTGAGCGGTTTCGCCGGTGCCGGCTACCTCTATTATATGCCTTCCCAGTACACGGATTCCTACCACGTGACCAACTACGGCGACGATCCCTGGGATCCCAACACCCGCTGGACCGAAGGTTTCTGGCCTGCCATGGTCCGTGTGAACCAGTCCGGTTCCTCGCACAACGCCACCTATACCAACAACCAGCCTTACAACTACGTGAATGCCACCTATGTGCGTCTGAAGACCATCGAACTGGGCTACCGCGTATCTCCCAAGTTCCTGAAGAAGGTCGGTATCAAGAGCGCCCGCGTGTTCTTCAACGGCGGCAACCTCCTTACCTTCTGCAGCAAGTACCTCAAGTATGTGGATCCCGAGGCCTCCGACTCCGGTCGACAGGGCGGTGACTTCCCCATCAACAGGACCTACAACTTCGGTTTCAACCTCAACTTCTAATCCAGCTCTGCAATGAAAAAGATATTCAGATATATCCTGCTTGCCGGCCTTTCCTTCGGACTCGTCTCCTGCGACAAGTTCTTCGACGATATGGAAGGCGACCTGTCCAAGGTGGCTGCAGACGACCTGCTCGCCTCCGATTCCGGTCTGCTGGGCCTGCTGGCCAACCTTTATTCCGCCCTCCCGGACATGAGCATGTCCTCCGGCGACCAAAGCCAGATGTTCGCCAATGCCAGCCGTTCCACGCCAAGTTACGGCAGCTCCACCGGCAGCTTCTGGAACTATGGTAACGTGCGTAACGTGAACAATTTCATGAACGCCGTCAAGGATGCCCACGAAGCCGGACGTCTGGACGACGCCACCGCCAACGCCTATCTGGGCGAAGGCCTGTTCCTCCGCGCCTGCTACTATTTCGCCAGCGTCCGCCGCTATGGCGGTATCCCCATCCTGGATCACGCCCTGGACAACGAGCCCCTGGACAGCGACGCCCTCTACATCCCCCGTTCCACCGAGAAGGAATCCTGGGATTGGGTCATCGACCAGTTCCAGCAGGCAGCCGACCTGATGCCCGCCGACCAGACCCAGGCCATGCGTGCCAACAAGTACACCGCCCTGGCCATGAAAGCCCGTGTCGCCCTCTGGGCCGCATCCGAAAGCAAGTACTGGAACCGCGCTCCCATCAACAGCAGCTATAACGCCGTCCAGAAGAAGCTCACCTATATGGAGGCTTCCTATGCTCCCGCCTACTATCAGCAGGCCATCGCTGCCGCCGAAGAGGTGATCAAGTCCGGCAAGTACGAGCTGGTGGGCCAGAACCCTTCCAACATCGACGCCGCCGTCAACAATTTCATCGACCTGTTCCAGAACTACAATACCAAGGAAGGTGTGTTCGGCCGCTCCTACAAGACCGGCAGCACCAGCAACGGCAATGGAAACCAGGGCTGGGGCCCCAACCAGGTGGTCACCGGTTATCTCCAGGGCACCTACTCCGTGTCCCTGAACCTGGCCGATGAATACGACAACTATTCCGACGCCGACGCCCGCGCCCGCAAGAGCGGCATCATCCAGACGCTGATGAGCGGCGACGAGAGCGCATACTTCACCGACCCTCAGGCCCAGTTCACCGCCGACATGGTCTCCGGTTACAAGCACTATGCTTCCGTAAGCGAGCCCTTCAAACTGAAGGACGCCCGTTTCCAGGCATGGGTATGCTATCCCGGCACCACCTTCCGCGGCACCGTCATCAACAACGAAGGCGGCATGGTGAAGCCTGACGGCAGCGTGGACATCTATCCCGGCAACAACAACGGCGTGGAGAAAAACGGCACCATCTACTACCCTTACGGCGGTGCAGGCGACCAGAACTCCTTCTTCTACAAGCTGGACAAGGACGTGAACGACTCCAACCGTTCCTTCTACTGCTTCCAGATCCGCAAGGGCCTGGACGAAGGCAGCAACAACCCCAACCCGCAGACCCCCTGGTACAACTACCGTTACTCCGAGGTGCTCCTGACCTACGCAGAGGCAGTTGCTGAAAGCGGAAACGGCAATGCCGCACTGGCCAAGCAGTGCCTCAACGGTGTGCGCCACCGCGCCGGTTTCAAGGACGATATCGACCTCACCGTCGAGAATGTCATCCACGAGTGGAAAGTGGAGTTCGCCTTTGAGAACAAATGGTCCGACGTACTGTACCGCCGCCGTGCCTTCTACGATCCCAACAACACCACCTTCGAAGAAGGAACGATCGGCAAGAAGCTCACGCTGATCCCGATGGTAGACCTGTCCGGCAGCGAGGCCCAGTGGATCTTCCTCCGCTCCCTCCCCTACAGCGCCACCGCCAGAATGCACTACAACGGCACCTTCCGGTTCCTGGCCGAAGACTACTATGCCCAGATTCCGAACTACGTGAAGAACCGTATCGAGCCCAACAACAAATAATTATCGAACATGAAAAAGTTTACTCAGATTATAGCTGTCCTTCTGTCCGCAGCAGCCGTCGCCTCCTGCGACATGTTCAAGCTGGACAATTTTGACGGCCCCAACGCCCAGGTCACCGGCCGCATCCTGGATGCCAAGACCGGCGAACAGATGGGCATCGAGTCTTCCGTCTCCTCCGTCTGGGACTGGAGCACCTGGTCCATGAAGACCACCACCATCGGCACGATGGTCGTGGTGGAGCAGGGCTGGAAGAAAAATGACGGCACTCCGGCCGAAGAAGACCAGAACTGGCTGATCCGCTTCGACGGCAAATACACCAACAATCTGGTTTTCGCCGCCGACTACGTGGTTTCCATGAAGAATCTTCCCTGCTACGAACCCGAGCGTCCGGACTTCACCCTCAAGCAGGGCGCCAATACAGTGGATTTCACCGTGGTGCCGTTCTGCCGCATCGTGAACCCGCAGATCTCCTACAACGAAGCTACCAAGAAGATCGTGGCCACCTTCGCCGTTGAACTGGGCGACGCCAACCGCGCCAACTCCATCATCAACGTAGCCCTGTGCGCCAATACGCAGCTGTTCGTAGGGTGCAACTACTTCAACCTGGCCAAGGACGATCCGGGTGCCAAGAAGTCCGGTTTCGCCTGGGGTGACATGGTGGTTCCCGCCGCCCAGCCCGGCCAGACCATCACCCTGGAAATCGACACCCAGTCCGATGCGAACAAGGAACTGTTCAAGTACACCCAGGACCGCTACGTGCGCATCGCCGCCCAGGCCGGCGGCAACGGGTTCAACGGAAACAGCTACTACAACTTCTCCAAGACCTACAAGATTTCCTCCGACTTCAAGACCATCACCGAAGCCGTCTGGGACTAGTAGAACATACTTGACCTAACCTTTCCGGGCCTGCCCAAACCGGGCAGGCCCTTTTTTTCAAAAAAAATAGTATCTTTGTAAAAACCAAAACACTGTTTATGAAACGAATTGTAACCTTTTTGGCCCTGGCGCTCCTGACGCTGGGCTCGGCCTCCGGCCAGGAACTCACCAACTTTGCCATGGGCGGCCGCGGACCGCAGATTGTCTCGCCTGAACTGAAAGACGGGAAGGTAACCTTCCGCCTCAACGCCAACTACGCCACCCGCGTCCAGCTCTCCGGCAACTGGATGGCCAATCCTTTCACCGACACCATCGACATGGCCAAGGGGGAAGGCGGCGTATGGGAAGTATCCATCGACGCTCCGGAACCGGAAATCTACACCTATAACTTCATCGTGGACGGCGTGTCCGTGAACGACCCGCTCAACGACAAGGTACAGCGCGACGGCACCCGCTACCTGAACATGCTGTTCGTTCCCGGCGAACGCAGCGAGAACTATTACGAGGCCACCCAGCACGGTTCCGTAACCTACCGCTGGTACGACAGCCCCTTCCTGGGCATCTCCCGCCGTATGACGGTGTACACCCCGTACGGCTATGAGAAGAACCCCAAGGCCAAATACCCCGTACTCTACCTGCTGCATGGCGGCGGCGGAGACGAGGAAGCCTGGACCTCCATGGGCCGTGCCGCCCAGATCCTGGACAACCTGATTGAGAAAGGCCTCGCCAAGCCGATGATCGTGGTCATGCCCAACGGCAACCCCAACCAGCGCGCCGCCGGTGTCCTGGGCCTGGAAACCATCAACATCGACCGCAACGATCCCAAGTGGGCCAACGCCTACGTCAACTCCCTTGTGAAGGAGATCATCCCGTTCATCGACAAGGAGTACCGCACCATCGCCAAATCTTCCGGCCGTGCCATCGCAGGCCTTTCCATGGGCGGCGGCCATACCACATCGGCCACCATCCTCTATCCCGGCGTATTTGACTATATCTGCCCCCTGAGCTGCGGTATCCGCGAAAGCGACCATCTGGACGCCGACCTGCAGGGCATCAAGAAAGCCGGCTACAAGCTTTACTGGGTAGGCTGCGGAACCTCCGACTTCACCTGGGCCGGTACCGAAGTGCTGGACAAGGCGCTCACCCGCAACGGCATGGAGCATACGCTCTTCGCTTCAGAAGGTGGTCATACCTGGGCCAACTGGCGCCTGTACCTGAACACCTTCGCCCGTCTGCTGTTCAAATAATACACTCCCGGACAAAGACGAAAATGGCCCGCGGTCTCTGATGAGGACTGCGGGCCTTCCTTTTGATTATTCCGGGAAAACCTACATCATTTTCACCATCCAGTCCATGGGAGAACCCTCCGAATAATCGTCCAGCAGAGGGACCCAGGAGAAGTGGGCAATCCATACGGGGAGGCCGTAAGAGAGCATTTCTTCATCGGAATAGATGCGGAGAAGGTCGTCCTTCGCACCCAGGCGGCTGCGGGCCTCCATGTAAGCGTAAGAACTGGCCACCTTGCAGGTCCTGTCGGACTGGGCGTGCACAAAGAACATCGGCAGTTTCACGAAAGAATCGACGTCCATCTCCGACAAAACCATGTCCGAGCCGTTCCATTTATAGACCACGGGGCTCTTCCAGGCCTTTTCGATGTCATCGGCATACTGTCCTTCATACTTTTCCTCCACCTGATGGATCGGCACCACGGGATCCATGGAACAACAAGGGATGGCCGCCTTGAACCGGTCCGGGAACTGCATCATGAAACGGATGGTGCAGCCGCCGCCGCTGGAGGCGCCGGCGCAGAAAAGCCGGGAACCGTCCACCTTCCTTTCCGCGATCAGCTGGTCGATAAAAGCCATCTGAAGCGCATTGTTCCGGTCAATCAGCTCAATTCTGTCGGGATACAGGGAGGCGCTGTAGTAATAATTGGGATTGGCGATGGCAAACACCAGGGTGGCGCAGGGCACTCCTTCCTCAGGAAGGGAGACCAGGCAGCGGTTGGCCGTAGCCACCGTCATCAGGTCCTTGTCGTACTCTCCCCCGCCGATCTGCCATACCAGCAGCGGTACGTTCGGTATCACCTTTCCGTCCTTGTCCTTGGGAAGATGGAGCATGTATTCCCGGGTGAGGCCGGCATAGGTGAAACTGCCTGTGATACAGTCGTCCAGCACCGCGGTCTTGCGCCCGGTCACCTTGTCCGGGGTAACATTCAGGCAGGTATCCGCAACACAGCGGAGTTCCCACGGAATGCGGCGGAAACCTTCACCCATCTTACCGTCCCATGAAAAAGGCTTGCAGGAGATGGTGAGCACGTTCTTCTTCCGGACTATGGAGATTCCATCGTCGGTGTAACCGGCGGGATCCTGTCCGGTAGAGGGATCGACGAACCCCTGGGGGGCATTGTTCATCAGGTCGAAATCGGCAGCCTTCAGGCCCCGCAGAGAAGAAGGGTTGGTTACGGTGATCTCAAAGCCGTCGACAAGCATGCCGGAATCACCGACGGACAGCAGCGCAGTCACCTCCGCTACCTGGGCAGGGCCGGAAGAAGCGCAGGCCTGCATCACAAGGATACAGGCCAACGCGACATAGTTGAACAATTGTTTCATACCCGATGAATCAGATGGTAACACCGGCTTTCTGGCGGATGTCGTCGGAAGCGGCACCCAACAGAAGTTCCAGCTTGCCGTGCTCCAGATCCCAGGCATTGGTGTCCACGTTCCAGTAGCGGAGGTCGTCCATGGGGATCTCAAGGGAGACCGTCTTGGTCTCACCGGCCTTGAGGCTCACGCGCTGGAAGGCTTTCAGTTCCTTGGAAGGCCATTCCACCTTGGCATCCACGCGGCGGACATAGAGCTGGACCACCTCGTCGGCATCCATCTGGCCCTTGTTGGTGAGGTCGAAGGTAACCTTGACAGCCTTCTTGCCTGCGGAGGCGTTAAGGGCGCCGTATTCGAAATCGACATAGGAGAGGCCGTGACCGAAAGCATACATCGGCTTCACGTTCTTGGTGTCGAACCAGCGGTAGCCCACCAGGGAGCCTTCGGTGTACTTGGAAACCGGCTTGGGCAGGGAATCCAGGAATTTCTGGCGCTCGGCCGGGCTCATCTGGAGCACATCCTGGCGATACATCAGGGAGAACAGGTCGCCGCCGGAAGTCTTGTCAGGGAAGTTGCCCATGGCGAAGGCGGGAGAGTCTTCCAGTTTGGCCGGGAAGGTGAAAGGAAGCTTGCCGGACGGGGCGATGTCGCCGAACAGGACCTTGGCCAGCGCAGTGCCGCCTTCGGTACCGTTCCACCAGCCCTGGACGATGGCCGGAGATACCGGTTCCAGCTGACGCAGATCGGTGGGACCGCCGGAGATAAGCACGGTCACCAGGTTGGGGTTGGCTTCGTAGAGAGCCTTCACAACCTCATTCTGACCGGTGGGCAGGTCGATGTTGGCACGGTCGCTGCCTTCCGTCTCGATGCTCTTGTTCGTACCGCCGAAGAAGATGACCACATCGGCCTCACGGGCCAGGGCGACAGCCTCTGCCACAAGGGCGGGATCGGCCGGTTCATTGATGGCGGAAGCCTCCAGCGGGTTGGGCGTGGCTGCGGCAGGTCCCCAGCGACGGCCCGGGAAATTCTTGTAACCGGGAGCGTAGGTAACTTCCACGTCACTGCCGGCACGCTTGCGGATGCCTTCCAGCGGCGTCACCTCGTAGAGAGCCTTGACACCGGCGCCCATACCGCCGCTCTGGGTCTTGAGTACGGCATTCTGGCCGATGACGGCAATCTTCTTCACAGCCTGGTTGAGCGGAAGGACACCTTCGTTCTTGAGCAGGACGATAGATTTCTCGGCCACCTGCAGGGCGATGTCCTGGCATTCGGGCTGGGAAGTCATCTTGGTGTTGGCCACATCGTCCGGAATGGCCTCGATGGCATAGCGGACACGGAGGATCTGGCGGACTTTCTCATCGACCTGGGCCTCGGTGAGGGCGCCGGTCTTGACGGAATCAATCACGGGCTGGCCGAGGTAATTGCTGCCGGTCATCTGCACGTTGAGGCCGTGCAGCATGGCGCCCATGGTGCTGTGGGTACCGCCCCAGTCGCTCACGGTGAAGCCCTTGAAGCCCCACTCACCGCGGAGGATCTCGTTCAGCAGATGCTCGTTTTCGGAGCAGTAGTCGCCGTTCACCTTATTGTAGGCAGGCATCACGCTCATGGCGCCGCCTTCAACAATGGCACGCTCGAACGGCTTGAGATAGATCTCGCGGAGGGTGCGCTCATCGACCTGGGCGTCTACGCTGCCGCGGTTG
This sequence comes from Bacteroidales bacterium, assembly GCA_017471085.1. The sequence goes on along the minus strand of JAFUWW010000007.1, from coordinate 93,934 downwards.
GTCTCCTGGTTGTTCACGGCGAAGTGCTTGATGCACACGGCCGTGCCCTGGTCCTGGACACCTTCGGTGTAACCGAGGGCCAGCGCCGCGCTCAGGATGGGGTCTTCGCTCAGGTACTCATAGGTACGGCCGCCGACAGGCAGACGCTGGATGTTCACGGCCGGTCCAAGGATCACGTCCTTGCCGCGGAGGCGGGCTTCCTTACCCATGCCGGAGCCATACTTGTAGGCGAGTTCCTCACTCCAGGTGGCTGCAAGGGCGCTTCCGGTAGGGAAATAGGTGGCGGAGTCCAGTTTCCATCCTGCACTCTGGAAGCCGTTGGGGACTCCTTCTTCACGGATGCCGAAGGGGCCGTCGGCATAGTGCATGTCAGCGATGCCCAGGCGCTCTACGCCTGCGGAGGACATGTTGGTTTTGCTGTGGAGCATCTCCACTTTCTCTTCCAGGGTCATCTGGGCGATGATGGCGTCAATCTTCTTGTCATTGACGGTAAGCCGGTCCTGGGCAGACTTGGGACCGGAGCAGGAGGCCAGCACAAGAGCCGCACCTGCCATGAAAATCAATTTTTTAAACATACGGTTATGATGAAGTTGTTAGTTTCTGCACAAATATAATAAAAGTTTCCCCGCAGGCAGGACAAGCCGGACAATTCAGATAAAAGAATGAACAATTGTACTAACTTTTCCCGCTCAAAGTGACTATCTTTGCAGTAAACAACTATAAACCATGAAACGCACTCTCATTCTCCTGGCCCTTCTAGGCTGCACCATGGCCGCATCGGCCCAAGGCTGGATGCGCCAGCCAACTCCCAACGACACCCTCCATAGCACCCGCGTGCTTCCGAACGGCGCTGTCCTGTTCCAGATTTACGCTCCCCAGGCTTCTTCGGTTTCCGTCTCCGGCGACCTTCCCTGGGGCAAGCCCGTCACCTTTACCAAGGCCGATAACGGCGTATGGAAAGGTGTTTGCGACGGCCTGGACGACGGCGTATTCCGCTATAATTTCATTGTCGACGGCGTACGGGCGCAGGATCCGAAGGCTCCCCTCTCGGCCGAGCAGTCCTCCCTGCTCACCAAGGGTGCCGGCTATATCAAGGATGTTCCCCATGGCGCCGTGGCCCAGCGTTATTACTATTCAAAAAACCTGAAAGAGATGCGCCGCCTCCATGTCTGGACTCCCGCCGGATATGAGAAATCGGCCCAGAAACTGCCCGTCCTCTACCTGATCCACGGCGGTGGTGACAATGACGCCTCCTGGCCCGGCGTGGGCGCTGCCGGCTGGATCCTGGACAACCTGCTGGCCGAAGGCAAGATGGTGCCCATGATCGTCGTGATGCCCAACGGCACCATCCCCGTACAGAACGAAGTTCCCCCGTTCGCCGAGGACATGTATTCTTCCATCATCCCGTTCATCGAGGCCAACTATAACGTACTCACGGACCGCGATCACCGTGCCATGGCAGGTCTGTCCATGGGCGGCATGGAAACCATGGAGGTCGCCTTCTCCCATCCGGACGATTTCGCCTATGTATGGGTTCTCAGCTCCTCTTTCCAGCCCGGACAGGATCCTGCGGCGGAATCGGCCCGCCTCAAGGTAAAGGAGAATGTCGCCAAGATGAACAAGAACTTCAAGAAGATGGTGTTCACCCAGGGCGGCGAAACGGACATCGCCTACAAGAACTGCCAGAACACCCGCGCCCAGCTGGACAAGGACGGTCTCCGCTACGAATACATGGAGAACGCCCAGGCCGGCCACAGCTGGACTACCTGGCGGGCCGATCTCCAGACCCTCGCCCCTACCCTCTTCCGCTAAACGGTGGAGGCTATCATCCAGATATACAACCATTTAGCTATAGTCCCTGTGTGTCGGCCGACACACAGGGACTATAGCTAAATTACTACTAATCAGTTATTTCTCCTCCACTACTTGAAAAGCTGCTGGGCAAAAGTAGTGAGATAGATGCGCCAGTTGCGCCAGATGTGGCCGCCTTCGGACTCGAAGAACGTGACCGGGTAGCCTTTCTGGTTGCAATAGTCGACAAGTTTGCGGGTGTTTACCATCACGCCGTCGGCCTTGCCGCAACCAACCCAGTAAAGCTTGGGCTTGGCGGCAAAAACCGCATCCAGGGCGGCTTCATTGCCTTCCGGAACGGCTACGCCGGAGAACAGGCCCACATATCCGAACTTTTTGGGATAGTGCATGGAGAGCATGGCCGACTGGCGTCCGCCCATGGACAGGCCGGCCACAGCCGTGTTCTCAAAGCCCTTGGCCACCCGGTATGTCTTCTCGATGAAGTTCATCACGTCCGGGAAACTGTTCTCGATTTCGATGGTAGACTGGGAACGGCTGTTGGTGAGGGTGGGCTGGAACATGTTCACTGCGGCACCCGGGGCAGCCTGGTTGAAATATACGCCGTTGGGCATGACCACGATCATCGGCCTGGCCTTGCCTTCCGCGATGAGGTTGTCCAGTACCTGTGCGGTACGGCCGAGGTCGCTCCAGGCATCCTCGTCACCGCCGGAACCGTGCAGCAGATATAGCACGGGATACTTGGCCTTGGAGCTCTCGTAACCGGCAGGCGTATACACCGTAAGACGGCGCCGGGCACCCAGGGTGGGGCTGTCGTACCAGACATGGGACACAGAGCCGTGCGGAACGTCGTGCACCTCGTAGTACCAGCCCTTGTCACCTTTTTCTGCACTTATGGTGAAGATGTTGGTCCAGGTGGCCACATCACGGTTCTGGTAGATGTTGGAAGGGTCGGAAGCCCGGACGCCGTCCACTACGAAATTGTAGGAGTAGAGTTCGCCTGCAAGCGGAGCGCTGGTATAGGTCCAGACTCCGTCACGGCCTTCTTTCATGTCCACTACGCCAGGGGCGTCATAAACCAGCTTCTGGCCGCCCATCTCCACCTCTACCGGCCTTGTGGGCAGAAAATCGCCTGTGAGCTGGACCGTGATGGCCTTGGGAGCGAAATAACGGAAAGTAACGGTATGGTCCGGGTTGATTTCCGGCGAAACGATGCCGGTTCCGGGGCCCAGGGCCTGTTGGCCAAAGGCGGCCACTGCCATGAGCAGGGCCGCCATAAAGGTTAGAGATTTTCTCATAAGACTACTTGAAGAGCTTCGGAGCGAAGGTGTTCAGGTAGAGACGCCAGTTGGCCCAGGTGTGACCACCCTCGGACACGAAATACTCGTGCTGGAGGCCCTGCTCGGTAAGGGTCTTATCCAGTGTCTGGGAGCCCTGGAACAGGAAGTCGGCGTTGCCGCAGGCAAGGAAGTAAAGCTTCACACCGGCCTTCTTCAGGTTAGCGATCTGCTCGGGAGTGGCGCTGCCGGCTGCAGAGAGCGGGCAGATATAGTCGAACATCTGCGGATACAGGATGGAAGCGGAGATGGTGTGGCCGCCACCCATGGACAGACCGGCGATAGCGCGGGATTCGGGCTTGGCAATGGCGCGGAAATTCTTCTCGATGAACGGGACGATCTCCTCGCAGAGGCTCATCACATAACCGTTCATGGCGCGGGTGCGCTCAGCCTCGCTCATGTTCTGCATGGCGTTGCGGTCCCACTGCATGGGCTTCTCGGGGATGTTGAGGGTACGGGCGGCCTGCTGGTTGCCATTGCCGTTGGGCATGACCACAATCATCGGCTCTGCCAGGCCCTTCTCGATGAGGTTGTCCAGGATTTGGGCGGCACGGCCCATGGAGGTCCAGGCTTCCTCGTCACCACCTGCGCCGTGGAGCAGATAGAGCACCGGATATTTCTTCTTGGGATTGGCCTCATAGCCGTAAGGAGTATAGACAGTCAGACGGCGGGACATGCCCAGGATCTTGCTGTCATACCAGGGATGGCTCACGGTGCCGTGCTTGGTGGCCTCGCCGTAGTTCTCGGTACGTGCGCCGGGGACCAGGAGCATAGGCAGGTAACGGGTGCCGTCACGCTGGACAAGAACATTCTGAGGGTCGTTCACGGCCACGCCGTCCACTACAAAATTATAGGTGTAGATTTCCGGCTCGGGGAGAGGAATCTTCACTTCCCACACATTGTTCTCGCCACGTACCATGTCGATGGTACCGCCGTAAGGGTTGGGCATCCAGGAGCCGCTGAGCTTGACAACAGTGGCATAATCGGCCTTCAGACGGAAGGTGACGCTGTCGTTCTGGATTTCAGGGGAGACGACGGGTCTTGCGCCTCTGCCAAAGGAGAAGTTGGCCAGTTCCTGCGCCTGCAGGGTACCGGCGATGGCCAGGGTAGCGGCCAGAACAGTAAGGATTCGTTTCATTATTAATTGGGTTTAGTAAGTGGCTTGCGGTTAACGGTTACGAAGTTATCATTTTTCCCGCAAAGGAAAAAGAAATCCCGATGTTCAGTAAAATTTTTGAACATCGGGATAAAAAATCCTAGTCAATTTCCGGCAGTCCCAGGTCTTTGAAGGTGCGCGGGGCGGGAACGCCCGGGAGCGGCTTCCGGTCCTTGATCTGTTCAAGGGCCACTTCGATAGCCTTCAGCAGCTGCTGGTCTTCCCCGGCGAATTCCTTCACAGGGTCGTTGTCGATAAGGATGTCCGGGTCGACGCCATGGTTCTCCACGATCCATTGACCGGTTTCGCGGTCGTAGTTGGTGAAGAAAGGAACACGCACGTCGGTGCCGTCCAGATAAGGCAGGGATCCGCTGATGCCCACGATACCGCCCCAGGTGCGGGTGCCGATCACGGTGCCCAGCTTGTTGGCCTTGAAGCTCCAGGGGAACAGGTCGCCGTCAGAAGCGGAATACTTGTCGATCAGGAGCACCTTCGGCCCGGTATGCGTTCCTTCGGGGACAGTCCCGGTCATGGTGGACGTACGGCTCATGGTCATGCGGTACACTTCCCTCTTCAGACGCTCGATTACCATCGGCGAAATGTTGCCGCCGCCGTTGGCACGGTCGTCGATGATAAGGGCTTCCTTGTCCAGCTGAGGATAATAGTAGCGGGCGAATTCGCTGAGTCCTTCCGGGCCCATGTCGGGGATATAGATGTAGCCCACCTTGCCGCCGGACTTCTCTTCCACGGTCTTGATATTGTTCTGCACCCACTCGTAATGGTAGAGGGGATACTCGTCGGCAATGGGTTTCACGACGACCTTCCTGCCGCCTTCGGCCGCCTTGTCGGACACGGTGATTTCCGTCAGGACATCGGCCTTGCCCACCAGCAGCTGATAGATGTTGGAAACGGTCTTGGTGGAGACACCGTCGATGGCGGTGATGTACTGCCCGGCCTTCACGCCCAGTCCGGGTTCCTGCAGCGGAGAACGGAGTTCCTCACGGTAAGTGGCACCCTGCAGGATCCGGTCGATCTTGAAGTAGCCGCTCTTGTCGCGGGACAGCTCGGCGCCCAGGAGGCCCATCGGGATACGCTCCGGCCTGGGATACTCACCGGCGGTGACATAAGCATGCCCGCTGGCCAGTTCGGAGATCATTTCGCCGATGACATAGTTCAGGTCCAGCCTGGTGCGCACGTACGGCAGCAGCACGGAATACTTTTCCTTGATGGCTTTCCAGTCACGGCCGTGCATGTTCTCCAGGTAGTAGCCGTCGCGGAAAGCACGCCAGACCTCGTCGAAGATCTGGGCCCACTCCTCGGGATAGTCGATGACGGCCACCATGTCGGAGGTGGTCACATCCTCGCCGGGCCCCATCTTGGCGCCCAAGGCCACCGCCTGCGTCTTGCCGGCACGGGAAACCAGGGCCTTCTTGTCGCCGAAACGATACGACACGCGGCCTTCGGTGCACTCTTCATCTTTCTGGGTGGCGAAGTCGAACACGCGGGTCCCGCGGCCTCCGCTATACCAAAGCTTCTTGCTGTCGGAGAAGAATCCGTAGGAGCTGCCGGAAATCGGGAGTTTCACGATGCGGTCCAGGATTCCGTCCGGGTCGATCTTTACATCGGCCTTGGCAGGTTCCTCCTTCTTGGGAGCAGGGGCTTTCTTGCCCTCCGAAGCTTTCCTGCCCGCGGGAGCGGCTTCTTCAGCCGGTTCCCCGACCTTGACCTCCGGGTCCCTGGCCATGAGCGGAGAAGGCGTACCGGCGGCGAGCATGGCCATGTAGATGGCACCCATATTGCCCATGGTAAAATTCCACTCGATATTGCTGTACTGGGGATTCAGGTCACGGTCGGAGCGGAAGATCAGGTATTTGCCGTCCTCGCTGAAAACCGGCGAGGCGGAGTTGTACCAGCGTTCGGTCACCGGGTACTCCTTTCCGGTGGAAAGGTTGTACAGATAAACGATGTTCATCTCGTTCCTGGCGGGACGGGTATAAGTAAGCCACTGGCTGTCGGGAGAATAGTTCACCCCGCGGAATTCAGCCTCAGGATTGGTCATCACCACGCGGGAGCTGCCGCCGGGAACAGCCACCTCCACCAGACGGTTCTTCCGGTCGGTGTAGAGGATGTGCCTGCTGTCCGGGCTCCACTGGAGCGAGCGGATGTAGGTGTCGCTGCTCCGGGTGAGCTGGGCTGGGTCTCCGCCCTTCGCCACTTCGTACAGATAGACTTCCGTCTCACCGGTGGCGTCGCCGATCCAGGCAATCCACTTCCCGTCCGGGCTCCAGGAGGCGCCGCGGTCGTTGGATCCGGCCGTGCGGCTGAGATTGCGGGTCACCCCGTTCCCGACCGGCACGTCGAAAATCTCACCCCGGGCACTGACGACGGCACGGCTGCCGTCCGGGGCCAGGGAAAGAGCAGTGGGGCGGGAACCCACCTTGCGACGTTCCGTGCGGGCGTAAACGGCATCGGAAGCCAGGCGGACGGGGACCTGTACGCTCTGCCGGGTGACAGGATCGAACCGATAGATGAAACCGCCGTTTTCAAAGACGATGGTCTTGCCGTCGGTGCTGGGGAACTTCACGTCGTATTTGTCGAAAGTCGTCACCTTGGTGGTCTGGCGGGTCTTGGTGTTGTAGCAGAACAGGTTCATGATCATGTCGCGGTCCGATGCGAAGAAGATTTCATCACCGATCCACATGGGGAAAATGTCCTGGGCAACGTTGGAGGTGATGTTCTCCACCTTGCCGGCCTTCGGGTCCCAGATCCAGATGTCATCGGCCATACCGCCCCTGTAGTATTTCCAGGTGCGGAACTCGCGCATCACGCGGTTATAGGCCAGTTTTTTCCCGTCCGGACTCCAGCTGCTGAAGCCGCCTTCGGGGAGAGGGATTTCCTGCGGCATGCCGCCGTCCGGAGAGACGGTCCACAGTTTGCCCGGGAAGCCGTCCCCGATCCGGTTGCGGTAGAGGATGCTCTTGCCGTCCGGACTCCAGGTAATGACGATGTTGTTGGGGCCCATGCGGTCGCCCAGGTCGTCCCTGGAATTGGTGGAGGTGTAGGTCAGACGCACCGGCTCGCCGCCGGCGGCAGGAATCCGGTACACTTCGCGGTTGCCGTCGTACTCGCCGGTGAAGGCAATGGTGTTGCCGTCCGGAGAATAGCGGGCGAACATTTCATAGCCGATGTGGGAGGTGAGGCGGCGGGCTTCGCCGCCCGTGACAGGTACCGTCCACAGGTCACCGGCATAGGAGAACACGATGTCCCGGCCGTTGGTGGCAGGGAACCGGAGCAGGCGGGCCTCATCGGCACTTTGCGCCAAGGCGCTGACGGCCGTTGCGGCCGCCAGTGCAAAGAAAGCGAGGAATCGTTTCATATATCGTTATTTACGGAGTCTCAATGAATTGGTGACCACACAGATGCTGCTCAGCGCCATGCAGGCAGCCGCTATCATGGGGCTCAGGAGCCAGCCTGTGAAGGGATAAAGCACCCCGGCAGCCAGCGGCACCGCCGCCAGATTGTAGAAAAAAGCCCAGAAGAGGTTCTCCCGGATCACGCGCACGGTCCGGCGCGACAGCAGGATCAGTTGCCGGATCTTTCCGAGGTCCTGGGAAACGATGGTGACCTGTGCGGTGTTGATGGCGATATCGGACCCTCCGCCCATGGCGATTCCCAGATCGGCCCGGGCCAGGGCGGCGCTGTCGTTGATTCCATCGCCTACCATGGCCACTTTCTTGCCGGAAGCCTGCAGATCGGCCACGTAGCGGGCTTTTTCCTGCGGAAGCACATGGGCATGGACATAACGGATGCCGGTTTCACGGGCGGTTCTCCGGGCCGATGCCTCGTTGTCGCCGGTGAGCATGTGCACCTCCACGCCCTCGTCCTGCAGCACCCGCACCGCCTGCACGGCGCTGTCGCGGAGGTCGTCGGCCAGGGCCAGGACGGCATAGACTTTCACCCGGTCAAACAGGAGCGTCACCGTATAGCCGGCATCCATCCAGGTGCGGATGCTGTCAGAAACCAGGGGCGAGGTCTCCGCGGGAATCCCGCCCGGAAGCACCTCTTCCAGGAGGTCCAGATTGCCAACATAGTACTTCTCGCCGCTTACCACGCCGCTGATTCCCTTTCCCAGCACGGTTTCAAAGTCCTTCACGGGCAGGAGACCGCAGCCGCGCAGCGATTCGCACACAGCCTCCGCCAGCGGATGGTCCGACTTCTTCTCCAGCGAAAACAGCACGTCCCGCAGCGCGGAAGGGCCGTCCTCCACTGAAAGGGACGGGTCCCAGGCCGATTCCACCACGGTGGGATGGCCTTCCGTAAGGGTGCCGGTCTTGTCCAGCACGACGGCTTTCACCTTTCCCGCCGTCTGCAGGCTCTCGGCATCCTTGATGAGGATGCCCTGTGAGGCGCCGTTGCCGATGCCTGCGATGATGGCGGTAGGCGTGGCCAGGCCCAGCGAACAAGGGCAGGCGATCACCAGCACGGCCACCATGGACAGGAGCCCCAGCGTGACGCCGTCCTCCGGAGCCAGGAAAATCCACGCAAGGAGGGTAAGGACGGCTATGCCGATAATCACGGGAACGAATACGGCGGCGATCTTGTCTACCAGATGCTGGATGGGGGCCTTTGAACCCTGGGCGTCGCGGACCATCCGGATAATGGCCGACAGAAGGGTGTCTCCCCCCGCCTTCTCCGTGGTAACATTGAACGTGCCCTTCTGATTGAGCGTGCCGGCATAGACCCGTTCTCCCTGCTGCTTGAGCACAGGGACCGGCTCGCCGGTGAGCATGCTCTCGTCCACATAGGACTGGCCTGTGGAGACCACGCCGTCTACGGCCACCTTCTCTCCGGGCTTGACCACCACCACGTCGCCGGGCCGGATGTCCGAGATGGGGATTTCCGTCTCCACGGCGCACGGAACACCGTTTTCGGTCACCATCGTCCTCAGGGTGACAGTCCGGGGCTGCAGGCCCATGAGCCCCCGGATGGCGGCCGTCGTACTGTGCTTGGCCCGTTCTTCCAGCAGCCTTCCCACCAGGATGAAGGCCACAATCATCGTGGACGATTCAAAATACAGGTGCGGTTCCAGTCCCCGCGAGGTCCAGACCTGCGGGAACAGGAGGTTGAAAACGCTGAAAAGGTAGGAAATGCTTACGGAGAGGGCCACCAGCGTGTCCATGTTGGCACTTCCGTGCCTGACGGCGGAAAACCCGGCCTTGAAGAAGCGCCGGCCGCACCAGAAGACCACCGGGGTGGCCAGGGCCCAGAGAAGATACCCCTTGAAAGGGAAATCCTTGAACCCCATGCCGATGACCATCACCAGGCCCGCCAGGCCGATGGCGATGAACGTGTCTTTGCGCAGGGATTGATACGCCTGTTCCCGGGCAGCCTCCGCTTCCGAGTCGGCTTCGTCTTCCGTCCCGTCCACCAGCATGTCGTAGCCGGCATCCTGCACGGCCTTCCGGAGTTCTCCGGGGCTGGTCTGGGCAGCGTCAAACTCCACCAGGGCGCTGTTGGAAGCCAGGCTTACGCTGGCTTTCTGCACGCCTCTGGCATTTTTCAGGGCGCTCTCCACACGCGCTACGCACGCAGCGCACCCCATCCCCTGCACGGGGAAATTTCGTTTACATGTACTCATACTTTATATTTCGCCGCCTGCTCCGCGATGAGGGCGGCATCGTCGAAGTAATTGATCTGCATGGCATCCTTCATTTCGTGGAGGGTCTGGGCGGCCACTTCACGGGCGGCTTCCGAACCCTTTTTGAGGATGTTGTACACCTCGGGGATATCCTGTTCGTAGGCATGGCGGCGGGCACGGATGGGATCCAGCCTGTCGTTGAGCACGTTGATCAGGAATTTCTTGCATTTCATGTCGCCCAGACCGCCGCGGCGGTAATGGTCCTTGAGTTCTTCCAGGTTGTTATAGTCCGGCCAGAACTTGGCGAAATCATCGGCCTCGCAGAAAGCGTCCAGGTAGGTGAAGACGGTGTTGCCTTCCACCTTGCCGGGGTCTTCCACCCTCAGGTGGCCGGGATCGGTGAACATTCCTTTCACTTTCTGCTCCATTTCCTTCTGGGGATCGGAGAGATAGATGCAGTTGCCCAGAGACTTGGACATCTTGGCTTTTCCGTCCGTTCCGGGAAGGCGGCGGCAGGCCAGGTTGGAGGGCAGGAGGATTTCCGGTTCCACCAGCACGTCGCACTTATAGGTGCCGTTGAAACTGCGGACAATTTCACGGCACTGCTCGATCATGGGTTCCTGGTCTTCCCCTACGGGCACCGTGGTGGCCTTGCAGAAGCAGATATCGGCCGCCTGGGAGATGGGATAGGTGAAAAAGCCCACCGGAAGGCCCCGCACATTGTTGTCTTCCGTCTCTGCGTTGTAGCCGCGGAGGGCCATCTCCGTCTTCACGGTTGGATTCCGCTGCAGGCGCTGCACGGTTACCAGGTTGGAGAAAAACTGCGTCATCTCGTGCAGTTCCGGTATCTGGCTCTGGATAAAGAGCGTCACCTTCTCCGGATCCAGGCCGCAGGACAGATAGTCCAGGGCCACCTCTATGATATTCTGGCGCACCTTCTCCGGATTGTCGGCATTGTCCGTAAGGGCCTGTACGTCTGCAATGAACACGAACATACGGTCATAATTGCCTTCGTTCTGCAGCAGCACGCGGTTGCGCAGACTTCCCACATAATGTCCCAGATGCAATTTCCCGGTAGGGCGGTCGCCCGTAAGTATGATTCTTCCCATATAATTTGTTTTTGAATTACAAAAGTAATCAAAAAAAGCGAGGTGGGCAAGCGGTGCTTGACAGGCTTGTTTTTTCTTATTAACTTGCACTGTTTTAACGCATAAGACATGCTGCGTCCCAAGATTATCCTGCTCACGGCTGTGCTTCTGCTCTGTATCCGGGCTTCCGGACAGGGCAGGCTGGTCTCCGTCCTGCGGGAGCAGACCCTTACCCTGGAGCAGCAAATCGATTCGGTCGTCCTGGAATTCGGGCTGGATGTCCAGAAAAAAGACCTTGTCTTTGCCTTCCGGCTCCTCAAGCTCATCAAAAGGGAAGTTCACTGCGTAGCCCTCACCTATCGCACCGTGGATCCCAAAGGAAGGGAGGTCATTGCTTCCGGTCTGGTCTCCTATCCCGAACACGGCACCTGGCGGGGAACCGTGGAGATGTCCCCCTACAACCGCGAAAAATCCCTTTGCGGCACTTCCCGTCTATATACAACAGAGGTGCTGGCCTCCGTCCTGGGATATGTGACGCTGATTCCGGACAATATCGGCTACGGTGCGACGGACAGCCTTCCCATCGCCTATCAGATGAGCGGGAACAGCGCGTTGGTATCGGCCCACCTCAGGGAAGCGGCCAAGGAGTATCTCCAGGAGCATCTGGACAGGAAACTCCCCCGCAAGACCTTCCTCTTCGGTTATTCTTTGGGAGCGCCCAATTCCCTGGCCCTGGCCTACCATTATGCCGACAACCCGGAAAGCGACGTCCGCCTGAAAGCCGTCTGCCTGGGCAGCGGGGCCTATGACCCGGCGCTTGCCTTAGACCTGATTCTCCAGCGCGGGGAGATGAGCTATCTGTTCTTTCCCGGCATGGTCCGCAGCCTGAACAGCTGGCTGGATACCGGACTGGACCCGTCCCAACTGTTTTGCGGAAGGGTGCTGGAAGACTATGAAACCATCACCCAGGGGCTGGACAGCCCCCTGGACCTGGCACAGGAATACGGCACAGATATCCATTCTTACATGCATCCCCATTTCTTCAACGGTCATCAAAGCCCGGACATCCTACGCTTGAAGGAGGCCTTGAAGTCCCTGTCCCTCCTTTCGGAGACCCTTCACCCCCTGCCGGCATCCGTGGAAGTGGTTCTACGTCATTCGGCCGAGGATGACATCGTTCCCGTCGCTTGCACCGACGCCCTCTTCCAGCGACTGAAAGCGCCCTGGCACCAGGTAACCTACCACAGGAACAAAAAAGGAACGCACTACGAAACCGCAGTGCGCTCCTTCATTGACTTGGCGTTGATTCTGCTGTAAACCAGGCCGATGGTTACTGCTCATCGGGGCCCTGGTCCTGCGGACCGGGCTGCGGGCCGCCATTGAAGGGACCCTGAGGGCCACCCTGGAACGGCCCCTGAGGACCGCCCTGAGGGCCGCCGGCCTGCTGGCCGGCCTGGTACATCTTCTCGAAGGCTTTGTTCAGGGCCTCGGAGTAGCGGTCGATATCGGAGAGGTTCTGGGCCTTTACAGCTTCTTTCAGGAGGTTGCAGTTCTGCTCCACCTCGCTCTTGACATCGGCCGGAACTTTGTCGCCGTTCTCCTTGAGGAACTTCTCGGCCTGGAAGGTGAGGGCGTCGGCGTTGTTGATCTTGTCGATGCGCTCCTTTTCTGCCTTGTCGGCGGCTTCATTGGCCTTGGCCTCGTCCCGCATGCGCTGGATCTCTGCGTCGGAAAGGCCGGAAGAGGCCTCGATGCGGATGTGCTGTTCCTTGCCGGTGGCCTTGTCCACTGCGGACACATTGAGGATACCGTTGACGTCGATATCGAACACGACCTCGATCTGGGGCACGCCGCGGGGTGCGGGGGCGATGCCGTCCAGATGGAAGATGCCGATCTGCTTGTTGTCCTTGGCCATGGGGCGCTCGCCCTGGAGCACGCGGATTTCCACACCCGGCTGGTTGTCGGCCGCCGTGGAGAAGATTTGGCTCTTCTTGGCAGGGATGGTGGTATTGGACTCGATCAGCTTCGTCATAACGCCACCGAGGGTCTCGATACCCAGGCTCAGCGGAGTAACATCGAGCAGAAGCACGTCCTTCACGTCACCGGCAAGCACACCGCCCTGGATGGAAGCGCCGATGGCCACCACCTCGTCCGGGTTCACGCTCTTGTTGGGTTCCTTTCCGAAGAAGTTCTTCACCAGCTCCTGCACGTAAGGGATTCGGGTGCTGCCGCCCACGAGGAGGACCTCGTCAATGTCGGATGCGCTGATGTGGGCATCGGCAAGAGCCTGACGGCAAGGAGCGATGGAACGCTGGAAGAGGGCGTCGGAGAGCTGCTCGAATTTGGCACGGGTGAGGGTCTTGGCAAGGTGCTTGGGCACGCCGTCCACCGGCATGATGTAAGGAAGGTTGATCTCCGTGGAAGTCTGGCTGGAAAGTTCGATCTTCGCCTTTTCCGCGGCTTCCTTCAGACGCTGCAGGGCCATCGGGTCTTTCTTCAGGTCGATGCCGCCGTTCTCGGAGGCGAACTCGCCGGCGAGCCAGTCGATGATCACCTGGTCGAAGTCGTCGCCGCCCAGATGGGTATCGCCGTTGGTGGAGAGCACCTCGAACACGCCGTCACCCAGCTGGAGGATACTGATATCGAAGGTACCGCCGCCGAGGTCGTACACAGCCACCTTCATGTCCTTGTCTTTCTTGTCAAGGCCATAAGCCAGGGCAGCTGCCGTAGGCTCGTTGATGATACGTTTCACATCCAGGCCCGCGATGCGGCCGGCCTCCTTGGTGGCCTGACGCTGGGAGTCGGAGAAATAGGCCGGAACGGTGATGACCGCCTCGGTCACTTCCTGACGCAGATACTCTTCGGCGGTCTTCTTCATCTTCTGGAGAATCATCGCGGAGATTTCCTGCGGGGTATAAAGCTTTCCGTTGATGTCTACACGGGGGGTGTTGTTCTCGCCGCGGATCACTTTGTAGGGAACGCGGTTCACCTCGGTGTTCACCTGGTCATAGGTCTCGCCCATGAAACGCTTGATGGAGAACACGGTGTTGTTGGGGTTGGTGATGGCCTGCCGCTTGGCCGGAGAGCCGATCTTGCGCTCGCCGCCGTCCGTGAAAGCTACCACGGAAGGGGTGGTGCGCTGCCCCTCGTTGTTAATGATGACGGTAGGCTGGTTACCTTCCATCACAGCCACGCACGAATTCGTGGTTCCAAGGTCGATTCCGATAATTTTACCCATATCTTTTTACAATTTTAAATTTTTACAAATAAACCGGCGCCGCTCCGAAAAGAGCGACGCCTGAGTAATTATCGAACATCGTGCCAGTCCTTGTCCACTGACAAATTGGCAGATTTACGGGGTGTCAGAACCGCCAGCCAAGGGTGAGGAGGGCATCTGCGAACAGGGTCTTCACTTCGATTTCCGGCGTGAGGACATCGTCACGGACATACTTGTCATAGAAGCTGCCGGCCGAGGGGGCGTAATAATAATAGTACGGGATGATATACTCGGCCGGAACGGTCCGGAGACGGACGGCGGCATCCATATAGAAAGAACCGGCGGAAGACCAGCCGAGGCCCAGCGAGAAGGCGTGCTTCAGAAGGGAGGACAACCCGGTCTGCGGATTGGTGTCCAGATTGTAACCGGCCCGCACGGCGAGGGAAGGGATGGGTTTCACCTCCGCTCCCAGCCTCAGCATGTGGGACAGGCCCAGCATCTGAGAGATTTCGTCATTGACAGTGGAGAATGAATTCTCCACGAAGGAGCCGTCTCCGGAGCTGTAGGTGGCAAAACGGTTGCTGCCAAAGTTCACCATCTCGTAATCGGCGCTGAGTACGGCCACGTTGCCGATGGAATAGGCGATACCGGCATTCAGGCGCCAGGGCATGCGGAGCTGGTAGCTCCACTCGTCTTCCGGAGAACTGGCGGAAGGACTGGCTTTTCCCTTGAGGGTAGCCTGGCCCTTATAGCCGTAACGCTCCGTAATGCGCAGGATGGTCGGAGTCTGGACGGCGGCAGCCACACGGAGCGAGGAAGTAGGACGCCAGAGTACGCCCGCCTTCACATAGAGTCCGGAGCCGGTGGCCCTGTAATTCTGCTGCATGAGCAGGGAGGAGAAAGTGGCCGTGGTGCCGTCGGAATAGGCGATGGTAGGAAATTCCGATTCTATTTCCGGGCTCTCCTGCCAGTACTGGACCTGGTTATAGTTCAAGTTCACAAGGCCCAGGTTGGCGCCCACATAGAATACATCGGATATGTCGGCGGCGAAATTGAGGATGAAATCACTCTTGTAACCGCTGGACTGCCGGCCGTACTTCTGGTAGACAGGCGCCGCCAGGCGGAAGTTGCCGTTCTCGTCCATGGTTTCCGTCAGCGCGATATAGGCGCCGTCCATCCCGTCCACGCTGCCGATCATGCCGCTGCGATAACCCACCATGTCTACCCAGGCGGGCATCCGGGCGGGATCACCGGAGTAGAACCAGTCTTCCTCACCCATGACGGAAGCGGAGAATCCGTCGGCCGAGGAGGCCAGCGAAGCCGCATAGGAATTGTCCGAATTGACGCCGGCGGCATTGAACCGGGACGTGAAATTGTTGGTGGCATTGAACGAAAAGCCGAACGAATAGCGTTTGACCCCGCGCCGTTTGCCAGTATCGAAGCTGGTAATAAAGGAGACATTGGGGAGCTTCGCCTTCATGAAACCCGTCCGGTACTGGTCTCCGAAACCGATGGGACGCGTGTCCCCGCTCAGCACGGTACCTGTGGCCGATGCTACCGAGAATGTGACTCCAGGGGTGATGGAAAGCTGGGAATAGGCGGCCACGGCCGACCCAGCAGGATTGAATACGAGGGTGCCGGGATCTCCGCCGATGGCGGTCACGGCATTGCCCATGCCCACGGTACGCGCCGTACCTCCATATACATTTTCAGAGAACAGATAGGCGTCTGCCCAGTTCTGTGCTGCGGCCGTGGTACCGACCGCAGCCAATACAAGGATGGTGAAGTATTTTTTCATGTTCTTTGCTTTGTAAGGTTATCTGCGGCCGCCGGAAGAACGGGACACGCTGCCGCTGGAGGAGCTGCCGGAAGAGCGGGATACGCTGCCACCGGAATAGCCGCCGCCGGAATAGCCGCCGGAAGAACGGGACACGCTTCCGCCGGAGGAACTGCCGGAAGAGCGGGACACACTGCCGGAATAGCTGCCAGAAGTGGAACGGCCGGAAGCCGACGAGGAGGCGGAAGAGCTGCGATAGTTGGTGGAACCGCCTGCACTGCGGTAGGAGCCGCCCGCCGTGCTGCGGGAAGCGCCTGCAGACCGGCTGACCGAACCTGCGGAACGGGTGCCAGAAGAAGCGGCGCGGGAAGTGCCGACAGAACGGGAGGCGCCGGTGGCGCGGGTGCCTGCGGTACGGGTGGCCGCAGAAACGCCGGAGGAGGAAGAACGGCTGAAGGACGAAGAACGGGACGAGGAGGCAGTCCTCGAGGCCGAAGAAGTCCGGACAGAGCTGCTGCGTGAAGTGCTGCTTCCGTTTCTGGAGACGGAAGAGGAACGGCTCACGTTGGAAGAACGGGTCATGCCCGAGCGGCCGGTGCCGGCACCGCCCCGGATGGCGAAATTGCCTTCCCTGTGACCGAGCTGGGCGCCGCGGCTGGGCTCCCACAGATGGCCGCCGCCCCACATTCCGTGGTAATAGCCGTCCATGTACGCTCCGTAATAAGGGCCATAATAGCCGCCGTAGTAGCCATAGTAGCGATCCCATCTGTAGAACGGGTCGTACCAGAAGCTCCAGGAATTGTAATACCAGGGGCTGTAGAAACCATAGCGGTACGGACCGTACCAATAATCATAATACCAGGGATCATAATAGCTCCAGGAACTGTAATACCAGGGGCTGCGATAGTAGTGCCAGGGATAATAGTAGTAGAAATCGTTGAAATACCAGGGGCTGTAGGCCAGGGAATAGTTCCAGGCCCACTCCGGGGTATCGTTTACTGTAATAACGGTATTGTCCTTGGAAAAGCGGACGCTCTTGCCCGCAGGAACGACCAGGGTATCACCCCCGCTGAGGATGTACGCCTGGGACGAGCGCGTGTCTGCCAGCAGGTTGTCCACCTGCTCCTGGGATACGACCGGGGTTTCTTCCGCCAGGGGGCGGGAGTAGATACCGTCGTCATAGGTCTGGGTCTGCAACCCGGCCACCGATCCGCAGGACAAGGCGGCAAAGGCTGCAAATGCATACGCCATAAATCTCTTTTTCATCTCAGTACCTCCTTTTATCCAATAAAAATAAGTATCTTTGCGCCGGAATCTCCGGTTCACGGAACCTATATCAAAAAATGTACCCGCTTCCGTGTTCAAAGGACAATAATAAGCACAAAAAAGAAAAAAAGCAATAAGATTATGGCAAAAGAAGTAACAATAAGGGCAGAGAATTACTCCCAGTGGTACAACGACCTGGTGGTAAAGGCCGACCTGGCCGAGCAGTCCGCAGTCCGCGGCTGCATGGTAATCAAGCCATACGGCTACGCCATCTGGGAAAAGATGCAGCATATCCTGGACAGCATGTTCAAGGAGACCGGCGTGAAGAACGCCTACTTCCCGCTGTTCATTCCCAAATCGTTCTTCAGCCGTGAGGCGGAGCATGTCGCCGGCTTCGCCAAGGAGTGCGCCGTGGTCACCCACCACCGCCTGATGAACGCGCCCGACGGCAGCGGCATCGTCGTGGATCCGTCGGCCCGCCTGGAAGAGGAACTCATCGTCCGCCCCACTTCGGAAACCATCATCTGGGACACCTACAAGAACTGGATCCATTCCTGGAGAGACCTGCCCGTGCTGTGCAACCAGTGGTGCAACGTGGTCCGCTGGGAAATGCGCACCCGCCTGTTCCTCCGAACCGCCGAATTCCTCTGGCAGGAAGGCCATACCGCCCACGCCACGGCCGAGGAGGCGGAAGCCCGCAAACAGCAGATGGTGGATGTATACGCCCGTTTCGCCCGTGAGACCATGGCGCTGCCGGTGGTGGTGGGCCACAAGAGCCCCGGCGAGCGTTTCGCCGGCGCCATCGACACCATGACCATCGAGGCCCTGATGCAGGACGGCAAAGCCCTGCAAGCGGGCACGTCCCACTTCCTGGGCCAGAATTTCGCCAAGAGTTTCAATGTGACCTTCACCAACAAAGAAGGCAAGGAAGAATATGTCTGGGCCACTTCCTGGGGCGTATCCACCCGGCTGATGGGCGCGCTGATCATGGCCCATGGAGACGACAACGGCCTGGTGCTTCCTCCGGCCCTCGCCCCCATCCAGGTGGTGATGGTCCCCATCTACAAGAGCGATGAAGAGCGGAATGCCGTGCTGGACAAGATGTTCGAACTCAAGAAAGCCCTCGAAGCCAAGGGACATACCGTGGAAGTGGACGACAGGGACACCCTACGGCCCGGTTTCAAGTTCGCCGAATGGGAGCTCAAGGGCGTGCCCGTACGGCTGGCCATGGGTCCGAGAGACCTGCAGAACGGCACCGTGGAGGTCGCCCGCCGCGACACCCTGGAGAAGATTTCCGAGCCCCTGGAAGGCCTGGAAGACAGGATCATCGACCTGTTGGACGACATCCAGAAGAATATCTATAACAAGGCGCTCGCCTTCCGCGATGCCTCCATCCGCAAGGTGGACACCTGGGAAGATTTCAAGGTTGAGATCGAGAAGGGCGGTTTCCTCCTCTGCCACTGGGACGGCACCGCCGAGACGGAAGCCAAGATTCAGGAAGAGACGAAGGCCACCATCCGCTGCATCCCCGTGGACAGCGCCGTCTGCATGGAAGAAGGCAAGTGCGTCTACACCGGCAAGCCTTCCCACCAGAGAGTGCTTTTCGCCCGTTCCTATTAACCCTTTGCCATTCTGAGCGACAGCGAAGAATTTAAAAAGAAGAAAAATGAAGAAGATCATTACAGCCCTCGCCGTACTGTCCGTAACCCTGGCAGCATCGGCCCAGAATACCCAGGATGCCGCGGCTGCCGCGGCAGCAGCCCTCAGCGCGGCGGAAGACGTGCCCGAGAAAGTGGAGAAGCCCCAGTACTGGACCAATACCCTCCTCACCAACATCAACTTCGGCCAGACCTACCTCAGCCAGTGGGTGGCCGGCGGTTACAACAGCGTGTCGCTGGCCGGCAACATCGACGCCACCGCCGTTTTCTCCAAGGATAAACTCCTGGGAACCACGCGTCTCCAGCTGGACTACGGCTTCCTCTATTCGGCCGACAAGCCCATCCTCCAGAAGAACAAAGACCGCATCTACCTGGAATCCAAGTGGGGCTATGAGACCCCCGTCAAGCATCTGGCCTATTCTGCCAGCCTGGATTTCAAGACCCAGTTCGACAACAACTATGCCTACGGCACTCCTTCCAACGTGTCGGGAGAGGAACCCTCCGTCCAGGACTGGCTCGATGCCCGTACGCTCAAGTCCGGCCTCTTTGCTCCCGCCTACCTGAATCTGGGTGTCGGTGTGCTGTGGACGCCCGCTCCCTGGTTCTCCCTCAACGTAGCCCCCATCTCCGGCGGCGGCGTATTCGTAACCATCCCCGAGCTGCGGAAAACCTACGGCATGGACCTCGTGGAAGGCACCACGGACCAGTACAAGAGCTACCGTCTGGAATTCGGTGCCCAGATCAAGGCCGATGCCGCCTGGGTCATCAACGACGCCTTCTCCTATACCACCCAGGTGACGATGTTCTATAACTACCTCACCCCTAAAGTGGAGCCCCGCATCACCTGGGACAACAAGGTGTTCTGGAAAATGGCCAAGTTCTTCGCGCTCACCGTCTCCACCAACCTGATCTACGATCCGCGCGTGCTGGTACGGGACGCCGACAAGGACGGAAAGGTAGACGCCAAAGGCGTTCAGTTCAAGGAATTCCTGGAGTTCGGCTTCACCTACACCATCACCAACAAACGGTAGGCCGATGCTGCTCGTCGCCGTCAGCGGAGGCATCGACTCCATGTGTCTTGCCGAAAAGGTCCGTCTCCAAGGCGGGCCTTTCGCCATTGCACACTGCAACTTCTCGCTCCGAAGCGGCGAAAGCGACGGTGATGAAGCCCTGGTCCGCGCCTGGGCGTCCGGACATGGCGTCACCTGCCATGTAAAGAAGTTCGACACCCTTTCTTTGGCCGCCGCGGAAGGGATCTCCGTTGAGATGGCCGCCCGAAGGCTCCGTTACCGCTGGTTCGGGCAATTGTGCCGGGAACATGGCTATGAGGCCGTGGCCGTGGCCCACAACGCCAACGACAATGCCGAAACCCTGCTGCTGAACCTGCTGCGGGGAACCGGCCTCAAGGGCATCCTGGGCATGAAGGCCGAAGGCTGCATCCCGGACCCGGAATTCGCCGACATCCCCCTGCTGCGGCCGCTCCTGGGCATGACCCGGGAAGAAATCCGCGGCTTTGTCCGGGAACACGGCATTCCCTGGCGAGAAGACAGCTCCAACGCCTCCAACGACTACAAGCGGAACAAACTCCGAAACCTGGTTTTCCCCGTTTTCCGGGAAATCAACCCCAGTTTCGTGGAAACGCTCAACCGCGACATGGGCCGCTTCGCAGAAGAGATTGCCGGTCTGGCCGGGAATGACGCATCCGGCATGTCCGGCCAGGGAGAATCCGGCATGCCCGGCGCGGACCGGGCATCCTGGGTGCATCCGGGCGCAGAGCTTTCGGTCACTGAAGAGCCCTGGGACGAGTCGCTGCCAGTCATACAGCCGGAGGGCATGCTGATCCTGGACGCAGGCAAGGCCGGGATTCCGGAAGGGACCGAGCCCGTTTTCGGCCGATGGGAGACCGGCGACTGGATCCGGCCGCTGGGCGCCCCCGGGAAGAAGAAAATGCAGGACTGGTTCACGGACCATCACATCCCCGCCGATGAAAAACCGATGATCCCGCTGCTCAAAAGCGCAGCGGACCCGCACCACGTGCTGGCGGTCATCCCCTTCTGCATCGACCACAGCGTCCGGGTGACGTCCGCAACCCTCCGTATCCTTCGTATTTCCGTGAAAAATGATTAACTTTGCGACGCCAAGTGCAAAATCGGCCCTTTTTGCACACAAATTGCAAATAAAAGACTACGATATGAACAGAAAAGTACTTCTCATGATCCTGGACGGCTGGGGTGAAGGCCGTCACGATTATTCCAACGCCATCTGGACCCAGGGAACCCCCAACATCGACGCCCTTCGCGCCAAATATCCCTTCGGCCATCTGCAGGCCTGCGGTGAATATGTAGGCCTTCCGGACGGCCAGATGGGCAACTCCGAGGTGGGCCACATGAACCTGGGCGCCGGCCGTGTCGTCTATCAGGATCTGGTGAAGATCAACATCGCCTGCCGCGAGCACAAGCTGCTGGACAATCCCGAAATCAAGGCTGCATACGAGTATGTGAAAAAATCCGGCAAGAAGCTCCACCTGATGGGCCTCACCTCCCACGGCGGCGTTCACAGCTCCCTGGACCATGTATACGAATTCCTTCGCGTGGCCAAGGAAGAAGGCCTGGACAAAGTGTACGTACACGCCTTCATGGACGGCCGGGACACCGACCCCCGCAGCGGCCTGGGCTTCGTGGAGGAACTGGAGGAGAAGATGGCCGGGACCACCGGCAAGGTAGCCTCCGTCTGCGGCCGCTTCTATGCCATGGACCGCGACAAGCGCTGGAACCGCGTAAAGGAAGCCTACGACCTCCTTGTCGAGGGGAAGGGCGCCGCCTTTACATCGGCCACCGAGGGCATCAAGGCCAGTTATGAGGCCGATGTCACCGATGAATTCATCAAGCCCATCGTGGTGACCGGCGCCGACGGCAAACCCGTCGCCACCATCGAAGAAGGCGATGCCGTCATCTTCTACAACTTCCGCAACGACCGCGCCCGCGAACTCACCGCCGCCCTCACCCAGAAGGACATGCCGGAAGAAGGAATGCACACCATTCCCCTATACTACTGCTGCCTCACTCCGTACGATGCCTCCTTTACCGGCGTCCACATCCTCTTCGACAAGGAACTGGTACAGGACACCCTGGGAGAGACGGTCTCCAGGGCCGGAAAGCATCAGCTCCGCATCGCCGAGACCGAAAAATACGCCCATGTGACCTTCTTCTTCAACGGCGGCCGCGAAACCGTGTTCGATAATGAAGACCGCATCCTGGTGAACTCCCCCAAGGTACCCACCTACGACCTGCTGCCGCAGATGAGCGCCCCCGAGGTGGCCGAAAAACTGATCGGCCAGATCCGCACCGAAAAGCAGGACATGATCATCCTCAACTTCGCCAACGGTGACATGGTGGGCCACACCGGCGTGTACAATTCCATCACCCAGGCAGTCTCCTGCATCGACAGGCTGGTAGGCCAAGTGGTGGAAGAAGCCCTCGCGCACGGCTATGTCGTGCTGCTGACGGCCGACCACGGCAACGCAGACTTCGCCGTAAACGCAGACGGAACCCCCAACACCGCCCACTCCCTGAACACCGTCCAGTTCGTGGTGATCGGCGCCGGAGATGCCGTCAAGACCGTGAAGGACGGCGCCCTCTGCAACGTGGCTCCCACCATCCTCAAACTCATGGGTATCCCGCAGCCTGCAGCCATGACCGCAGAGCCGCTGATCTAAACAGGCATGGAATTAACAGCGAAACAACTGGCGGAGATCCTGAAAGGAACCGTTGACGGGGACGAAAACGCCACCGTCACCAAGTTCGCCAAAATCGAACATGGGAAGCCCGGCGCCATCAGTTTCTTCGCCAATCCCAAATATGAGCAGTACGTGTACACCAGCAAGGC
Source organism: Bacteroidales bacterium (assembly GCA_017471085.1). Next base: position 71,103 of record JAFUWW010000007.1, on the reverse strand, counting down.
TTCGGTCATCCTGGTGAACAGTACTTTCGAGCCCAAACAGCCGGTACAGGCCACCCTGGTCCGTGTCGAGAATGCCTATAACGCGGTGGCAGACCTGCTGCAGTACGTGGCCGACCAGAAAAAGAAGTACCGCCGCCACCGCAGCCTCCTTTCCCGCTGGTATCCTTCCACCAAATTCGGGAAAAAGGTGTGGGTGGACGCATACTGCCACATCGGCCGCAACACCACCATCGGCGACAACACCGTCATCCATCCGCACGTCACCATCGGTGCGGACTGCAAGATCGGCCGGAACTGTGTCTTCTATCCGGGCGTGCATATCTATCCCGGCATGGTCATCGGCGACAATGTAATCCTGCATGCCGGCGTGGTGATCGGGTCGGACGGATTCGGAAATGCACCCCAGCCGGACGGCAGCTGGAAGAAAATCGAGCACCTCGGGAACGTGATTATCGGCAATGACGTGGAAATCGGCGCCAACACCACGGTAGACCGCGCGCAGATGGAATCCACCATCATCGGCAACGGCGTCAGGATCGACAACCTCTGCCAGATCGCCCACAATGTGGTGATCGGAGACCATACGGCCATGGCCGCCCAGTGCGGCATCGCCGGCTCCACCCAGATCGGCAAATACTGCATCCTGGCCGGGCAGGTGGGTGTTGTCGGGCACCTGAAAGTGGCGGACCATACCACCATCCTGGCCAAGAGCGGGCTCATCGGCAATGTACGGAAAGAGGGAGAATACCTGTTCGGGACACCGGCCATCCCCCACAAGACCTACCTCAGGGCATACGCAAAATTCAAGCAGTCAGGGGGGGAATGACGCCTATTGGCAATCCCCGATATTTTGCTTAACTTTGCAAACTTTTAATTGGAAACACGGATGCAAAGCAACCAGCACACCCTTAAGAAGACCTACTACTTCCAAGGGAAAGGGCTCCATACCGGCACATATTCACACATGAAACTGATGCCGGCACCGGCAGATTCAGGTATCAAGTTCCGCAGGACAGACCTCCGGAGCAAGCCCGTCATCGAAGCGCTGGCCGACAATGTCACCAACACGGCCCGCAGCACCACCATCTCCCACAACGAAGCGGTAGTAGTCACCATCGAGCACCTGATGTCCGCCCTCACCGGCCTGGGCATCGACAATGCCCTCATCGAACTGGACAACATCGAGGTCCCCATCCTGGACGGCAGCGCCAAGCCTTATACCGATGCCATCCTCAAGGACGGGACGGAAGACCAGGGCGTGGCCCGGAAATACATCGACCTGCCCCAGTCCCTGGAAATCAGGGACGACCGCAGCGGTTCCTGGGTACGCATCGAGCCCGCCGCAGCGCCTTCGGCCGATATCACCGTGGATTTCAACTCCAAGATCCTCGGCATCCAGTCCTGCCACTGGGACCTGAACATCGACTATGCCCACGAGATCGGCGTATGCCGCACCTTCGTCTTCTTCCACGAGATCGAGTACCTGTTCCGGAACAACCTCATCAAGGGCGGAGACATGGACAATGCCATCGTGATTGTGGAGCATCCCGTTTCGGAAGAGCAGCTGAGCTCGCTGTCGTACCTGTTCAACCTTCCCGGCGTCAAAATCACCGACGAAGGCTATCTGAACAACCTGAAACTCCATTTCCCGGACGAATGCGGCCGCCACAAAATGCTGGACCTGCTGGGAGACCTCCGCCTGAGCGGCGGCTACCTGAACGCCCGCATCACTGCCTACAAACCCGGACATTCCATCAACACCAAGGCCGCCAAGGCCCTGCGTTCCCTGTTAAAATAAATCTCACATGAACAAGATTCATCCTCTGGCCTATGTAAGTCCCGACGCCAAACTCGGAGACAATGTGGAAGTGGGTCCTTTCGCATTCATCGACGCCAACGTAGAAATCGGCGACGGCTGTGTCATCCACAACCATGCCACCATCTACAACCACGTGAAAATGGGACGGAACTGCTCCGTATTCCCCGGCGCCGTGGTGGGCGGCATTCCGCAGGACCTCAAGTTTGAAGGGGAAGAATCCTGGGTGGAGATCGGCGACCGCGTGAATATCCGCGAATGCGCCACCATCAACCGGGGCACCAAGGCCAGCGGTAAAGGCGTCACCCGTGTGGGAGACGACACCCTGGTGATGTCCTACGTGCACATCGCGCACGACTGCAACATCGGCCGTCACTGCATCCTGGTCAGCTATACCGGCGTCGCCGGAGAGGTCGACCTGGAAGACTGGGCCGTGCTGGCCGGCAATTCCGGGGCACACCAGTTCTGCCGCATCGGCACGCATGCCTTTGTCGGTGCCTATTCCAAGATTTCCAAAGACATCCCGCCCTATTGCCTGGCCGGCCGCGATCCGGTCTCTTTCGAGGGAGTGAACAAGGTGGGGCTCCTGCGCCGCGGATTCACCGAGGAACAGGTAAACGAAATCAAGGACATCTACGACATCATCTATTTCTCCGGCCGCAATACTTCCCAGGCCGTGGAATACATCGAAGCCAACTTCCCGGTCAATGAGCGCCGCGACACCATCCTCGGTTTCATCCGCAGTTCGCAGCGCGGCATCATCCCCAAGCCCCGGCAGAACCGGTAGGGAATGGTGCTCCTGTCCACAGCCTATTTTCCGCCGCTGAGCTGGTTCGCCCTGGCGGCACGTGATATGACCCTGTCCCCCGACAGGGTTTTCCCGTCCGTAACCGGCCTGGAAGCCTGCGAGAACTACCAGAAGCAGAGTTACCGCAACCGCTGCTACATCCTGGCAGGCGACGGTCCGCAGATGCTTCAGGTACCAGTAGTGCATGGCAGCAACGGACTAGCGCCCCTTCCTTCTCTGCCGCTTCCCGGCCGTCTGGTCCACCGGGAATCTTCGATTACGGAGGGAGGCTCTGTTCCGGAAAGGAAGGTTTCCCCGTTGAACATCTGTTCCGTGCGCGTGGATTATTCCACCCCCTGGATCGTACGGACAGAGCGGGCGCTGGACACGGCCTATGAGACATCGGCCTACTACGATTATTACCGGGATTCGCTCTTTCCCCTGCTGGAAGCACGTCCGGACACCCTCTGGGAGCTGAACCTGTCGCTGCTCCGCTGGTGCATGGACCGCTGCGGCATCGCCTGCAACCTGGTGCCCACAGAGCGCTTCTGCCCGCCGGGCGGTACGTCTTTGGCAGGGCCGGAAGGTGCGTCTTTGGCGGGGCCGGAAGGTACGTCTTTGGCGGGGCCGGAAGGTGCGTCTTTGGCGGGGCCGGAAGGTACGCGGCAGTCATCGGCCGAGGGGATGCCTGCCGATGACTACCGCTACGTCATCCACCCCAAGCGGCCGGACACCATCCTGCGGGACCTCGGCCTGGAACGTCCGTACTACCAAGTCTTCCGCGACCGCCTGGGTGGCTTCACTCCCCGCCTCTCCATCCTGGACCTTATCTTCAACGAAGGCCCCGGCAGCATCCGCTGGCTCACCCGGCCTGTCTCTCCCATGAAACCATAATACTTTTATGGCCGATGCCAAGCCTAAAGCACATTTTCCCGCCCGTATGCACAAAAGTGTGCTTTAGAGGGGTGTGCCGACCAGGGCTAAAGCACATTTTCCCACCCGAATGCACAAAAGTGTGCTTTAGAGGGGTGTTAAGGTCGTTCTCACAGCAATATGGCAACAAAAACCATCCCGAGCCCGGGAACTCGAGCCATGTTGCAGGCTAAAACGCACTGCATGGCCGAATTTCACCGCAATATGGCAACAAAAACCATCCCGAGCCCGGGAACTCGAGCCATGTTGCAGGCTAAAACGCACTGCATGGCCGAATTTCACCGCAATATGGCAACAAAAACCATTCCGAGCCCGGGAACTCGAGCCATGTTGCAGGCTAAAACGCACTGCATGGCCGATTCCCGTAGCGACATGGCATAGAACAGGCGATCGGAAAGCCTGATAAGAGCAAGCGACAGGGCACGGAGAAGCGGCAGAATTTGGAAATTTCGGATATTATGCGTATATTTGCGGCTGTGAACGAGATAGAGGACGACGGTCCCCTATCTTTTTTATTAGAAGACGCCCGGTCAAACCGGGCATGACAGAAAGCCGGTTTCAAAGACTGCAAACCGGGCATGACAGAAAGCCGGTTTTGCAAAAGCTCAAACGGGGCATGACGGAGACATTATGAAAAGAGAACAGATTATACAGGCCGTGGAAACGGCTGCAGCGGAACGGGGATGCTTCCTGGTGGACGTGACCGTGAGCGCGGAGAACGACATCGAGATCGTCATCGAAAAAGAAGAAGGGATTGTGGACTGGGAAGACTGCGCCGCCATCGACAAGGTGATGCACGAGGCTTTCGACCAGGACGTTGAAGATTACGCCCTTACGGTGTCTTCGGCCGGGCTGGACCGCCCGTTCAAGGTATTCCGGCAGTTTCAGAAAGCCCTGGGCTCCAAGGTCGACGTAAAGTTCAAGGGCGGGAAACGCCTGGTCGCCACCCTCACGGCAGCCACCGAACAGGACATCACCTTGCAGTATACCGCCCTGGAAGCCGTGGAAGGAAAGAAGAAAAAGGAAAAGGTGGACCACAACGATGTGTACGCCCTCTCCGACATCAATTCCGTCACGCCGTACATTGAATTCAAATAGATTCTTCGCTCCGCAAAGAATGACAGGTCCGAAGACAAACGGGGCAGGCCAGCAGATAGAAAACAGACCCGTCAGGAAAACAAGACGAGACCTTACAAACGAATACAAAATAAACACTGAATAATGGCAAAAGAAAAAGAGAAAGAAGTGACCTTGATCGATGCTTTCAAGGACTTCAAGGAAGAAAAGAGCATTGACCGCCCGGTGATGCTCGGCGTTCTGAAGGACGTGTTCCTCACCCAGCTCGCCAAGACCTACGGCAGCGCCGACAACTTCGACGTCATCATCAACGTGGACAAGGGAGACTGCGAAATCTACCAGAACTTCGAAGTGGTGGAGGAAGTGGAAGACCCCGTGTCCCAGATTACCGTGGAAGAGATCAAGGCCGAGACCGGTGACGACGACTACGAAATCGGCGACACCTTCACCCGCAAGCTCTCCCTCTCCTCTTTCGGCCGACGCGGCATTCTGAACATCCGGCAGAACCTGCAGGGCCGTATCATGGACATCGAAAAGGCCAACGTATACAAGAAGTACTCCGAGCGCGTGGGTGAAATCTTCACCGGCGAAGTGTACCAGACCTGGAAGAACGAAGTGCTCATCCTGGACGAGGACGGCAACGAGCTCCGCATGCCCAAGAGCGAGCAGATTCCCGGCGAGCGCTTCAAGAAGAGCGATTCGGTCCGCGCCATCATCAAGAGCGTGGAGATGAAGAACAACACCACGCCCTACATCATCCTGTCCCGCACCACCGATTCCTTCCTGGAGAAACTCTTCGAGATGGAAGTGCCGGAAATCTACGACGGTCTGATCACCGTCAAGAAGGTTGTCCGCATCCCCGGCGAGCGCGCCAAGGTGGCCGTCGAGTCCTATGACGACCGCATCGACCCGATCGGCGCCTGCATCGGCGTAAAGGGATCCCGCATCATGGGTATCGTCCGCGAGCTCCGCAACGAGAACATCGACGTGATCCAGTGGACCACCAACCCGCAGCTCATGATCACCCGTGCGCTGAATCCGGCCCACATCTCCCGCATCGACCTTGGCGAAGGTCCCGAGGACAAGATCAAGGTGTACATGCAGGCCGAAGAGGTGAAGAAAGGTATCGGCAAGGGCGGCGTGAACATCAAGCTCGCCAGCATGCTGGTAGGCCGTGAAATCGAGGTCTGGAGGGAACTCCCGCAGAACGAGGAAGAGGAGGACGACGTGCTCCTGAGCGAGTTCGACGACGTAATCGATCCTTGGGTGATCGAGCGCCTGCAGTCCATCGGCTGCGACACCGCCCGCAGCGTCATGGCCCTTTCTCCCGCCGACATCGCCTCCCGGGCAGACCTGGAAGACGAGACCGTGGAAGAGGTGCTCCGCATCCTCCACGAAGAATTCGAAGACTAATACAAGACTACAAAAAACAAGGGGTTATATATGGCAGAAATCAGATTATCGAAACTTATAAAACAATTCAACATCGGGCTTGACACCCTGGTGGACTTTCTGAATTCCAAAGGCGCCGGCATCGAGGGAGCCAATCCCAACATGAAGGTGTCGGACGAGTATGTCCCTGAACTGCACAAGAAGTTCGGAAAAGACCTGGAACTGAAGGAAGCCGCCGAAAAGGTGGACGTCAAGCTCACGGAAATCCTGGACAAAGCCTCCAAGAAACAGGACAACGAGGAAGACGAGTACGAACCGGAACGCGTGACCGTGATCAAGAACAACAACCTCTCCCGCGCTGCCGTACAGGAACCCGAGCACCCCGCCCAGCCGGAACCCGAACCCGTGAAGGAAGAAGAGCCTGAGCCCGCAGTGGAAGAGCCTGTCATCGAAGAAGTTCCCGTCCAGGAGCCCGCGCCTGTAAAGGAAGAAGAGCCCGCGGAGGAACCGGAACCCGTACAGGACGAAGAGCCGGAACCTGAACCCGAACCTGCTGAAGAGCCGGAACCCGTACAGGAGGAACCCCAGCCTGCGGAAGAGCCCGAAATCGCGAAGGTAGAGGAGCCCGTCCAGGAGCAGAGCCAGCCCGCCCAGACCCCAGCGGAAAAGCCTGCCCAGGAAGCCGCCCCCTTCAAGGTTCTCGGCAAGATTGACCTTTCCCAGTTCGACCCCAAGAAGAACAAAAAACGGGAACGCATCAAAGGCGGCTCCCAGAAAGTGGATGTCACCAAGGTACAGGCCGAAAAGGCACCGAAGAAAAACGGAGGTGACAAGAAAAAACAGGCCGATGCCGCCGCCGGCAAGGGCCGCAAGAAGGGCGACCGCTTCAAGCCTGCCATGACCGAGGCCGAGCAGGAAGAAATGCAGAAGGAGATCCAGAAGCAGGTGAAAGAGACCTACGCCCGGATGAACGAGAACAAGAACAATTTCGGCGCCAAGCACCGTAAGGAGAAGCGCGAAATCGCCGCCATCCGCAGCCAGGAAGAGATGGAAGCCGCTGCAGCGGAGAACAAGGTGCTCAAAGTCACCGAGTTCGTCACCGTGAACGACCTGGCCACCCTCATGAACAACACCCCCGTGGTGAAGGTGATCGGCGCCTGCATGTCTCTGGGCATGATGGTGTCCATCAACCAGCGCCTGGATGCCGAAACCCTGGTCCTGGTGGCCGAAGAGTTCGGATACAAGGTCGAGTTCGTAACGGCCGAGCTTACCGAAGAGGTACAGCAGCAGGAACCCGACCGGGAAGAAGACCTGGTGGAGCGTCCCCCGGTAATCACCGTGATGGGCCACGTAGACCACGGCAAAACATCCCTCCTGGACAACATCCGCAATTCCAACGTGATTGCCGGTGAGGCCGGCGGTATCACCCAGCACATCGGCGCCTACAATGTAACCCTGCCCAGCGGCCGTCACATCACGTTCCTGGATACTCCGGGCCACGAGGCCTTCACCGCCATGCGTGCCCGCGGCGCCCAGATGACCGACCTCGCCATCATCATCGTCGCGGCCGATGACGCCGTGATGCCCCAGACCAAGGAAGCCATCGCCCATGCACAGGCCGCCGGCGTCCCCATGGTCTTCGCCATCAACAAGATCGACAAGCCCGGCGCCAACCCGGATACCATCCGCCGCCAGCTCTCCGAGATGAACATCCTGGTGGAAGACTGGGGCGGCAAGTACCAGTGCCAGGAAATATCGGCCAAGAAGGGCGTGAACGTCGACAAGCTGCTGGAGAAGGTACTCTTCGAGACCGACCTCCTGGAGCTGAAAGCCAACCCCAACAAGATGGGCAGCGGCGCCGTGATTGAGAGTTCCCTGGACAAGGGACGCGGCTACCTGGCCACCGTACTGGTGCAGGACGGCACCGTGAACGTGGGCGACGTCATTATTTCAGGAGCCTACTACGGCCGCGTCAAGGCCATGTACAACGAGCGCGGACAGAAAGTCCAGAGCGCCGGCCCTTCCACGCCGGTCTCCCTGCTGGGCCTGAACGGCGCTCCCGCCGCCGGTGAGAAGTTCAACATCATGGCCGATGAAAAAGAGGCCAAGGCCATCGCCCAGAAGCGCGAACAGCTCATCCGCATCCAGGGCATCAAGACGCAGAAGCACCTTACCCTGGAAGAGATCGGCCGACGGATCGCCATCGGCAACTTCAAGGAACTCAACGTGATTGTGAAGGGCGACGTGGACGGCTCCGTGGAAGCCCTGTCCGATTCCCTGATCAAGCTCTCCACCGAAGAGGTGCGCGTGAACGTGATCCACAAGGCCGTGGGTCAGATTTCGGAATCCGACGTGCTGCTGGCAGAGGCCTCCGACGCCGTGATCATCGGCTTCCAGGTGCGTCCTTCCGCCGAAGCCCGCCGCTCCGCCGAGAAGGAAGGCATCGAAATCCGCCTCTACTCCGTGATCTACGACTGTATCAACGAAGTGAAGGAAGGTATCGAAGGTATGCTGGAGCCGGAGAAGAAGGAAGAGGTCACCGCCACCGCCGAGGTGAAGCAGACCTTCAAGATCTCCAAGGTGGGCACCATCGCCGGCTGCCTGGTGAAAGAAGGAAAACTTACCAGCAAAGCCCAGGTACGTCTTATCCGCGACGGTATCGTGGTGTACACCGGCGAACTCTCCTCGCTGCAGCGCGGCAAGGACAATGCCAAGGAAGTACCCGCCGGCATGGAATGCGGCTGCGGTCTGGACCGCTACAACGACATCCACCCCGGTGATGTCATCGAGGCTTTCCAGATTACGGAAATCAAACGGAGTCTGTAATTCAGCTTACAGCAGAATGAGTATGGCACCCAGGTACAGGCAGAAGCCCTGTACCTGGATGCTTTTTCTTACGGAAAGATGCGTAGCCAGGTCTACCGGGTCATCCGCCAGGCTGGACTTGATATCCTTGGGGAAATCACGCCGTCCCCATTTGGCAATCAGTTCGCCCTTGTCGAAATAGGAAATGCCGCCATTGCTGCGGTTCAGGGTGATCAGTGTCTTGTAATCGGCAAAATAGGGGTTCAGCCCTGCCGGAACATCCTCCGGGGTGCCGGTTACCAGCAGGAGCGGCCGGGCGCCGGCTTCCTCCACTTGCCGGACCTGCTCACTGAGACGCTCCCAGCGGGCTTTCGCCGGAGCATAGACGGAGAATACCACCACCTTGTCCAGCACGGCCAATTCGTCCTGATACTCTCCCGAAGCGTCGCGGAAGGAGAGGATGGGCTTTTCCGGGCCTTTGCCGGGGGTTTCGCGGTAAAGGGAATCGACCTTGACGAAGGTCCAGGTGGAATCCGGCAGGTTGTCCAGCGTAAAGGTTCCCTGCTGCCCGTCCTTTTCGTAGACAAACGCCGCCCGGTAGCCGTCTGTAGCCTGGTAGTCGTTGTCCAGCGAGGCAAACAGTTCCGCACCGGGGGCGAAAGGAGTAAAATCCAGCGGAGGGATATGCAGGTTGCAATAGACGGCGGCGGCCACCAGCGAGGCCCAGCCCACCATGGCAGCCAGTCTCTTGCGCTTCTTGGCATGTCCCAGCGAACGCATGGGAAGGAAAGCAAAGAGGGAGAGAGCGAGCAGGATCACGTTCTTCCAGAAACTCTGGGCATGCGTCAGATGGAAGGCCTCCCCGAAGCATCCGCAGTCCATTTCCGGATTCCGGATCCACAGGACAAGGGTAAGCAGGGTAAAGAATCCCAGCATCACAAAGGTGACCCATGCGGCGAATTTCCGCACCACACCGGTTATCAGCGCCACGCCCAGGGCCGATTCCGTAAGGGCCAGGTTGATGCCCAGCACCTTCGCGGCGGGCAGCAGGAACTGCAGATGCAGGAACTTACAGTATTCCGTGACGATGAGCATGGTGCCCACCGGGTCCATCAGTTTCAGGAGGCCGGAGACCAGGAAGACAATGCCGGTCAGGATGGCGGCGCCCCGGCGGAGCCGGAAATAGAATCGGTTCATGGAAGGTGCGGGTCTACGGTCGTTCTGACCAGTTGGAAAATGGCATCAGGGGGCAGCATGGCACCGTCCGGGCCGCTGCAGTCGATTCTCAGGAAATGCGGATCCCTGGCGGCTTCCTGCCGATAGATATCGCGCACCTCCTGCTGGAAGGCGATATCAGCCTCATGGATATCCCTGGAGCCGGCGAGGTAATCCCTGTCGCTGCCTTCACGGCTGCGGGAAAGGCTCTGCTGGACAAAAACCAGCGGAACGTCCAGGAAGAGATTGAGGTCCGGTTCCGGGAGGTCGAATTCACCGTACTCTGTCCGGAAGATCCAGTCCCTCAAGGCACGGCGCTCTTTCCGGTCCGGAAGCTTGGCGCACTGGTAGGCGATGTTGGAATAGACATAACGGTCCAGCAGCACGGTTTTCCCCTCTTCCAGGGCACGGCGGATTTCCGGTACGGCCCCGTGGCGGTCTTCCGCAAAAAGGAGCGCCACCAACTGCGGATGCACCTGGCTGTTGTCTCCGAATTCTCCGCGCAGGAACCGGCTGATGAGGTCCCCGTATACAGGCGCATCGTACCGGGGGAAATGGACATACTCCAATTCCCCGAGCCGCTGCGTCAAATATTCCTTCAGCAATCGGACCTGGGTGGACTTTCCCGCCCCGTCCAGGCCTTCCAGTACTACCAGCATCTTTATTCGGTCAATTCCCCTTCTACGGGTATTTCATCAACATTGCCCCGCTTCTGCTGCAGCGGAATGCGGGAGAACGCCCAGAGGCAGGCCGCGAGCAAGAACAGTCCCGCCACATACACCACCGCATAGACACCGCCGGGCATCATATCGATCCAGAAATCGGCCTCCTCGCCGGTGGTGAACTGGGAAGCCACCACAGCCGTACCGTTGTTTATGAAATGGATGAGCATGGTAAGCAGCAGAGAGCCCGTCCTGTAATACACATAACCCATCACCAGGCCGATGATGAAGGCGTTGAGCGCCTGCCAGGGATTCATGTGGATGAGGGCGAAGAACAGGGCGCTCACCACGATGGCCCAGCCGGGTTTCATCTTGGTGAGAAGGCCCCGGAGCACCACGCCCCGGCACATCCATTCCTCGAACACGGGTGCGAAAATGGCCGTTACCAGGAACGAACTCCAGAAGGGGCCGCCGGTCATCTGCTCCATGAGGGCGACGAACTGGTCGTAGATTTCCTTCATCAGCGGAGAGGACGTCGTAAGGCGGAAATTCCAGTAATTGGGCAGGTCCGCCGACATCATGGTGGCAACGGTAAGCACAACGGTTATGAGGACGAGCATCCAGCCCTTATACGGGCCGAAGTTGCTGCTGTTCAGCTTATAGCCCACCTCGAAGAGACTGTTCCGCTGGCTCTGGTGGGCCACATAGACCATGGCCGGGAGGAACTGGAGCGGATACAGGACGATCATCCCATATCTGGTGATGACTTCCATGGGCACGAACGCCATGAAAATAACCTGCAGCAGGCTGCCCAGCAGGGAACCCAGGATGAACCAGCCCAGCATGCCGAACATGCCCTTTACGCCGGGTACATACCAGGCGTGGGTGGCGTACAGGTCGTAGCTGTTGACCTTACGGGCTTTTTTCAGAAATACAGGGGCGGCCATATCAATAAAGCGGGCTGGGATAGATTCCTTTCTCTACCAGTTCAGCAAACTTGGCAACCACGCCGGGGCGGTCTTCCTTGTAGGTGACTCCGAACCAGCGGGAAGGGGTGGAGAGCACCTCGCAGGAACCCTTTCCGGCCTTGACGATGCAGTCTACCGCGTAGGGGATGTAGTATTCCTTCTTGAGCTCGCCGGCATTGGCCTCGAGGAAGGTCTCGAAAATAGCGGCGCTCTTGGTGAAATAATCCGGGGTGAAACCCCACATATTCATGGAGCAGAGGGCCTTGGGAGCCAGCTCCACGTGGTTCTCTCCATTCACGGAATTGTCGCCGTACACCTTTCCGTCGGCCTCACGGGCGATGTTCAGGTGCTCGGCGATGTCCGTCAGGATACCCTCCGAGGTATAGGAGCAGATGCCGCGGGACACGCTGCCGTTCTCCGAAAGGGTGTTTTCCAGCTCGAAGCCTACGATGCAGTACTTGCCTTCGGTGTTTTCATGGGCACGGCACCAGTCGGCCAGGATGCGGAAACTCTCCTTTCCGTAGAAATCGTCTCCGTTGATGACGGCGAAGGGCTCATGGATGGCTTCAGCGGCCATCAGGACGGCATGGGCGGTGCCCCAGGGCTTCACGCGCTCGGGATTCAGGGGAAAGCGGGCGGGAATCTTGTTCAGTTCCTGGGTGACGAAGACAAAGCGGAGAGGTTCCCCGTCCACCGTCTTTACGCCGGCGTACTTGGCGTTCACGGCCTCTTCCATCTGGGCCTTGAACGATTCACGGACGATATAGACCACTTTGCCGAAGCCGGCTTCCACCGCATCGTGGATGGAATAGTCGATGATGGTTTCTCCGTGAGGGCCGAGGCCGTCCATCTGCTTGAGTCCGCCATAACGGCTGCCCATACCGGCGGCCAGTACCAAAAGTGTAGGTTTCATATTTTTCGCGATTTAGTTTCCAATAATCATACAAATTTACTAAATTCGCGTCAATTAAGGAAATTATCGCGCAAAAATGGCCGACAAAAACAGCAAATGGAACCTGCTTCGCCGCAGTGACCACAACTATTTCATCCCTTACGTCATCATTGTAACCACAGTGGTGGCGCTTTGGCTGCTGTTTTTTTCACACGCCAGCGTCCTCAACTGGATCAAGGCCACCGTAGAGGTGAAGAACCAGGAAAAGGAAATGGCCCGCCTGGGCCGTGAAATCGAAGAGATGGACGCGGAGATTGAAGACCTCACCCACAACCGGGATTCCATCGAGGCCTACGCGCGGGAGGCCTACAAGTTCGCCGCTCCGGGAGACGACGTGTACATCATCGAATAAATCCGCATCGTCCTGCGGGTATCGGCCACGTCGTGCACGCGAAGGATGTCGGCCCCTTTTTCCAAAGCCACATAATTGAGCACCTGCGTCGGGGTCCCGGCTTCTTCGGGGGTAATTTCCAGCATCCTGTAAATCATGCTCTTCCGGGAGATGCCCACCAGGACAGGTCGGCCCAGTTCCTTCAACTCTTCCAGCCTGCCCAAAAGGGTGTAATTCTGCTCCAGGGTCTTGGCGAATCCGAAGCCAGGATCCAGGATCCAGTCGGTGATGCCGTTGTCACCGGCCTTTTGCGAGAAAGTGCGGAAGAAGGTCTTCACTTCCTCCACCACATCGGCATAGTCCGTGAAACGCTGCATGGTTTCGGGGGTTCCTCTCATGTGCATGGCCACGTAGGGCAGTTCCAGTCGGCCCGCCAAAGGGAGCATCTCCGGATCCAGCGTGCCGGCGCTGACGTCGTTCACCAGGAACGGACCTATGGCATCGTACACACGCTCGACCACTTCCGCCCGGTAGGTATCCACCGAAACCTGCGCCTGAGGGAAAGCCGCCTTCACCTCCTTCAAGGCCGAAACCAGCCTTCTCCCCTCTTCTTCCGGACTGGGCGGAGTCGATCCCGGCCTGGTGCTGCAGGCACCGAAATCCAGGATATCGGCCCCTTCCCGGAGCATAGCCCCGGCGCGTTCCACGGCCTTGTCCGCCCCGGTGCGGCTGGGAGCGTAGAACGAGTCCTCCGTTAGATTGATGATGCCCATTATCTGTGCCATGCCGTAAAGATACTGCTTTTCTTCTGCTTCTACAACCTCATCCTTCCCTCCTGGTGGAGAACAACCAACTATCTACCAGCAACTTAGGGGGTGCTCCTGTGTGCTTGGAGACGCACAGGGACACCCCCTAAAATATTTGAAATCAACCGATTAAGCCCCACGCTTCCCGAATCTTAAAAAACAGAAATAAATCGTAAGAAACATAAAAATCTTCGGTTGAAACATGTTTTGCTATTTTCCGATTCGCACAGACTACATATGTTTGCGGAAACAAGTTTTCGTACAATTATGAAAAAGCACTATCACATTACAATCGCCTTACGGAATGGCGGAGACCTGATTCCGGAAGAGAGTCTCCGGACAGATGAAACCCTGATTGGAGTATTTGCATCGACCCGGACAGGCGTCCTCGCGAAAGGGTTCGGAGGGACATCGGCCCAAAAAGAATACGTTGTTTATGCCGACAGACAAAAAGCCGAAGCTTTTGCCGATGATGTTGTCTCACGCTACATCGATTACCGGGCCGTTTGTCTGCTGGGCTTGGAAAAAGTAGACAGGAATGACTATCTTGTCACGATAGAAGAAATTGATGACAATCCCCAATCACTGGAAAGGATCCTGATGGACATGATTGGCAGGACCTATGAGTCTCTGGGCTTTCCTGCCTGGTCATGAGAATCCGTCATCGCCGGTTCCAGCCTTCCGTACCCCAACATTTGTATATGAGAGGGGTACGGAAACAAATCATTTTTTTCGATGTCTTTGACCGGCTTTTTTATCTGATGTCCTATGCGGCAACTGCACGGAAGATGGGGATACCCACCCTCGCCCTGTCTGTAATGTATGACCACCTGCACTCACTGAGTTTGTTCGAAAACAGGGTTCAGATGGCAGATTTCACCAGGAATCATCTTTCTTTTTTCGCCCTGGCCTATAACCAGGATGCTGACAGGAAAGGTAGCTTGTTCGAAAAAGCCTTTGGGAACGCTCCCAAATGGACATTGAAGAAAATCCGGTCCGTTATCATATACATTTTCAACAACCACGTCGAAAAAAACCTCTGCGAGCATGCGGAAGACTGCCGCTGGAGCCTGGTCGCGTATCTGGGAAGCAATCATCCTTTCTCCGAGAAAATCGATCTCAAGAAAGCATCGGCCCACCTCAGGAGAGATTTGAAATCGATTGACAGCTTCGTCCGGCAGAATTCCGTTATTCCGTACAATGTTCTGCGGAAATACTATCAAGGTTTATCGGCAAAGGAGAAGGAACAACTTACAGACTATCTGGTCTGTCAGTATTGTCCTTTGGACAGAGAACGGATCCTGTCTTTTTTTGAAGGCAGCTATGACATGCTGCTCACCGCTCTCCACTCCACCACCGGAAACGACTATGACATCAAAGAAGACTATGGAGTTTCCTCCCACGAGCCCTATACTACCCTTGTAAACCTCTGCAAGAGATCCAGTTTCAAAAGCAACCTGAAAAAAATACAGACTATACCGGAAAAAGATAAAAAACACATTGCCGAGATACTGCTGGGACAATCCAATTGCGCAAAATACGAAATCAGCAAGTTTCTTGATTATCCGGAGTGGAGGATAAAAGATTGATTTTAAAGCAATTAAATAGTGTTCCTGTGCGTCAAAAGACACACAGGAACACATAATAAAAAGCTAGCAATCAAGCAGATAGCCTCCACGCCAATTTACACCAGCGAACGGCAGATTTCCTCCGCTTCGGCCAGGGTGTCCAGTTTGCCCACGTCCACCAGGGTAAGGTTCCTGGCGGGGGCGGCGTAGATGGGATAGCGGGCACAGGCCTGGAGGTAGAAATCCATGATGGGGAACCGGTCGGGCATCTGCAGCGTCTCGAAGGCCCGGAAAATCTCCGGCGAGATGCAGTGGATGCCGGCGAAAGCCAGGCGGCGGCAGGCCGAAGGGTCCAGGTCCGGAAAAGGGCTGCGCACCTCGCCGGTAGCCAGGTTGGTCCAGCCCGCCAGGCGGCCGTCTTCCCTGAAAAGCAGATACCGCTGTGTCCGGCGCTCGCTCACCAGCAAGGTAGCCAGGGCGTCCTGCCGATGCTGTCCGCGCAGCCACGCCAAATCCAGGTTGGAGACGATATCCACATTGTGCACCAGGAAAGGTTCCCCCTCCAGGTACGGCCGGGCGTATTTTATGCCTCCGCCGGTTTCCCGGAGGAAATCCCGCTCGTCGGAGATGTCGATGCGGACGCCGAAATCATGCCCGCGCAGATAGCCGATAATCTGGTCCGGGAAATGATGCACGTTCACGACCAGATGGTTATACCCTGCCGATGTCAGCTTCCGGATCACATGATACAGCAGCGGTTCCCCGCACACGGGTACCAACGCCTTGGGCATGGAGTCCGTGATGGGGCGAAGCCGGGTACCCAGCCCCGCGGCAAAAATGAGCGCCGTCTTATTCTCCATGGCCTTCCAGCATTTTTTCGATGCCGCGCTCCCGGTGGACCAGATGGACGCGGACAGGATAGCGGGCGGCCAGATGCGCCGCCAGGTGCTCCGCGCTGTAGACGGACCGGTGCTGTCCGCCCGTACAGCCGAAACTCACCTGCAGGTGCGTGAAGCCCCGCTGCAGGAACCGTTCCACGTGAGGGTCGACCAGAGAATAGACATGGTCCAGGAAACGGAGGATTTCCCCGTCCTTTTCCAGGAAATCGACAACCGGCCCGTCCAGTCCGGTAAGCTGCTTGTAGGCGTCGTACTTTCCCGGATTGTGCGTACCCCGGCAGTCGAAGACATAGCCGCCACCGTTGCCGGAAGCATCGGCCGGGATCCCTTTCTTGAAGGAGAAACTGTACACGGTAACCGTCAGTTCCCCCTCTCCGGAAGGGGCTTTCTCCTTCGGAAAAGACAGAGAGTCAAGCACTTCCGACAGATATGGATACTGAGGGAAAGGAAGGAGTTCCCGCAGATTCTGCAGGGCGAAAGGGATGCTGTCGATGAAATACTGCTTCTTTTCCCACAGGCCGCGGAAGCCGTAGCAGCCCAGGACCTGCAGCATCCGGAAGAGCACGAACAGGCGGAGCCTTTCGCGGAAATGCTCCTCGTCCACAGGAATATAAGCCTTCAGCGCCTTGAGATAGGCCTGGACCATCTGTTCTCGGAGCAGGGCGGGATAGGCCGCCTTGGCCTGCCAGACGAAAGAGGCCACATCGTAATAGACAGGCCCCCGCCGGCCTCCCTGAAAGTCGATGAACCAGGGCTCTCCCTTGTACACCATGACATTCCGGGCGTTAAAATCCCGATACAGGAAAGTGTCTGAGGGCTCCGAAAGCAGATCGGCCTTGAGGGCGTCGAAATCGTCCTGGAGGCGGATTTCGTTGAACTCCACTCCGGCGAATTTCAAATAATTGTATTTGAAGTAGTTGAGATCAAAATCCACCATACGCCCATCGAAGGAGGGCTGGGGGTAGCAGACGCTCCAGTCAAGGCCTTCCGCGCCTTCCACCTGGATCTTGGGAAGGGCGGCCATCGTCCTGCACAAAAGGTCCGGATCGTACTTTCCGCCCGCTGCAGCCACGTCGAAGAGGGCCGTTCCGCCCAGGTCTTCCTGCAGGTAGCAGAGACCTTCTTCGCAGAGCACTTCCGGTACGCGGATGCCTTTGGAGGCAAAGTGGCGGGAGAGCGTGATGAAGGCGCGGTTTTCGTCGGCATCCGTCCCTTCTACGCCGATTACGGAAAAGCCGGTTCCGGAAAGGCGGAAATACCGCCGGTGGCTGGCCGACCCGGTAAGGGCGGTCACCGAGACGGGCGGGCAGCCGAACCGCTGCCTGAACAAGGATTCCAAAAGTCCCATAACAAACTACTGATTTACAAATTTACAAAAAAGTATGTATCTTTGTAAAATTTTATTTGTAATGTGGCAAAGAATACAAACTTTATATTTACTCATCTCCACCGTGCTTGTGGTAGTGCTCCTCGCCGGTACGGCCTACACCGTAACTGACCCGGACGGGCTGGTGAAAGTAACCTACCTGCAGCTGCAGAGGCCTTATTTCGCCATCCTCCTCAGCATCCTCGCCTGCATGATCGTACTGGCCCTGATCGTATACAAGAACCGCATCCTGCAGATGCGCCTGGCCGCCCTCAGCGCCATCGTCGCCCTGGGCATGCAGATTTGGCTGGCCTGGATGTATTTCACCTTCGAGGGCCCGGTGTTCAGCTGGACGGTCATCCTGCCTCTGGTCATCTGCGTGAGCAACCTGCTGGCCGCCCGCGGCTGCTTCCAGGACCAGTTGATGGTAGAAAGCGCCTACCGCGTAAGGGAGAGAAGGAAAAGAAACCGGAAAAAATGATAAAAAGCGCCATCTGCGACATACTGGGCATTGAAAAGCCCATCTTCCAAGGGGGTATGGCCTGGATTGCCGATGCCCGCCTGGCCGCCGCCGTGTCGGAAGCCGGAGGACTGGGCATCATCTCCTCCATCAACGGAGGGGCGGAAGCAGTGCGTGCGGAAATCCGGAAAGCCCGGGAACTGACCCGGAAACCCTTCGGCGTGAATATCATGCTCGCCGCCCCGGATGCCGAAACCGTGGCCGCCGTCGTAGTGGAAGAAGGCGTGAAGGTGGTCACGACGGGAGCAGGATCCCCCGCCAGATATATGGAACAGTGGAAAACCGCCGGCATCAAGGTGATTCCGGTAGTGGCTTCCGTTTCCTACGCCCTCAAGATGCAGGAGCTGGGCGCCACCGCCGTCATAGCGGAAGGGGCCGAATCCGGCGGACATATCGGAGACCTGCACACCCTGGCACTCGTTCCGCAGGTGATTGACGCCGTGAGTATTCCCGTCCTAGCCGCCGGAGGCGTTTTCGACGGCCGCAGCGCTGCGGCCATGCTGCTGATGGGAGCCGCCGGCGTCCAGGTGGGCACCCGGTTCCTCTCTGCCACAGAATGCCGTGTGCACCCCGTGTACAAGGAGCGCCTGATCAAGGCCAGCGACCTGGGCACCATGGTAACCGGCAAATCCCTGGGCGACGCGGTGCGTTCGCTCAAGACCCCTTTTACCAAGAAGTTTGCCCAGATGGAGGCCAATCCCGCCATCGGGGCCGACCAGCTCCGTGCATTCGGAACCGGCTCGGTGCGAAAGGCCGTCTTTGAAGGAGACCTTGCCGGAGGCAGCTTCCTGGCAGGCGAAGTGGCCGGCCTCATCCGCAAGGAAGAGAGTGCGGCTGAAATTGTTAACGACATCATCGGAGGAGCTGAAAGACTCCTTTCCGATGCCCATAATTTGATTGGAGAATAGCGCTATGGAAGCAAAAAGAGTTGTAGTCACCGGAATGGGGGTCATCTCCTCCATCGGCCATGACGTGGATACTTTCTGGAACAACCTCATCAACGGGGTGTGCGGAATCGACTTTGTTGAGCAGTTCAAGGACATGCCCGTCACTTTCGCCGGCAAGGTGAAAGACTTCGACGCCGAAAAATACGGCATGGACAAGCCGTTCATCCGCAAGCAGGACAACTTCACCCTGTATGCCATGGCGGCTGCCTGGCAGGCCATGCGCCAGTCCGGGCTCCAGTCCGACGGTGAAGGGGCGAACATCGACCCGTTCCGCCTCGGCGTATATGTGGGTTCCGGCATCGGCGGCTTCGAGGTGCAGTACCGCGAGACGCAGAAAATGATAGAGGACCCTACCGGAAAGTGGATTTCGCCGCTGTTCATCGCCACCATGATTTCCAACATCGCGGCCGGGCACATCGCCATCAAGCACCAGGCCAAGGGCCCGTGCCTGGATATCGTGACAGCCTGCGCCACCTCGTCCCACTGTATCGGGGAAGCGTTCCGCGCCATCCGCCACGGCTATGCCGACGCCATCATCGCCGGCGGCTCCGAGCATGTGTCCATCCCGCTTGGTATCGCCGGATTCTATAACGCCAAGGCTCTCACCCGCGCTACGGATCCCAAATATTCTTCCCTTCCTTTCAACGCCAACCGGCAGGGTTTCGTGATGGGTGACGGCGCCGCCGTGCTCATCCTGGAATCCCTGGACCACGCCCTGGAGCGCGGTGCCGTCATCTACGGCGAAATGGTGGGCTACGGCAACACCTGCGACGCCTATCACGCCACCGCACCCCGCCCGGACGGCAGCACACAGGCCCAGTCCATCAAGGACGCCCTGGGAGAAGCCGGATTCGACCCTTCCAAGGACAACCTGTATATCAACGCGCACGGAACGGGCACCCACCTCAACGACATTGCCGAAACCATCGCCTGCAAGGTGGCCCTGGGAGACTACGCCTACAAGGCCCACATCTCTTCCACCAAGTCCATGACCGGCCACATGTTCGGCGCAGCCGGCGCAGCAGAGGCCGTAGCCACCGTGCTGGCCCTCAAGAACGGCATCTGCCCGCCCACCATCAACCTGGACGTTCCGGACCCGGAATGCGACCTGGACTACACCCCCAACGTGGCCGTGAAGACAGACCTGACGCTGGGCCTTTCCAACTCGTTCGGCTTCGGCGGGCACAACGCCTGCGTGGCCTTCAGACCGTACAAAGGATGACCAGAGAAGAGATCAAACAGATTCTCCCCCACCGCGAGCCGATGCTGCTGGTTGACGGGACTTCCGTGGATGCCGACGGCACCGGCCACGCCTGGTACCGTATCCGCGAGAATGAGTTCTTCTGCCAGGGGCATTTTCCCGGCAACCCCATGGTTCCTGGCGTTATCCTGTGCGAAATCATGGCCCAGAGCTGCTGTGAAATCATGAAAGAGGCGCTGGATGGCCATCTGGCCCTCTACCGCGGCCTGGACCAGGTGAAATTCCGGAACACGGTGCGTCCCGGCGACCTGTGCGAAATCACCTGCCGCGTAGATGAGGTAAAGGCCTCCCTTTATTTCTGCAGCGCCAGCCTCTCGGTGGAAGGAAAACGCTGCGCCCAGGCCAAAATAACCCTCGCCCTGGTTCCCAAAGGGTAGCAGGCCAGCCCGGAACCGACACTTTTTGTTAACTTTGCAGTTTGAAACATAGATAGAGTATGGCAGACAATACATTGCTGGAGAAAGTACTTTCCCTCCAGGACAAATACAAGAAGCTGGAAGCTCAGCTGGCAGACCCGGAGGTCATCGCCGACATGAAGAAATTCGTCCAGCTGAACAAGGACTACAAGGAATTGCAGCCCATCATCGCCGCCGGCCTTGAGTATAAGCGCCTGATGGACGAACTCTCCCAGGCCAAGGACATCCTCATCAACGAAAAGGACGACGACCTCAAGGAAATGGCCAAGGAAGAGATTGCGGAGATAGAGCCCAAGCTGCCGGACATGGAGCAGAACATCAAGCTTCTCCTGATTCCGGCCGATCCGGACGACAGCAAGAACGCCATGGTGGAAATCCGCGGCGGTACCGGCGGCGACGAAGCCGCCATCTTCGCAGGCGACCTCTTCCGCATGTACCAGCATTACGCGGAACGCCGCGGCTGGAAACTGGAGGTGACAGACCAGGCCCCCGGTACTTCCGGCGGTTACAAGCAGATCGTATTCAAGCTTTCCAGCAGCACGGACGGCGTATATGGCATCATGAAGTATGAATCCGGCGTGCACCGCGTGCAGCGGGTCCCCCAGACCGAGACCCAGGGCAGAATCCAGACCTCAGCCGCCTCCGTGGCCGTTTTCCCGGAAGCCGGCGAATTTGACATCGAACTGAATCCGGCCGATATCCGCAAGGATCTCTTCTGCGCCTCCGGCCCCGGCGGCCAGGGCGTGAACACCACCTACAGCGCCGTCCGCCTCACCCACATTCCCTCCGGTATCGTGGTGCAGTGCCAGGAAGAGCGTTCCCAGCTGAAGAACCTGGACCGCGCCATGGAAGAGCTCCGTACCCGCCTGTACAACATGGAACACCAGAAATACCTGGACGGCATTGCCGCCAAGCGCAAGACCATGGTTTCCACGGGTGACCGCAGCGCCAAGATCCGCACCTACAACTATCCGCAGGGCCGCGTGACAGACCACCGCATCGGCTGGAGCATGTACAACCTGCCCGTCTTCATGGACGGCGACATCCAGGAGTGCATCGACCAGCTGCAGATCGCAGAAAACGCAGAGCGGCTCAAAGAGGCCGGAGAGGAGGAATAAGCCATGTCCCGAGACCCCAAAGAACTCAAGGCCCTGGGCCACGAAAGCGTCTACAGCCAGAAATATGCCCCTGAAGTGCTGGAAACCTTTGAAAACCAGCATCCCGGCAATGACTATTGGGTCCGTTTCAACTGTCCGGAATTCACGACCCTCTGCCCCATCACCGGCCAGCCGGACTTCGCGGAAATCCGGATCAGCTATGTGCCGGACAAAAAGATGGTGGAATCCAAGTCCCTGAAACTCTATCTGTTCAGTTTCCGGTCAAACGGTGATTTCCACGAAGACTGCGTGAACACCATCATGAAGGACCTGGTGAAACTGATGGACCCGAAATACATCGAGGTCACCGGTTTCTTCACGCCCCGCGGCGGCATCTCCATCTATCCCTACGCCAACTACGGCCGTCCCGGCACCAAGTGGGAACAGTTGGCCTGGGAAAGACTGGCAAAACACGAATAAATTATTCCGGAAGCAACTTTTGAACCCTGTCCCTGTATTTGCGGGAGACAGGTAATTGAGTTTTGCCCACACTTACCGTATCGGCCGATGTGAGCGTGGCTGCATCGGTCCGGACCAGATAGGAGCGGTGGATGCGGAGGAAGCCCTCACCCAGGAGGTTCTCCCACTGGCTGATGCCGGTCTTGTTCCGGTAAGACTCCCCGGAAGCGGTGACAATGCGCACTTCCGTATCGTTGGATTCAATATAAAGGATATCGGCCAGGGGCAGCGTCACGCTCCGGCGTTCGGAGAAGAAAGTGATACTGCGGTCCTGGGCTTTATAGCGCTTGCCCAGCCATCTGGTCCAATAATAATCGCCGATGGACAGCGCCGTGAGGATGAGGCCCAGGAAGGCCGGGTTGATGAGCATCGGCGCCACCTCCTTGGACGGCTGATGATAACCATACTGGGTGATGGTGATCCACACATACTGATGCAGCACCAGGATGAGCAGTATGATGGACACCAGCACAGCCAGGGAAAGATACACCTTGTCCACAGGCCTGGTTGCCTTGGGCATCAGATACTCCAGCGCCAGTGCGCAGGGGCAGAACACCAGGCCGATGAGCACCGCCTGGGACAACGTGTAGTCCAGGCTCACCAGGATGGCGGCCAGAAGGGCGATGGCGAAAAGCCAGTATCCTATGCGCAAAGCGATTCTCATTCCAGCACAAAAATAGGTAAAAACCTTTGCGAATGCAAGCCCGGAAGCCCTGCAGGGGGTTTTGACACGCCGGCAGTGGGATTCATCTTTGGAAAATACAGGCCTCCTGCCGTATCTTTGCAGCAAACCAAAAAATCGTTTTGCCATGAAAGAAGAAATCATGTATGTCGTGGATTCCCTGGGCGTGGCCCAGCCGGAAACCTACACCCGTCCGGGCTTCTCCATCGCCCGGGTATTCGTTGAAGGCGGAATGGGTATGATGATCATCATCACCCTTTTCCTCATCGGCCTTTTCATTGCTGCCTGGAAGGCCCCCAAGTGGGTAAAGGAAATCGGCCTTGGAGGGCTGGTGACAGGTGTTTTTGCTACGCTGCTGGGCTTCGTCCAGGCCTGTGATGCCATACAGATGATAGGAGACGTGAGCCAGGCTGTGATCTGCGGCGGCCTTAAGGTGGCCATGATCCCCGTCCTGTACGGTCTCATCGTCTATTTCACCTCACTGGTAATACGCGTTGTACAGAAACCCAGAATATAACTGTTTCCGGCCAGGCCTATCAAGTATATTCCCGGCTCCAGTATACGGAACCCATAGGAGACAAATGAACACTGGCTGCTTCTGCTACATGGGACTTCTCCCGTTCACGCAATATCCGCAACGCTTCGGATGCTTCGGGGCATAATGATTATTATTCCTCAGAACGTAAAACCAATACGGGCGAACAGAGTTACCGGCTCACTGCGCAGTATAAGTTCAGTGACGGCACCTGGCTCACTTTGGGTGCCAATGTGGACGGTATGCTCAATGAAGTCTATTCCAAGAGCTACAATGTGTCGGAGACCACCGGGGCCGGCGAGTGGAACTGGTTTTTGTCGCCCTATCTGCGTTTCCAGCATAGCAAGGACAAGGACAGGATCACCATCCAGGCCCAGGGTTCCAGCCAGCAGGCTTCCTCTTCCCAGATGTCCACGGTGCCCAGCATCGCCAATCCTTCCGCCTGTCCGTAGGAAACATCTACCTCAAGCCCTATGGATACATGACGATATATTTCAACTGGAACCGCAGCAACCGGGAGCGCTTCTCCTCGGTAATGGCGTATCTGAGCGCTACCATCCGCACCCACGCCATCAGCTCGGCCCAGTGGTACAATGCCGACGGTATCCTGTATTCCATCCCTGTGAATATCCGTAAGCCCAGCGCCAACTTATCCTTCTCTTCCAGCTATACAACGCCGCTGGATGCCAAGAAAAACTGGTCGCTGGTTCTGGGAGCATCGGCCTCCTACTCATCGTCGTTCTCTTACCAGACCCGGACCACTCTCCCCGGTTGGGACAAGGAGCACTTCGATTATGCCGCCTTCATGCGGGATTTCTGGGGCGATGAATCCGGCAGCCGTTTCTACGGCGGACAAAGCGGTTTTGAAGAAAGCCGCACCCGTTCCCTCAATCCCTCGGCCAGTTTTCAGATCCGGTTCAATCAGGACCGTTATTCGTTCGCCGTGGGCGCCTCCACGCAGGGACGCATCGCCCGCTATTCCCTGGACCCTACCGCCAACCTGAATACGCTGGATACCCGCTTCACCGCCCGCGGATCTTATACCACCAAAAAGGAATTTGAGTTCATTACAGACCTGGCCTATGTCCTTTACAGCGGCTATGCGGCCGGTTACGGCCAGCCCGAATGGCAGTGGAACGCAGAGATTTCCAAAAACATCGGCGCGTTCAACCTGAGCATCAAGTGCCAGGATATCCTCAATCAGACCCAGAACCTCACGCATACCGTCACGGCCAACTACGCGGAAGACAGTTACCGGCTCATCATGGGCCGATACATCCTCTTTGGCGTGAAGTGGAACTTCGGCAAGATGAACGCCGCACACAGCCAGCGGGCCCAGAGTGCCGCGCTGAATATGGTGTTTTAAGGCTACCGCCAATGGGCCCCGAAGCGGGCGAAGGCGGCCAGTTCCAGGGACTCGCGGTCCTCGGGATGGGCGATGGAGATGAGGAGCCGGGCGCGCTCCTGGAGGGATTTTCCGTAAAGATTCACGGCACCGTACTCCGTAACCACCCACTGGACATCGGCCCGGGGGGTGACCACTCCCGCGCCGGGTTTGAGCGTGGGGACAATCTTGGGAAGGCCCTTGGTGGTGCGGGAAGCCAGGGCTATGATGGCCTTGCCGCCTTTGGAAAGCTTAGCGCCGCGCACGAAGTCCAGCTGGCCGCCGGCTCCGGAGTAGATGCGCTCGCCAATGGAGTCGGCACACACCTGCCCGGTGAGGTCTATCTCGATGGCCGAATTGATGGAAACCATTCCCGGATTGCGGGAAATCACACGCGGGTCGTTGGTATAGGCGATATCCCTCATCTGGACGGCGGGATTCCGGCCGATGAAATCGTACACCGCCTGCGAACCCAGGAGGAAAGAGGCAACAATCTTTCCCTGGTCAATGGCCTTGCAGGAGCCGTCGATAACGCCATTTTTGATTAACGCCAGGGCCCCGTCCGAGAACATTTCCGTATGGAGTCCCAGATGCCGATGACCGTCCAGGCAGGCGCAGATGGCATTGGGCATGGCGCCGATGCCCATCTGCAGGCAGGCCCCGTCCGGAATCAGGTCCGCGCAGTGCCGCCCTATCTCCTCGTCTATGGCCGACGGCTCCGAATAGGTTTTAGTAATAAGCGGGCTGTCATCCTTCACCAGCGCCGTGAAACGGTCCAGGGGAACCAGGTCTCCATAGGCAAAGGGTACGTTGGGATTCACCACCGCAATGCGCTCCCGGGCCACTTCCAGGGCAGCGATGGAACAGTCCACGGAGGTTCCCAGGGAAACCATCCCGTCCACCGGTTCCGACACCTGCACCATAGCCACATCGCAGGGCAGCGCCCCCGTGCGGTACATCAGCTGGCTCTCAAAGAGGTTGGCGGGAACATAATCGGCCAGTCCCTCCCCCACATGGGCTCGCACATTGGGGCCCACGAAGAAGCCCTGGTCAAAAAAGCGGCCTCCTGCGGCATAGGGCGCCGGACCTTCCGTATGGAAATGATGGAAATGCAAGTCCTTCAAATCCTCCCGAGCGCACAGCGCCTCTATAAGGATGTGCGGTACGCTGGCGATGCTGGAGAGGTGGATATGGTCCCCGCTCCGCACCACACGTACGGCCTCATCGGCCGATATGAAAGGCTTCGTTGTCATTTGGAAGGGCAAAGATAGCTATATTCTTTGTATATTATTCGTATACGGATGAATAATATACGGCCTACAGCCCCTTTGTCTTGGCCTCGTCCCACACGGCATCCATCTGGGCCATGGTAAGGTCGCTGAACTTGAGGCCTTTCCGAAGGGTTTGCTCTTCCAGATAAGTAAAGCGGCGGCGGAATTTTTCGCTGCTGCGGTTAAGGGCCACTTCCGGATCCACGCCATATAGGCGGGCGGCATTGATAACGGTGAAAAGGAGATCTCCAAATTCTCCTTCAATCTTGGCCGGATCTTCGCTGGCACAGGCTTCGTTTACTTCGCCCACTTCTTCCTGCACCTTGTTCCAGACATCCTCCTTCTGTTCCCAGTCAAAGCCGCAGCCGCGGGCCTTTTCCTGCATGGCCAGGGCCTTCAGCAGGGCCGGCATGGCTTCCGGAATACCAGACATTACACGCTTGTTGCCGCCTTTTTCCTTGGCCTTCACCAGTTCCCAGGTATCGGCAATCTCCTTGGCCGTGGTGGCTTTTCCGGCCTCCGGGCCAAAGACATGAGGGTGGCGGAAAACCATTTTGTCGCAGATCTTATTAATGCTGTCGGCTATGTCAAAGGCGCCTTCTTCCTGGCCGATCCTGGCATAGAACACCATGTGGTACAGCAGGTCTCCAATCTCCTTGGCCGTGGCCTGACGGTCTCCTGCCATGATGGCGTCACTGAGCTCGTAGACCTCCTCTTCGGTGAGGCGCCGGATGGAATCAAACGTCTGTTCGGCATTCCAGGGGCATTTCTCCCGCAGCTGGTCCATAATATCCAGTAGCCGGCCAAAAGCTTCTATCTTTTCCTCGCGTGTATGCATATGCTTCCGTTTTTACTATGCAAAGATACAAAAACTTGCCGAAAGAGGTGTCCAGGCACGAAAACGGCCGATTTTGTCGACGAACCCTTAAAAATCATCTTTCTGCAACAAAAACGGGCGTTTCTGTTGCAGAAAGATAGGCAATGGTCCTTTGGGGTCGCCTTATTTGATTAGATTCCCCAGAATACTGCGGGTGAGTTCCTTGGTGAGGGTGTTGGTAGCGCTCTTGGTCGCCTTGGTCACCGCCTTCTTGGTAGTGGAAGTGGTGGATTTCTTGGTGGACTTGGTTCCGGTGACGGCTCCGCTCACTTTTTCGGCCACAGCCGCGGCGGCTACGCCCGTGACGGCCGTAATCACCGACTTGAGCACCTTGGAGGCGATGCTGTTCTTGGCTTTCTTAGCCTTCTCCTTCTCGGCTTTTTCGGCTTCCTTGGCGGCTTTGGCCTCTTCCTTGGCCTGGATGGCGGCCTGTTTCTCCGCTTCTTCCTGGGCCAGGATTTCGGCCTTCTGGCGTTCGGCCTCTTCGGTTGCGGCGGTGATGATTTCGTAGGCGCTCTCCCGGTCGATGGGATGGTCGTACCGGCCATAGAGGCGGCTGCGCTTGATCAGGTCGGCCCGCTGGTCATCGGTGATGGCGCCGATCTGGCTCAGCGGGAACAGGATCTTGGCGCGTTCCACGATGGCGGGAGTGCCTTTTTCGTCCAGGAAGGAGACGAGGGCCTCGCCCGTACCCAGCTCCAGCAGGGTGTCGTAGGTGTTGAAGGCGGGGTTCGCGCGGAAGGTATCGGCCGCCACCTTCACGGCCTTCTGGTCCTTGGGGCTATAGGCGCGGAGGGCATGCTGCACCCGGTTGCCCAGCTGGCCCAGAATGTCGGACGGAATGTCCGTGGGGCTCTGGGTGATGAAATAGATGCCCACGCCCTTGGAACGGATGAGGCGGATCACCTGTTCGATCTTGTCGATGAGGGCCTTGGAGGTGCCTTCAAAGAGCATGTGGGCCTCGTCGAAGAAGAACACAAGCTTGGGAAGGTCCATATCGCCCACTTCCGGCAGGGTGGCGTACAGTTCCGACATCAGCCAGAGCAGGAAGGTGGAATAGAGCTTGGGCTGGAGCATGAGGCGGTCGGCCGCCAGCACGTTCATGATGCCCTTGCCGCCCTCGCACTGCAGGAGGTCGTAGATGTCGAAGTCCGGTTCGCCGAAGAATTTCTCCGCACCCTGGTTCTCCAGGGCAAGGAGCGAACGCTGGATGGCGCCGATGGAGGCCGCGCTCACGTTGCCGTACTTGGTGGTGTACTCCGCGGCATTCTGTCCCACGAAGTTGAGCATGGCGCGAAGGTCTTTGAGGTCGATCAGGAGCAGACCGTTGTCATCGGCGATTTTGAAGACGATGTTCAGGACACCCGTCTGGGTTTCGTTCAGGTCCATCAGGCGGCCCAGCATGTCGGGACCCATCCGGGAGATGGTGGAGCGCATGGGGTGGCCCTGCTCGCCGTAAACGTCGAAAAAGCGCACCGGACAAGACTGGAACTGCGGATCCTCGATGCCGAACTCCGGCAGGCGCTTCTCGATGAAGCCCGAAAGCCTGCCCACCTGCGAAATGCCGCTGAGGTCGCCCTTCATGTCGGCCATGAAGCAGGGTACGCCGGCCTGGCAGAAGGTCTCCGCCAGCACCTGCAGGGTGACGGTTTTACCGGTGCCGGTGGCACCGGCGATGAGGCCGTGACGGTTGGCCATTTTTCCCACCAGCGAGATGGGGCCGTTCTCTGAATGGGCTACATACAGCCCGCGTTCTTTATCAAGCATATCCGTATTATTTTTTGTGTTTCCAAAGTAAGAATAAAAATTCCGAAATAATAAAGGTCCCCAGGCCGATCCAGGGTGCGGCAACCGCATTCAGATGCAGTCCTGTCTTGTCTACCAGGATGAAGGTGACGCTCACGGCTGTCATGAACAGGGCCGGCAGCAGCGTGACCAGGTACCAGGCGCCGCCTTTCTGCTTCACCAGATAGACGGTGACCGTCCAGAGGGTGAACACGGCCAGGGTCTGGTTGCTCCAGCCAAAGTATCGCCAGATGGTGTTGAACCCGTTCGCATCGGCAATATTGTACCAGAGCAGAAGGGCGGAGCCGATGAACAGCGGGATGGCGATATACAGGCGCTTGAGGATGCTCTTCTGCTCCAGCTTCAGGAAATCGGCGATGATCAGACGGGTGCTGCGGAAGGCCGTGTCGCCGGAAGTGATGGGAGCGGCCACCACGCCCAGGATGGCCAGGACACCGCCCAGGGCGCCAAGCCAGTTTCTGGATACGCCGGTGACGATGGAAGGAGCGGCGGAATTCATCGACATTCCAAGCTGTTCGTAGCCTCCGTCATAGAAGAACCAGGAAGCGACGGCTGCCCAGACCAGGGCCACCAGGCCTTCCGTAATCATGGAGCCGTAGAAGACAGGACGCCCCAGTTTCTCGTTCTTGAGACAACGGGCCATAAGCGGACTCTGGGTGGCATGGAAACCGGAAATGGCTCCACATGCGATGGTGATGAAAAGGCAAGGGAACAGGGGCTGGTCCGCTATGCCGGTTTTCTCCGTCCAGCCGGAAAGCCCGTCCCAGAATTCCGGAATCGCAGGCCATTTTACAAAGAGGCAGACCATGAGGCCTGCGGCCATGAACAGCAGCGCAACGGCGAAAATGGGATAGATCCGGCCGATAATTTTGTCGATGGGAAGCAGCGTGGCGACGATATAATACGCAAAGATAGCCACCACCCAGACCATGATGGACGTCCGGCCGCCGTCTCCGGCGATATCTCCCAAAATGAGGGCCGGCGAATAGACGAACACGGCGCCAACCATCATCAGTAGCAGCACCGTAAAGACCAGCATGACCGTCTTGGTAGTCTTTCCGAGATAGGCCCCCACCAGCTCCGGAAGGCCGGCTCCGCCGTGACGGATCGACAGCATGCCGCTCAGGTAATCATGGACGGCACCGGCGAAAATACAGCCCAGAACGATCCACAGGAAACTGGCAGGACCGAACTTGGCACCCATGATGGCGCCGAAAATGGGACCTGTTCCCGCAATGTTCAGGAACTGGATCATAAACACCTTCCAGGTGGGCATGGGGATGAAGTCCACGCCATCGGCCTTGGTTACTGCCGGGGTTTTCCGCGAAGAGTCCGGGCCGAATATGCGTTCTACGAAAGCGCCGTACACGATGTACCCGATCACAAGGGCGACAATGCTGACAAGGAACGAAATCATAATTCCTCAGATTGACAATATTACCGGAAAAAACTGAAATGGACACGGCCGTAATGGCGTTCCTTCACAAAATGCGGATGCTCCTGGAAACTGTGCTCACCACCGTGTTCCAGAATAAAATAGCATTCCGGATGCAGGAGATCCAGGGAAAAGACCAGGTCCGGAAGGGAATCCAGCCCTTCGTTGGCATAGGGCGGATCGGCAAAGATGATGTCGAACTTTTCGCGGCAGATGGGCAGGAAGTCGAATACATTGTCCCGCACCATCGTCACGTTGGCGAGCCCCAGCCTGGAGGCCTCCGTCTTGATGAAAGAGGCATTTTCGCGGGCCATCTCCACCGAGTACACGCGGGCAGCCCCGCGGGAAGCGAATTCAAACGCGATGGAACCCGTTCCGCCGAACAGGTCCAGGACCTTCAGGTCTTCAAATTCGTACTCGTTGTCCAGGATGTTGAACAGGCCTTCCTTGGCGAAGTCCGTGGTAGGCCGGGCCTTATAGCCGGCAGGAGGGAGGATCACCTTCCCTTTGAGACGTCCGCCTATGATTCTCATAGCTGCACCACCGATTTGAAATAGCGGTACAGGGACATCTCCGCATCGGTGTCCAGCGGGGTACGGAAACAGACGGTGGAGACTTCCGGATTGAGCTGCAGCTTTTTCATCGCCAGGAACAGGAAGTATTCCGCAGTGGTGAAATCCGCCGCTTCAAACACGTTGGCCAGCCGGAGCGTCTTGCCCTGGGCGATGACCAGATGCAGATGCCCGTCCATCCAGGAGGCGATGATCTTGTTGTACTCCGGGAGACTGTCCAGCAATGAAAGCTGAAAAAACAGTTCCGGAAGCACGCGGACCGGCTCTCCCGATGCAGGCAGCACCGTTTGGGCCAGCACCCGGGACAGGGATTCCCCGATGTAATTGGAGAAGACCAGCACCGACGAGAAAGCGGGTACCTCCACCCACTCCACCTTGTCCGTTTCGCCCACGGACGTCACTTCCGACAAAGCCTTGCGGGCATCGACCGGATTGAAGAAGATGTCCGGGACCAGGGCCACCTTGGGCGTGAGCAGGGCGATTTCCACCTGATCGTACCTGCGCTGGAACTCAGGCGTGGTGAACAGGCGGTCCGCCCCCATCCACCCGGAAACGGCGACCTCCTGTGAGGAGACCACCTTAAAAGAATATCCACTCAAGGAAACTTGAATGGATATTCCTGTAAATGATATATGGTTCTGGTCCATATAGGACTATTCCCAGTTACCGGCGTTGTTGTTAGGAGCGGTAACGCTGCCCACCTGCAGACCTTCGTAACGGTTCTGGTCGCGGCATTCGGCGTCTTTGTTGATACGGAGCTGGTTGTCCATACCCTTGCAGAGAGCCTTGTAAGGCATGCGGGCCTCGAACAGAGGAACCTGGACACCGGAAACGGTCCGGATGGTAGCCTCCATCTCAGTCTTCTGCTTGCCGGAGAACGGGATGTAATACAGGGAGTCGATGTTGAAGTCCGTACGGCTCTTGAAGAGGGTGTCCTTCACCGGGATCTGGGTGGTGACGGAGAACACGACCTTCTGGCCCTGGGCGTAAGCTTCCTGGAGCTTGGCGGTAATCTGGGCGGGGGTGAGCTTCTTGTTGGCCTTCTTGATGGCTTCGGTGTTGGCTACGGCGATGGAGTCATCATTGGAGCCGATCTGCATGACGATGTCCATTTTGCCGTTCTCGTAGAACATTTTGAGGGAGTCTACCGAAGGCGAGAAACGGGCATAGGCGCTCTTGTAGGCGACCTGGAGAGTGCGGATGTCTTTCAGGCGCTGGACGGCGACCTGGGAACGGGCAGAGAGTTCGTTGTTGAACTGTACCGGTTTCTGAACGCTCTTGACGGTGACCCAGGCGAGGAGCACGATAAGGGCAGCCAGGACAATCTCGAGGATGATTTTAAGTGATTTGCTCATTATTCTAGTGTTTTATAATTTTCCAAACTTCCGACAAAGTTAGAAAAATCATTTATCAAAAGCAATATATTTTGTAAATTTGCCAACGCAAAATTTTTATGCCGATGGATTTTCCCGGAAAAGAAAGCCTCGGAAGGCTGGAAACCCTGATTGACGGCGCCTCCAAGGTGTCTGTCGTGGGGCACACGCACCCGGACGGAGACGCCTTGGGCGCCACCTGTGCCATGGCCGTCTGGCTCCGGGAACGCCGCGGGAAAGAGGCCCGCGTACTTTTTTCCGACACCCCCGCCGACAATCTCCTGTTCATCATTCCGCACGGATGCCAGGTCCTCTGCCAGGACCGGGAACCGGAGGCGGTGAAAGCGTGGCTGCAGGAAAGCGACCTCGTCATCCTGGCCGATTGCAACGGCTTTTCCCGGACGGAAGGCATCGCTCCCCTGCTGGAAGCCTCGGCCGCCCGGAAAGTGCTCGTGGACCATCACCTGAATCCGGAGAGGGAGTGTTTCGACATCGTCTTTTCCACGCCGGACATCTCATCGGCCTCGGAACTCCTTTACTGGATCCTCACGTCCCTGGACGGCGGAGCGCTGCCGCCGGAATCGGCCCGGGTCCTGATGGCCGGCATGACCACCGACACCAACAATTTCGCCAATTCCGTCTTTCCCTCCACTTTCCGGATGGCGTCGGAGCTCCTCGCCGCCGGAGTGGACCGGGACCTCCTGCTCCGGCAGCTGTACAGCAGCTACCGGGAGAACCGGATCCGCCTGTTCGGCTATATGGAATCGGAAGGCCTGCATATGGCGGGAGAAGCCGCCTACATGATCGTCACCCGGGAAATCCAGTCCCGTTTCGACATACGCGACGGCGAGACCGAAGGCCTGGTGAACATCCCCCTGTCCATTGAAAAAGTGAAACTGAGCCTGCTCCTTCGGGAGGAGGATGGGCAGTTCCGCGTATCCATCCGTTCCAAGAAGGGAACATCGGCCCAGCGGCTGGCAGCCACGTGCTTCCACGGCGGAGGCCACGAAAACGCCGCCGGCGGCAAGCTCCTGATCGGGGAAGACATTCCCTCCAGGGAACAGGCTGCCGCCTATGTAGAATCCTCAGTGAGAACCGTGCTGCCATGAGAAAAGCCATCATACCCTGCCTGACGCTCCTGCTCCTGAGCCTCCCGGCCTGCAACAAAGAATCCTTGCAGACCACCTACAACAAGCAGGAGACCATTATCGAGAATTTCATCAACGCCCAGCTCAAAAGCGACGGGAACGCCACCCTCACCCGCACGGAAGGGGTGTACCGCATCACCCTGCACGATACGCTGGACACGCCGGTAAGACGTGCCGATTCCCTGTTATGGGACGGACAGGTCACCCTCCGGTACGCCTGCTACATACTCACCGCCGCCAGCATCAATTCCTCCAACCTGGTAGCCACCAACGTGCGCTCCGTCGCAACGGAAGCCGGCTGGTCGCTCTCGGACACCGCCCAGTTCCATCCCGTCACCCTCACGCTTGACAAGACCTTGCTGGAAGGGGTCCGGCTGGGGCTTTACGGCGTACAGCCGGAAGACGAAGGATATATCCTGTTCAACGGAAAATTCGGCTACGGCGACAAGGACCAAGGCACGATTCCTGCAAGGTCTGCCCTGGCCTTTAGAATCTGGATCGACAACATCTCAAACGAATAATATGAAAAAGACCGTCATATATGCCTTATTCGCCGGTGCCCTCTTGGCCGCCGGCTGTGCAAAGAACGCAACCATCTCCACCGGAGAGAACGCGCGGAGTTATCTTGAACTGTGGATGAACGAATACCACCCCGCCGTCAGCCAGTCCCCTTCGGGCATCTACATCCTGGAAGACAAGGAGGGAACCGGCGCTGTATGGGACAGCAACCAGGAGTACAGTTTCCTCATCACCACCATCCGCGGTCTCAACGGAAAAGTCACTTCCACAGCCCATGAAGACGTGGCCAAGCAGCTGGGCACTTATTCCCGCGGCAATTATTATGGCGCCACCGTCTCTTCCACCAAATCCGGCTATGCCGGCGTCGAGACCGTCCTGCAGGGCATGCGGAAAGGCGGCACCAGAACGGCCGTCATCCCGTCCTGGCTGCTCACCACAGACCGGCACAGCACCCAGAAGGAATACATCGACGCCTGCACTTCCTCCACCCACCTGATCTATACCATCACTTTCACGGACCAGACCTCGGACGTGGACGAGTGGGAAGAAAAGACCCTCCGCAACTATGTGACCGCGAATTTCGGCTCCTCCGTCGAAACGACCTCCTTCAATGACGAATCGGCCAACGGAGACTACTTCTATTTCATCTCCGACAACTCCGGCATTTCCGGAGATGCGCCCGTAGAAGCCGGGAAAAAATACAAACTCAACTATACGGGAATGCTGCTGAACGGACAGGTCTTCGACACCACGCTGGAAAAAGTAGCCAAGGACAACGGCATCTACAACAGCAGCAAAACCTACGAACCGGTCACCATCACCTTCGCCGACAGCTATGAGAGCATCGCCATGGGCGGCAGCTCCAACCTGGTGGACGGGTTCAAGGGAGCGCTCTCCATGCTGCGCTTCCCCGGCCAGAAAGCTTCGGCCCTGTTCACTTCGAACCTGGGCTACAAGAACTCCGGCAGCGGCTCCACCATCCCGGCCTATGCGCCCCTCCGCTTCGAACTGGAATTCGTGGCACTGACGGAAACCGACTAAACTATGGCAAATCCTTCAAGCGTCCCCACCGAACTGGGCACCAAGCCCGTCGGTGCGCTTATCAAGCAGTACGCCGTCCCGGGCATCATCGCCATGACGGCTTCCTCCCTGTACAATATGGTGGACAGCATCTACATCGGCCATATCCCCGATGTGGGTTCGCTGTCGATGTCCGGCCTGGCCGTCACTTTCCCCCTGATGAACATCTCCACCGCGTTCGGCACGCTGGTGGGCGTAGGCGCAGCCACCATGATTTCCGTGCTGCTGGGGCAGAAGAACTACAAGGTGGCCAACCGGGTGCTGGCCAACGAGGTCACGCTGAACATGCTCACGGGCTTCATCTTCACGGTGGTCACCCTGCTGTTCATGGATCCGATCCTCCGCTTCTTCGGAGCCAGCGACGCCACCCTCCCCTTCGCCAGGGACTATATGTTCATCATCGCCCTGGGCAACATGGTCACGCACCTGTATTTCGGCCTCAACAGCGTGGTGCGGTCCTCGGGCAATCCCAAACTGGCCATGGGGCTCACCCTGTTCACCGTCACGTCCAACGCCATCCTGGACCCCGTCTTCATCTATGCCTTCGGGCTGGGCATCCGGGGGGCGGCCATCGCAACGGTGCTGTGCCAGTGCATGGCGCTCGCCTATACCTTCCGCTATTTCCTGAACCAGGAACGGGTGATCCACCTGCCCAAGTCCATCAAGACCTACCGGGTAGACTGGCGCATCGCCAAGGATTCCCTCGCCATCGGCATGGGGCCCTTCCTGATGAACCTGGCCAGCTGCATCGTGGTGCTGTTCATCAACCAGCAGCTGGTGAAATGGGGCGGTGACCTGGCGCTGGGCGCCTATGGCATCGTGAACCGTATCAGCTTCCTGTTCGTGATGATCGTCATGGGATTCAACCAGGGCATGCAGCCCATCGCCGGGTACAATTACGGTGCCCGCCAGTACGCCCGTGTGCGGGAAGTCTACCTGAAAACCGCCGGCTGGGCCACCCTGGTGAGCATAGCAGGCTTCCTGGTTTCGGAGTTCCTTCCCGGGCCCACCGTCAGCATCTTCACCAACGACCCCGCCCTGGAAAGCCTGGCCGCCAGAGGCCTCCAGCTCATGAACATGGCCTTCCCCATCGTGGGCTTCCAGATGGTCACCTCCAACCTCTTCCAATGCCTGGGCATGGTCCGGAAATCCATCTTCCTGTCGCTTTCCAGACAGCTGCTTTTCCTGCTGCCCTGCATCTACCTCCTCCCCGCCGTGCTGGAATCCGAAGCCGGTGTATGGTACAGTTTCCCCATCTCGGATACCGTCGCTGCGGTGATTACCGCCATCATGGGCGTGGCCCTGCTCAGGAAACTGGGACGGCTCAAGGACGGGGACGATCCTTCCATCCTGGGGAGCCAGATTTAATTTTTCACTACGTTCAAAGACCGTTCAAGAATGACAAAAGACATGCATACCATCATCAATGTGGGCCGGAGTTTCGGCAGCGGGGGCGGGTTCGTAGCCAAAGCCATCGGAGAGAAACTGGGCATCCCCGTCTACGACAACGAGCTGATTTCCAAAGTGGCGGAAGAAAGCGGCTATTCCAAGAGCCTGTTCGCCAAAGGGGAGGAGAAGCGCAGCCTCTTCTCCGTCTCCAGCTTCTTCGCATC
Source organism: Bacteroidales bacterium (assembly GCA_017471085.1). The sequence goes on along the minus strand of JAFUWW010000007.1, from coordinate 34,471 downwards.
GGGCCGCCTGAGCTACTCCGACAGCGGCTATGTGAACGACAACGTGCTGTTCACCATCCAGAGCGAGGTAATCCGCAGCATCGCGGAGAAAGGCGACGCCATCATCATCGGCCGGTGCTCGGACTATATCCTGCGGGACCTGAAGTGCCTGGACGTGTTCGTGTGCGCCCCGATGGAATTCCGCATCAAGCGGCTGGTGGAAAACGAAGGGCTTTCCCCCGACGACGCCGAAGCCCTGATGCGCCGCAAGGACCGCACCCGTGAAACCTACTACAATTACTACACTTTCGGAGCCTGGGGCGTGGCCTCCAACTACGACCTCTGCGTTGACAGTTCCATCCTGGGCATCGAAGGGACGGCCGACATGATCATCGACTTCGGCCGCCGCGCCGGCTACATCAAGTGAGCCGGCATCCGCTCATCAAAGGAATCCTGGCCCTGGCGGTGCTCGCCGGAGGGGGCTGCGTGCTCCTTCGCGGAAAAGATGCTGAACCAGAACCGCTTCCCGTATACCTAGAGCACTTGAACGACTCCATCACCAACAGCCGCTCGGACATCCCGGAGCTGTACCCCCTGGACCAGGCGGTGGACAGCTTCATGAATTACTGGGCCCTGCACGGCGTATCGCTCTCCATCACCCGGAACGACTCCCTGGTATACGCCAAAGGCTACGGAAAGGCCGATGCCACCACCCCCATGGCCCCCGGCACCACCCTCCGCATGGCCTCCGTCTCCAAACTCCTCACCGCCGTGGCCGTGATGAAACTGCAGGAAGAAGGGAAAGTCTTTCTGGACACGCCCGTCTTCGGCCCCCTGGGAGTCCTGAACAAATACGACTCTTACATCCGGGACGACAATTACTACCTGATCACCGTGGAGCATCTGCTTCGCCATCAGGCGGGCTTCACCACGCGCGGCGGAGACCCGGTGTTCTCACCCTATTCCTCGCGGGATGCCCTGCTGCGCAAGCAGCTGGGAAGGACGCTCGCCTACGAGCCCGGCACCTGGCAGGAATACTCCAACTTCGGCTTCCTGCTGCTTTCGCTGGTCATCGAAGAAGTGGCCGGCATGCCCTATGAAGACTTTCTCCAGGCCGATGTTTTCGCCCCGGCCCTCTGCTCGGGCTTCCGCATCGGCGGGAATTACCTCAAGGACCGTCTTCCCGGTGAAACCCGCTACTACATGCAGCCGGACGCTGAAAAGACCGCCTCGTTCGACGGGCAATACGCCTCCGTGGAGAAATGCTACGGCGGCAACAATGTGACGGGATCGGCCGGTGCCGGCGGATGGACCGGCTCGACGGTGGAACTGGCCCGCCTGGTAGCCTGCATCGACGGGAAAGGCCCCCTGCAGGACATTCTGTCGGAATTCTCGGTCGCCCAGATGACAAATTACTTCGATCCGGAGACGTTCGGTCTTGGATGGAACGACTGCAAGCCCGACGGCGAATGGACCCGGTCCGGATCCTTCTCGGGCACGCAGGCCCTCATCAAGACTTATCCAGACGGAGAATGCTGGGTGTTCATCTCCAACACATCGGCCTGGAGAGGCTCCCGCTTCTCCCGCGACATCGCAGGTCTTTTCACGTCGCTCCGCAACCGGTTCTCTCCCCTGCTGCCGCGGCGGGATCTGTTTCAGGAATAGTTTAGTACCGGAAGGCCCGGTAGGAATGCGGTTTCAGGGTGAACGCCGCCCTGCAGGCAGGCTTCTGCCGGCGGAAGAAAGGATTGGGCGCGTCTTTGGCCGCCTGCAGTTCCTCTCCGCTCTCCAGGTCGGTCAGCTTCAGGAAATCGTCTCCGCCCACCAGTTTGACATCCACAGGGGTATCGTTGAAATTCTCCACGATGACAGTCCTGTTGTCATACAGGAATAACGCCACCTTGGAAGGACCTTCCAGACAGAGGTCCAGGTCCCGGCTCATCCTGCGGCGGATCTCGTTCAGCGCCCCCTCCGGATAATCGTACAGATTGCCGGCATCGTCGGGGATGGTGAGCACATAGAGGGTTCCGGCCGAATAAGTGGCGCGGTGCAGGATCGGGAATCCGGACACCCCGCCCGTCAGCGGCCTGCCGGCACTGACCACCTCCCAGCTGTCGTTGGTCTGATAGAGCACCTGCGGGATCAGGATTTCCCGCCCGCTTTTTCCGTACCAGCCGAAGTCGTTCACCAAAGCCTTGAGGTCGGAGCAGCGGAGTTCACAGATATCGGCGATTTTTTCCGGGATGGCTTTCAGCAGGCCGGTGGTGATGACCACGTCCCCGCCACGGCGCAGCTGGGCCTTCATCTTCCCGACAATGTCCGGATCGGCCGCCGCCTGCTGCGTAAGGAGCAGGGTCTTCCGGTTGTCGTCAAAAACAGGATACATATCCATGGGAAGGCCGATCATGCCCAGGTAGTTCTGCAGGAATTCCTCTCCGGTGGAATGGTAGGGTTTATAGGAATGGATGCCGACCGGGGTCCCCAGTTTTCCCACCAGTTCATCGGCCTGCCGGAGCACGACATCCGCGATGCGGGCCATGGTGGTGGGGGTTACGGTCTCTTTCCCGTTCTGGAAAGGGGCGGTCATGCTGTCGTAATTCCACGACGTACCTTCATCCTGCCAGGGAGCCCGGAACATGGGGTTCAGTTTCACGTCCAGGAGCTGGTTGTAGGCGAAAAGCATCACGTCGCGGCCTTTGGCGATGGCGGTAAGGAACAACTGTTCCGCATAGCGGTCCATGCTGTTGTAGATGCCGCCCGAGTCTACCCATCCGCCGCCGTTGCGCCCTCCCGAAAGGTTTTCGAAATAGCGCATAATGTTATAGCTCAGATAATTCTGCAGATGCTGATTCCCGGCAGGGTCACGGGTTTCGGTGCCTGTCCATACTCCGTCAAAGACCTGCGGCCCGTCTTCCAGGTTGAATCCGAGCCCCTGAAAATGGTCGTACCAGTTGGGGTACTTGATAATCACCTTCACCTTGGGATTCACGGCCTTGGCAGGACCCACCACCAGGTTGCGACCGGCCTCGTTCATCAGCTCCAGGCGGTACTGCGTCCAGCTCCGGTCTCCCTTGGCCGCAATCTCCACGTCTTTCTTGCTGCTGGTGAAGAAGAAGTCGTCCAGCAGGAATTCATCGAAATGGCGGGCCGTGTGTTCGGCTATCTTCTGAACCATGGCCCGGTTTTCCGGATCCGAGTAACTGAAGGTCTCAAAGTCGTTGGCCTCATTGATGGTGTAGGTGATGCCGCCGGCCACTTCCAGGCCCTGCTTCACGAAAAACGCCTTGGCTTTCTCCAGGGTGGTATCGTCCACCAGGAGCAGGTCCCGGTGGGTCTCCAGATAGATCTTGTCCACATCCAACTGGCTGGAAATGGTTTTCCACGTGGATTCCAGCCATTGCGGATCTTTCATCTTCTCCACTTCGTAGGCCCGCACATAGACGGACACCTTGAAATTCTTGTGCCCGGCCAGGGCGGTTGTGCCGATGGCCAGGGCGATGAGCAGGAAGAACAGACGTTTCATGGAATACAGTATTTTCAGTTTTTTACTCCATCAGCTTCTTGTACTTGAAGCGTTTGGGCTCGGTATCGCCCAGGCGCATCTTGCGGTTGGCCTCGTATTCCTGGTAGTTGCCCTCGAAGAAGACCACCTGCCCGTCGCCTTCGTAGGCCAGGATATGGGTGGCGATGCGGTCCAGGAACCAGCGGTCGTGGCTCACCACCACAGCGCAGCCGGCGAACCCGTCCAGGCCCTCTTCCAGGGCTCGGATGGTATTCACGTCCACGTCGTTGGTGGGTTCGTCCAGCAGGAGGACATTGCCTTCATCCTTCAGGGTCAGGGCCAGGTGCAGGCGGTTGCGTTCACCGCCGGAGAGCACGCCGCAAAGCTTTTCCTGGTCGGCCCCGGAGAAATTGAAGCGGGACACCCAGGCGCGGGCGTTCACGTCGCGGCCGCCCATGCGCACCCATTCGGAATTGCCGGCGATGGTCTCATACACAGTCTTGTCCGGGTCGATGGAGCGGTGCTGCTGGTCCACATAGGAAATCTTGACGGTTTCGCCGATCTCAATCGTGCCGCTGTCGGGCTGCTCGATGCCCATGATCAGGCGGAAGAGGGTGGTCTTGCCGGCGCCGTTCGGGCCGATGACCCCCACGATGCCTGCCGGCGGCAGTTCGAAGGTCAGGTGCTCGAACAGCAGTTTGTCGCCATAGGCCTTGGACACGTCCGTGAAACGGATGACCTTGTTGCCCAGATGCGGTCCGTTGGGAATATAGATTTCCAGATTGGCTTCTTTCTGTCTGGCATCGGCCGACGCCAGCTTTTCGTAGGCTCCCAGACGGGCCTTCTGTTTGGCCTGGCGGGCCTTCGGGGCCATCCGGACCCATTCCAATTCGCGCTCCAGGGTCTTACGCCGCTTGGATTCCTGCTTCTCTTCCTGGGCCAGCCGCTTGGTCTTCTGCTCCAGCCAGGAGGAATAATTGCCCTTCCAGGGAATGCCTTCGCCGCGGTCCAGTTCCAGGATCCAGCCGGCCACGTTGTCCAGGAAATACCGGTCGTGCGTGACGGCGATCACCGTTCCCTTGTACTGCTGGAGATGGGCTTCCAGCCACTGGATACTCTCCGTGTCCAGGTGGTTGGTCGGTTCGTCCAGCAGCAGTACGTCCGGTTCCTGCAGGAGCAGCCGGCACAAGGCCACCCTGCGCCGTTCGCCGCCGGAAAGCTCCTTCACTTTCTGGCCGGAGGGGGGACACTGCAGGGCATCCATCGCCCTCTCCAGTTTGGAATCGATTTCCCAGCCGCCCATGTGGTCGATCTGTTCGGTAAGTTCTCCCTGCCGCTCAATGAGGCGGTTCATCTCGTCCTCCTCCATCGGTTCCATGAATTTCATGGAAATGTCGTTGTATTCCTGCAGGACGTCCATGATGGGCTGAACCCCCTCCTGCACTACCTCCAGGACCGTTTTATCAGGATCCATCTGCGGCTCCTGCTCCAGGTAGCCCACACTGTAGCCCGGGGCCCAGACCACTTCTCCCTTGTACTGTTTCTCCACTCCGGCGATAATTTTGAGGAGCGTAGACTTTCCCGACCCGTTGAGGCCGATGATGCCGATCTTGGCGCCGTAGTAGAAGCCCAGCCAGATATCTTTGAGGATTACTTTGTTATTGTGAGGGAGCACTTTGCTCACCTGGTTCATTGAGAAGATTACTTTTTCGTCTGCCATGGTCCATGTGGTTTTGCACAAAGATAAGAATTTTTTCGTACCTTTGAAGGTTATGGACAAACTCTTTCTCATAGACGGGCATGCGCTGGTATTCAAGATGTATTATGCCTTCCTCCGCAGGCCCATGGTCAATTCCAAAGGGGCGGACATGTCCATCCTCTTCGGCTTTACCAAGTACCTCCTGGAACTCATCGAGCGGGAGAAACCCACCCACCTGGCGGTGGCTTTCGACCCGCCCGGCGGAACTTTCCGCAACCAGATGTATCCCGACTACAAGGGAACGCGTCCGCCAACCCCCCAACTGGTGATCGACGCCCTGGAACCGCTCACGGAACTGGTGCAGCGGATGAACATCCCCGTGCTCATGGTCAAGGGGTTCGAGGCCGACGATGTCATCGGCTCGGCTGCCGTCCAGAATGCCGGAGACAACCTGGACGTGTTCATGGTCACCCCGGACAAGGACTACGGCCAGCTCATCGGCCCGCATGTTTTCCAGTACAAGCCCGGGAAGGGCGGTGCGGACAACGAGATCTGGGGCCCGGCGGAACTCAGTGCAAAATGGGGCGTTTCAGAACCCTCCCAGATGATCGACATGCTCTCCATCTGCGGAGACACGGCCGACAACGTCCCGGGCGTGAAAGGCGTGGGAGAAGTGGGGGCAGCCAAACTCATCGCCCGGTATGGCAGCATGGAAGGCATCTATGCCCACCTGGAAGAGCTGCCGGCCCGTCAGCAGGCCCTGTTCCGGGAAGCGCAGCCGCACATGGCCCTGTCCAAAGCCCTGGTCACCATCAAGACAGACATGCAGCTGCCGGTCACGCTGGAGCAGATGCGCTACACCGGCGTCTTCTCCCCCATCCTGGCAGACCTGTTCCAACAATATGAGTTCAACAGCCTCCGGCGTTATCTGGAGGGCCACCTGACTCCGGGCGTCCCGGCCGGGACGCCGGCCAAGGAGAACGCCCCGGCCTTCCGTGTACAGGAAGTATCCCCGGAAGAACTGGCGCGGCTGGCCGTGAAAAGCGGCAAGTTGGGCATCGTGACGGAGAGCTTCTCCGAAGGAATCTTCGCCCCGGTGAAACAAGTGCTGCTCAGCTGCGGTCCCTCTGTGGCCAAACTGCCGTTTTCCGGGAACGAAGCTTTTCTGAAATCCCTGTTGGAAAACCCTGGGATTGACAAATACGGCACCGACCTGAAACTGCAGGCCAACTGGTTGCACCACGCCGGCATCTCTCTGGAAGGGAAATGGTACGACATCGGCCTCATGCATTATCTGCTGGACCCGGAAAAGAGCCACAGCCTTCCGCTTCTGAGCCAGAGCCTGCTGGGAATCAGCCTGGAAGAACAGGAAGCCGGCAGCGGCAGCGATTCCCTGTTTGACATGCTCCCCCAGGAGGAGGAACACCCCCGGCTGAAGGAAGCCGCCGTGCTGATTCCCCTGGGCGACAAGCTCCGGGAAAGCCTGCCTTCCCTCTATGATTCCATGGAAGAGCCCCTTTCCAAAGTGCTCGCCGCCATGGAGCGGGACGGAGTAAAGGTGGACCTGGCCCAGCTCCGTGCCTTCGCGGAGGGTCTGCGGAAGGAAATGGGCGAACGGGAAGCCGGCATCCGGGACCTGGCAGGAGAGCCGCTTCTGAACATTTCATCTCCCAAACAGGTGGGAGATGTGCTGTTCGACAAACTGAAACTGGACCCCAAAGCCAAAAAGAGCGCACGCGGGCAGTATTCCACCGATGAAGCCACCCTCCTGGCCATCGCAGACCGCCATCCCGTCGTTGAGGAAATCCTGGAATTCCGGGCAGTAAAAAAGCTCCTTTCCACTTACATCGAGCCCTTCCCCTCCTATGTATCGGAAGTGGACGGAAGGGTGCATACCACCTTCAACCAAGCACTTACGGCTACCGGACGGCTGTCCAGTTCCAATCCCAACCTGCAGAACATCCCCATCCGGACGGAGCGGGGCAAGGAAATCCGGAAAGCCTTCGTTCCCGGCTCGCCGGAGGGAATCATCGTCAGCGCAGACTACTCCCAGATAGAGCTCCGGATCATGGCGCACCTCAGCTGCGACGCCCACCTGGTACAGGCCTTCCGGGACGGGGTGGACGTGCACGCGGCCACCGCTGCCAAAATCTTCCATATTCCGGTTCAGGAAGTCACCCGGGATCAGCGCGGCATGGCCAAGACCGCCAATTTCGGCATCATGTACGGGATTTCATCCTTTGGCCTAGCCCAGCGGCTGCACCTGTCCCGGAGCGCCGCCAAAGAGCTGATCGACGGATATTTCGCCTCCTTCCCGGCCATCCGTTCCTTCATCGATGACAGCATCGCTTTCGCCCGGGAGAACGGGTATGTGGAGACCCTGTTCGGACGGCGGCGTTACCTGCCGGACATCCAGGAGCGCAATGCTACCATCCGCGCCCTGGCCGAGCGGAACGCGGTGAACGCCCCCATCCAGGGGACATCGGCCGATATCATCAAGCTGGCCATGATCCGGGTGGCCCGGCGTTTGCAGGAATCCGGCCTCAAAAGCCGGATGGTCCTGCAGATTCACGACGAACTGGTGTTCGACGCCATCCCTTCGGAGGAGGAACAGCTGAAAACCCTCGTGGTAGACGCCATGGAAAACGTCATCAAACTGTCGGTCCCCCTCACGGTGGAGTGTTCATCGGGCAAAAACTGGCTGGAAGCACATTGACATGGATTATTTGCATTTAACGGAAAAAGAGCTCGTGGAACACGCCATCCAGGGAGACCAGATGGCCTACCGCGCCCTGTACCAGATTCACGAGCGGGCTGTCCGCAGCAGGGTGAGCGGATATTTCCAATGGAAGGCCGACGTGGACGACGTGGTGTCGGAAAGCTTCCAGAAAGCCTTCGCCGCGCTGAAAAGTTTCGACACGGAGCGGGAATTCCGCCCGTGGCTGGTGACCATCGCCACCCGGACGGCGCTGGACCATCTGAGCAGCATCCACCGGGAAGACGAGAAAAAGGAGGGCATCAAGCAGAAAGCCACCGCCGAAGGCAACGAGGCCGGAGCGGAACTCACGGACACTACCCCGGAGGAAGAGATCATCAACGACGAGGTGCACCAGCGCCTGATGCAGTACATCGACGAACTGCCCTCGCTGTACAAAGACGTGATGATCAAGTATATGATAGACGAACTGGAATATGGGGAGATCGCCGGGGAACTGGGCCTGGAACTGAACACCGTCCGCACCCGCATCCGGCGCGGCAAACAGCACCTGGCAGAAATGATGTTAAGGGGGGAAGTAGAATGAACGCACAGGAATTTTTGGATTTTATCCGGGCCGATTTTCCCGTTTCCGGGCAGCAGGAGCGCCAGTTCCGGCAGCTGGACGGCCTGTACCGGGAATGGAATGAGAAAATCAATGTCATTTCCCGCAAAGACATCGACGCCTTGTACAGCCACCACGTCCTGCATTCCCTGGCCGTCGCACGTTACCTGCTCACCATTCCGGGTCTCCCGGAACAGTTCTCGCAGGCGAGTGTCCTGGACCTGGGTACCGGCGGAGGCTTTCCCGGCATTCCGCTCGCCATCCTGTTCCCGGAGGCCCGCTTTACCCTTTGTGACTCCGTGGGCAAAAAAACCATGGTGGCACAGGCCGTCGCCGAAGCCCTGGGACTGAAGAACGCCGTGGTCGTGAACCAGCGGGCTGAGTCTCTCCCGGACAGTTTCGCATTTGTAGTATCCCGCGCCGTTGCATCGCTCCCGGACTTTTATCCCTGGGTGAAAGGGAAATTCACGGAGGGCATCCTGTACCTCAAAGGGGGCGACGTGAACGAAGAGATCGCGCAGGTCATGGCCCGTCACCGCCTTCCGCGCGGCAGCGTGTCCACCTGGCCGGTCAGCGCCTGGCTTCCGGACCCGTATTTCGACGGAAAACTGGTCATCCATATCCGCCGGTAGGTCCTTTGCAAAAAAAATTTGGCAATTTCGGCGGGAATTGCTACCTTTGCAGTCCTTACGCGAAAAATATAAAAAAGAGATATCATGAAAAGAACATTCCAACCCTCCCGCCGCAAGCGCGTGAACAAGCACGGTTTCCGCGCCCGCATGGCTTCCGCCAACGGCCGCCGCGTCCTGAGCGCCCGCCGTCGTCACGCCCGCAAGAAACTCAGCGTCTCCGACGAAGACCGCTGGTAGTCTCCACTTGCAGCACAGAAAGTAAAACGCAGACCTTTCGGGCCTGCGTTTTTTGTATCTCCGTCTCCGTTATTTTTTGATGGGATACAGTCTCAGGAGAAGGAGGATCAGGAGGGCGATGGCGGCGGGGAAGAGGGAGAACAGCGACCAGATCATGGTCTGGACCGCCGGTTCATTGGTGATGGTCACCACCGTCTGCCCGGTGGCGGGGTCGGTGCCGGAAATAAAGCCCGCAATCCCCAGGAGCATGGCCACCAGGGCGCCGGAGATGGCCGATCCGAACTTCTGGGCCATCGTACCGGAAGAGAAGATGAGACCCGTGGAGGAAGTGCCGTTCTTCTCGGTGGCATAATCGGCGACATCGGCATACATGGACCACAGCAGCGGAGAATACAGGCCGATGCCCACGGACGTGAGGATGACCACGGCCACCATCACCCAGATGTACCGGGGATCCATGGGAATGAAGAAGAAGGCGACGGAGGTGACGGCGCAGATGACGGCCGCCCAGGCGAAAGCCTTGCGCTTGGAACCCACCCACTGGGTGAACTTGGGCGATAGGGCGCCAAAAATCATGCAGGTAACCTCGCCGAAGGTCATGAACACGGTATAATTGATGATGAGACCGGAAACGGTGACATCCCCGTGCAGGCAGTATTCCAGGAGATAGCCGGCCACCGCATAGCGGAAACCGTTGAAGAAATTGGTGCAGATGCCGATGAGCGTCAGGTAAATCCAGGGTTTGTTGCGGAACAGGTCGGCAAAGGGTTTGAACGAGAATTTCTCGGCCCTGACGGGCTTCAGACGCTCTTTGGTCAGCAGGCCGCAGGCCAGGGTGCCCGCCGCGGCTATGGCGCCGAGCACCACGCCGAGGACGGCGTACTGATGCTGCTCGGTTCCGCCCACCATCTTCTGCAGGTAAGGGAAGGAAAGCAGGGTGACGAAGCCCATCGCATAGGCCCCGACCATCCGGTACGACGAAAACTGGTTCTTCTCGTTGTCATCGTCCGTCATCACGCCCAGCAAGGAGCCGTAAGGCACGTTCACGGCGGTGTAAACGGCCATCATAAGCAGATAGAGCGAATAGGCATAGATCCGCTTGCCCACCGGGCCGAAATCAGGCGTAAACAGCAGCAGGGCAAAGACGGCTCCCAGAGGGATGGCGCCGAATATGAGCCAGGGCCGATAAGTTCCCCAACGCGACTGGGTGCGGTCGGCCAGCGCTCCCATCAGCGGGTCCGTGACCACGTCGAAGAGCCTCGCCACCAGCATCAGGGTGGCCGTATCGGCTACGGTAAGGCCGAAAATGTTGGTAAAAAACAGAGGGAAGGCGATGGACATGACTTTCCAGGTAATGCCGCCGGCTGCGGCATCTCCCAGTCCATATCCGATTTTTTCTGACAGTTTAGCCATATTCTTTGTCGTCATTCATTGAAAATATTCATTGCTTCCAGGCACATCCTGGTGTTATGGTAAGGGCATTTCCAGAAACCCGCCTTGGGCTGGGCGATATCCGGAGATCCGTCCGGCAAAATGGCCCAGTGCCATTCTCCGCCCGCGGCATCCACCAGATGGTCACGGATATAGGCCCAGGCAGCCAGGGCGTGTTCCGCACCCTTTTCCACCCCATGGTACTTCCACAGCCACAGGTTGCCCACTACGGTTTCGGCCTGCACCCACCACTGGCGGGACTCGTCCAGCGTCCCGTTTTCCAGTTTCTCGTACAGCATGGAACCGTCGGGCAGCAGGCCGTCGTTTCCTCCCCTGCCAAGAGAGAGGGCGGCAGGCCGCACCCGGTCCACTACGTCGATCTCTTTCAAAGCGAAGGCGCACTCCAGCGCCAGCCAGGAAGTTTCAATGTCATGGCCGTAGGAAACGGCTCCGGGAAGGACGGTCCAGTCCTTCCTGAAATAGAGCTTCAGGTGTCCTTCCGGCCCCATCATCCGGCCACAGACAATGTCCAGCAGGCGTTCCACGGCGGCTTTCAGCCCCTCGTCCGGCCATACCCGGTACAGGGATGCATAGGCTTCCAGCAGATGCAGGTGCGAGTTCATGGTCTTGTCGGCATTGATGTCGTGGGCGCTCAGGGACATGTCCTCCAACGGGGAGAAATCCCGGGCCAGCGCCTCCGTATAGCCGCCGTACTCCGCATCGGCAAAGAAGGCTTCCACCACTTTGTACAGGTTTACGGCGTTTTTCAGGGCCTCGTCGTCCCTGGTAACCCGGTACAGTTCGCTGAGCCCGTAGATGGCGAAAGCCTGGGCATAGAGTTGTTTCTTGGTTTCCAGGCGCTCCCCTTCCGGGGTCACGCTCCAGTACACGCCGCCGTATTTGTGGTCGCAGAAATGGTCCAGGAACCAGTCCCTCCCATGCATCGCAGCCACCAGATACCCGGTCTTGCCCAAGGCGCCATAGGCCGCCGCGAAAGACCAGATGATGCGGGCGTTCAGGATGACGCCCCGGGGTGCGTCATAGACGATGCGCCCGTCGGAGGCCATTTCGCCATAGAATCCGCCGCGCGGATCCTTGAGTCTCTGCCAGAAAGGGAGGATATTCCCTTCCAGTTCCGTGCGGACTTCCCGCAGGAACGTTTCCGTCCTTGTTTCCATCAGATATTGGGCGTTTCCCAGACTTTAGTTTCCGTGCAGTTCACCATAAGGCCGCTGCCGCCGCAGGAGAGACGGAACTCGCCCTTCTCCAGGCGCCATTTCCCGTCCGCGCCTACAAAAGCCAGTTCTTCGGCCGGAATCTCGAAGGTAACGGTCTTGGATTCGCCGGGATTGAGGGCCACCTTTTCGAAGCCGCGAAGACGTTTCACGTCGGGAATCAGTGAAGCCACCAGGTCGGAGCTGTACAGCAATACGGCTTCCTTGCCGGCACGGTTGCCGGTATTGGTCACCTTCACGGAGACCTTGAGCACGTCGCCTGCCTGGAACCCGGCCGGGCTGAGCAGCTGGAAGTCGCTGTAAGCAAAGGTGGTGTAGCTGAGGCCGTGGCCGAAGGGCCACTGGACGTCCATGATGGCGTCGTAATTGTAAGAGCCTTCCATCACCTCGCGGTGCTCGGACACCTTGTAATCGTAGGTGTGAAGGGCATTGATGTGCTTGGAATAAGTGAACGGCAGCTTGCCGGAGAAGTTCTCGTCGCCGGACAGGAGGGCGGCCAGGGCGTCGCCGCCATAGTTGGAAGGCAGCATCACGTCCACCACGGCCTTTGCCAGCGGCTCGATGTCGCCGATAATGCGGGGACGGCCTTCGTTGAGTACCAGGATCACAGGTTTGCCGGTGGCGGCCAGCTGCTTCACCAGGTCTTTCTGGTTGGAGGAAAGGTTCAGGTCGTCCATGTTGCCGGGGGTCTCGCAATAGGAATTCTCACCCACGCAGGCAATGATTACATCGGCTCCGCGGGCAGCCGCCACGGCTGCGGGGATGCCGTCGGCCCTCTCATACTGCCAGGCCATGGGAATCTCGATATATTCCACGCCCGGCGCATAGGCTACGTTGGAAAAACGGTTCCGGAGGGCTTCCAGGATGGTATTGTACTTCGGAGCAAACTCGTCGGCGGCACCCTGCCAGCGGTAACTCCAGCCGCCGTTCAGGGCACGCAGGGAGTTGGCGTTGGGACCGGTGACTAGAATCCGTTCCGTCCCCTTGAGAGGCAGGATGCCGTCCTCGTTCTTGAGGAGGACCTCCGATTCCAGGGCGGCGGCATAGGATTCCTTTCCGAATCGTTCGGAGGCGAATTCGGGATAATCGTGTTCCCATACCGGATTCTCGAACAGACCCAGGCGCACTTTCAGGCGGAGGATGCGGCGCACGGCGTCATCGATCCGGGACATGGGAATCTCACCGGATTCGGCCAGTTCCACAATGACGTTCACGCACTCGGGATCGTACGGATCCATGATCATGTCGATGCCGGCGTTGATGCCCAGGGCCACGGCACCGCGCTTGTCGGCCGCCACATGGTCACGGGTATAGAGATTGTCGATATCGGCCCAGTCGGTCACCAGCATGCCGTCCCAGCCCAGCTGCTCCTTCACCCAGCCGGTGAGAAGCGTCTGGTTCGCATGGGTGGGGATGCCGTTGATGGAGGCGGAATTCACCATGGCGGTGAGAGCCCCCGCCTGGAAGCATTCCTTGAACGGGCGGAAGTATTTCTCCCTCAGGTCATTCTCGGCGATATAGGCAGGGGTGCGGTCCTTGCCGGTATGCGGTACGCCGTAGCCCATGAAATGCTTCAGGCTCACAGCCGCATGCTCCAGGTCGATATGGTTGGGATCCGGTCCCTGGATGGCCTCGGTCTCGATGCGGGCCATCTCGCTCTGCACGTACGGGTCTTCCCCGAAGCTTTCCCAGATACGCGGCCAGCGGGGATCGCGTCCCAGGTCCATCACCGGAGAAAACACCCACGGAACCTGGGCGGCACGGGTCTCATAGGCCATGGCTTCGCCCATCATGCGGGCATAGTCGCGGTTGAAAGTGGCCGCAAGGTTGATTTCCTGCGGATACAGCGAGCCCTCGATCAGATAGGAGGCCCCGTGGATCATGTCCAGGCCATAGATGCAGGGGATGCCCAGTACCTCCATGGACTTCTCCTGGATCTGCCGGACCATTTCGGCAGTATGCTCCCGGGAATGGGCGGCATCGTGCATCACGTTCAGGATGGAGCCCACTTTATACTCCCCGATAATCTTGTCCAGTTTGGCCGGGTCGATGGCCTCGTGGGTTTCGTCTTCCAGCACCATGATGGTGAGCTGGACCATCTGGCCGGCCTTCTCCTTCAGGGTCATGCCCTTGAGCACGCTTTCCACCTTGGCTTCCACGGCTGCATCCGAAGCGATGGCCTTGGGCTGGCTGCCCGTACTGCAGGCCGCCAGCAGCATGGCGGCAAAAGATGCAGAAACAATCTTCAAAGCTGTATTCATCATTCAATCAGTTAATTTCCAAAAAAGTATCATTAATTCTCCGAAATTTTCGCCTCGGCAGGACGTCCGTCGTAGCGGATGGTGACGGAGCCTGCGGCATCCGGATCATAGGCGAACGGATGGGCGGAATCGGCCACCACCACCCGGAAGGTCCTTTCCTGCAGCATGCCGGGGAAGGAACCCTGCCGCTCCCCTACGGTAAGGGTGCGGGAGGCATCGTCCCAATGCAGGCCGATGGAAGAGCAGGCGCCTTTCTCATAGGCATAGGTAAGACCGTCGTCCTCGTAGAGGGTGAAATCGGCATCGGCCCCGGCATAAACGACCAGGAGGAGATTGTCGGCGGGTTTCTGGTCGCTCCACTCCATGTCTGGGCCGATGGGAAGGATGCTGCCTCCGCGCACGAACAGCGGCATCCGGCTGTACGGAGCCGGCACGGTGAGCGTCTGGCCACCCCTGACGGAAGCGCCCGTGTAGAAATCGTACCAGACACCTTCCGGGAAGTAGACACTGCGGCTGCGGGCCTTGTACTCGCTCACGGGGCAGGGCATCAGGGCCGGGCCGAACATCCACTGGTCGGAGAGGTCGCGCACGTTGCGGTCGGCAGGGAAATCCATCGGCAGGCCGCGCATCAGGGTGTAATCGTCGTTATACACGGCTCCGGCCAGCGAGTATAGATACGGCATCAGGCGATAGCGGAGACGCATGTACCAAAGGATGCTCTGATAGGCCTCGGACCCTTCGGGGGCGATGTACCACAGCTCGCGGCGAGGCCACTGGCCATGGGTGCGGAACAGCGGAACGAACGTGCCGAACTGATGCCAGCGCGTCTGCAGCTCCTGCCATTCGTCGGCCGCGGCGGGACTGTAGAACTTGGACATGACGGAGAATCCGCCGATATCCATGCCCCAGAACGGGATGCCGCTCATGGAGAAATTGAGGCCGGCCGCCATCTGCATGCGCATGTCGGTCCAGGACGTGCCGATGTCGCCGCTCCAGGTGGCGGTGGAATAACGCTGCTCGCCGATGAAGCCGCTGCGGGTCAGCAGGAACACGCGCTTGTCGGGATCGACGCTCCGCTGGCCGTTGTAGATGGCATCGGCGTTCACGATGGAATAGGCGTTCAGGTACTCCGTGGAGGGGCCCAGGGCCGTGGGCGTGGTGAGCCATTTGAGATAGTCCATGGGCAGGCAGTCCCTGAGATTGGGCTCGCTGGCGTCCATCCACCAGGCGTCGATTTTCTTGTTGAAGCGGCTGTAGAGGGTTTCGTCAATCTGGCGCCAGAACATCTTGCGGCCGCCTTCTGCATAGGCGTCGTAGAAGGTCTGCTCGTGGCCCAGCCAGTCTTTCAGGCCGGCCTCTTCGGCATGGGTGAAGGCATAGCCGGCCGCTTTCAGCTCCTTATAGTGCTCCGTATTGGTGTAGAACTTGGGCCAGACGGAGATCATGAAGCGGGCGTTCATGGAATGCACGTCGTCCAGCATCTTTTCGGGGTCGGGATAGCGGGAAGGCTCGAATTCGTGGCTGCCCCACTGGTCATCGGCCCAATACTGCCAGTCCTGGACGATGTTGTCTACGGGAATGTGCCTGCGGCGCATCTCGGCAAGGGTTTCCACCAGCTCATCCTGGGTAGAATAGCGCTCGCGGCTCTGCCAGAAGCCCAGCACCCACTTGGGCATGACGGGGGCCTTGCCGGTCAGGGTGCGATAACCGCCGATCACTTTGTCGTAGTTGTCTCCCGCGATGAAGTAGTAATCGGCCTGGGGTTCGAATTCGCTCCAGAAGCTGATTCCTTCCTCTTCTTCCGGGGAAAGCAGCTCCGCCACCCTGAGGCCAATATAGGAGACGTCGCCGTCCGGTTCCCATTCCACGCGGATGGGGGTCTTCACGCCTTTCTCCAGGCGGGCGGTGAATTTGTAGCTGTTGGGGTTCCAGGCCGGACGCCAGCGGCGGCTCATCTTCTCCTGACCGCCTATTTCCGTACGCTGGAAGCCTGCATAATACTGGATGAAATGGTAATCGGCCGTTTCGGGAGCCTCCAGGAAGCCTTCGTAGACCACCCTGGCGCCACTCATTTTCAGGGCAGGGAGATTCTTCACGTGGAATTCGGTCTCATAGTACAGGCTGTCTTCACGCTGCACCAGGGGGGCACCTTGCGAGGGAGAGTAGGTCCCGGTCAGGGCGCCTTCCACGCCGTCCTTGTCGTACAGCTTGAAGGCCTGGCCCAACTGCCTGTAAGGGAAGGGATTGCCCCAGCGGCTCAGAGAATAGGCGTCGAACATGAGCCCGTAGCCCTTGGTGGAGACCACCATCGGGACGCTTACCTTGGTGTTGTACTGGAAAAGCTCTTCACTGCGGCCCTTGTGGTCGAACTCGCCGGCCTGGTGCTGCCCCAGTCCGTAGAAGGACTCATCCGGTGTGGAGCTGAACTGCGTACGCACGCTGTAGGCCTTCTTGCCTTCCACCTCGATGGGTTCAAATGTGCTGCGGCCATCCTGGGCAAGCGGGGTGCCGTCGGCCTTGAAGAAACTGACGGAGCCGTCGGCCTTGTAAACTTCTGCGGAAAGGGCCGATGTGGCCAGGCGGAGCTTGCCCATGGCACAGGTCACCTCGAATTCGGTGCCGCCTTTCTGCGGAACCACGGCCAGGCTCCTGCGGTCCGGGAATTTCCCGTCCGGGGATACGCTCACGCGCACCACCTCGGGGCTGATCACCTGCAGGCGGACGGTCAGGCCGTCACAGGGGAATGTCACGGTGTCGCCGCTAACCTTATAATCGCTGTTGCAGGCCCACAGCATCAGGCCTGTAAAAAAACCGAAAACA
This sequence comes from Bacteroidales bacterium, assembly GCA_017471085.1. Next base: position 17,355 of record JAFUWW010000007.1, on the reverse strand, counting down.
ACGCGGAAAACAAGTTTCATATCATCTGTGGTTTAGGAAAATCAATCAATAGTCCCAGTCGTCACTGCGGAAGGGAGGCACCGGAATGCCGTTGGATTTGGCCAGGTTGGCGTCCATCCAGTTGCGCCAGCCATAGCGGACCGCCACGGGGTGCGGCACCTCCGGGCAGCGCACCAGGATGGTCTGGCCGTCCCAGTCTACCTCGGCCTCGGCCAGGTGGAAGGTGCGGTCTTCACCGGCCAGTTCAAAGCCCACGATATCCCGGGCCGATATGGACATCAGGTTGGACCATACCTGGGTAAGGGTGACCTTGGCCGTGCCGTCTTCCTGGAAACTGACCTCCTTCAGGCGGGGAAGTTCGATGGAAATGCCCGTATAGATGCCATATACATTCTGGAGCGCGCGCATCACCATCATGTCGGCCACCTCCTTCTTCCTGGGAGGATGAATGGTCACTTTGTTGCCGATGGTCTCCGTGCACACCGCCCAGGAATTGCTCAGAATTTCTTCCGTATGGAGCTGGTTTTCCACGAAGAAAGCGCGCCAGCGGCCGTCGGCATCGCCGTGGTCATGCGGTGCCAGCAGCGTGAAGATGAAGGGAAGGTCCCTCCCCCACTCCTTGCGCCACATTTCCACCATGGCTTTCTGCAGCTTGTCATAGCAGTGCGGCTGGCCCATGTTGGAGCAGCCCTGGTACCAGATGATGCCCTTGGCGGCATATCCCACGATGGGTTTTACGCGGCCGTTCCAAATGAGTTCCGGCGTCTCCGGCCAGCGGTCGGGAACTTCTTCCACCGCATAGATGTCCTTCAGTTCCTGTTCCGTAAGACCGGCTCCGTCAATGACCGCACGCGTCATCCAGGGTTCGATCCGGCTGCCTCCCCAGGCATTCACGATGATGCCCACGGGAACGCCCAGGCTGCGGGAGAGCCGTTTTCCGAAGAAATACCCTACCGCCGATGTCCTGGCGGTCACCTCCCCCGTAGAATAGGTCCAGACGGCCTCCACATCGTCCACGGGCTCCGTGCATTTGCCGGTCTTGATGTCGAATACCCGCACCTGGGAGGCTGTTTCGGGTGCGGCCATGATGGCCTCGGTGGCACCCTCCACTTCCTGGAAGCCGAAACCGGAAATGGGCATTTCCATGTTGGACTGCCCGCTGCAAAGCCACACCTCGCCCAGGACGATATCCTCCAGGCCGATGCTCTCTTTCCCGGACTCTGCCTTCAGAGTCCGGGGCAGGCCGTCGGCAGGGCCGGTGGGAAGGACGGTACGCCAGGTACCATCGGCCTGGACCTTGGCCGTGATGGATTTCCCTTCCCAGGTCAGGGTGACGGTGCTGCCGGGCTTGCCCCAGCCCCAGACCGGAGCCTGGGTCTGCTGCTGCAGGACCATATGGTCGGAGAAGATGTGCGCCAGACGCAGGTTCTGGGCATGCGAGACCACCGAAAAAGTGGCCATGGCTGCGATAAGAGCCAGGATTCTTTTCATATCAGCGATAATAAATAACTTTTGTACAATCACTTGCCTCCAAGGAGGTTGCGGTCGATCAGGGCGTTCAGTGTTTCTACGGACTTGCCGGTGCGGAGGCCGTCCGGGGCCGTATGCAGGCAGTAGTCCACCAGCCGGTCTACGGTGGAGGTGGCCACATGCATGCGGGTATCGGAAGAGGCGTAATAGATGAACACCTTGCCTTCAGGGTCGCAGATCCAGCCGTTGGCGAAGAGCACATTCATCACGTCGCCCATATACTCGCCGCCTTCCGGGGCCATGAAGAAACCGGCCGGTTCGGCTATGACGCGGGCAGGGTCGTCCAGGGAGGTCATGTACAGATACAGGACATAACGGAGTCCGCTGGCGCAGCCGCGTACGCCATGTGCCAGATGCAGCCAGCCCCTGGAGGTCTTGATCGGGTGCGGACCTTCGCCGTTCTTGACTTCCTTGATGGTGTGATAGTGGCGGCTGTTGATGATGGTCTCTTCCCGGATGACGGCGTGCTCCATGCTGTCCACCAGGGCCCAGCCGATGCCGCCGCCGTTACCTGCATCGATGAAACCATCCTGCGGGCGAGTGTAGAGGGCATATTTACCGTCGACAAATTCGGGATGCAGCACCACATTGCGCTGCTGGCTCTTGCTTTCGATGTCCGGCAGGCGCTCCCAGTTCACCAGATCCTTGGTACGGGCCACGCCGGCCGCGGCCGTTGCGGCGGAAAGGTCCCCTTCGGCCGAATGGTCTTTCCGCTCCACGCAGAAAATGCCGTAGATCCAGCCGTCCTCATGGGCGGTCAGGCGCATGTCGTACACATTGGTGGCGGGCTCCCCCCACTCGGGCATGGTGACGGGACGGGGCCAGAATGTGAAATGGTCCACGCCGTTGGGGCTTTCGGCCACGGCGAAGAACGATTTGCGGTCGGCGCCTTCCACCCGGACCACAAGGACATACTTTCCGTTCCACTTGATGGCGCCGGAATTGAGCGTGGCATGAATGCCGAAGCGCTCCATCAGATAGGGGTTCGTGGCAGGATTCAGATCATAGCGCCATTCCAGCGGAGCATGCTCGGCGGTAAGGATGGGGTTTTCGTAGCGTTCATAGACGCCATTCCCTTCAATGGCGGCATTGGGGCGGTCGATCAGCCGCTGATGGGCTATTCTCAGCCAATTGAGTCTCTCTTTATAGTCCATAGCTATTCGTCCAAAAATACGATATTGTCCAGTTCACTGAAGGCTTTCATGTCACCGGCATGTTCGAATCCCCTCCAGGCGGCATAGAAGTGCCCCGGTTTGTCGTGGGCGTTGCGCCAGGTGAGCACATAACTGATGGGGAATTCCCGGATGGCGGGTTCCAGTACGCCCGTCCACCAAGTGGGGCTGGGGATGCCTTCCAGGCCGGTTTCCGACAGGCACATGAGTTTGTGGTGATCCGTCGCCATTACATTCATGGCCGTCAGCATACTTTTCACCTCCGTACTAAAACGCACGCCGGCTTCTTCCAGGCCGTCGGCCCCGACATACTCATAAATATCCGTCCCCAGGATATCCACGAATTCATCGCCGGGATAGCGGGACATATACAGTTCCGGTTCTATCGGACCGTTGGGGGAATAGCACCAGACGATGTCCGTAAGGCCACGGTCCTTGGTGAAATAGAGCCAGGTCATGCGGTAAAGCTCCTGGTATTCCTGTTCCGTGCAGAGGTTCTTTCCCCACCAGAACCAGCTTCCCAGGTTCTCGTGCCAGGGGCGGAAAATCACGGGGACATCGGCCCCCAGGCTTTCGATAAAATCGGCCGCACGAGTGAGCCAGAGCATAAAATCGCCATGCTTCTCCCCGCCGGTCAGAACCGACTTCACCACCTGGTCGGAGCTGATGTCCCAGGCATCGCCGCCGGTAAGCGGATTGCGCGGATGCCAGGAGAAGGTGACAATGCCGCCACGCTCCACGTGCTTCTGCGCCGCCTTTCGCATCAGGCCGAACGGCACGCCGTCCAGATTCTTGGCGTGGCCCAGCTCGATGCCGCCCAGGTCGAAGCCCACGATGGCGGGGTACTTGCCCGTGGCGCCTTTCACGTCCGAGCGGTCCAGGGGGTCGTTTTCCCAGTCGGTCACCACCCAGTTGTGGCCGTACACCAGATCGTCCTGGTGACCGTAGGCAATCTGCCCTTTCTCCGCATAGGTGAACAGCCGGTGGACCAGCTGGTCTTTGGGCGTTTCCATGGGCTTTTTTGTTCCGGTACCGCATGAGGTCAAAGCCATGACAAGTACCATAAGCGACAAAGTTTTATGCATGATGACTGTTTGTTAGATTCCGAATCAGAACTTGGGAGCACTGTTGTAGATGGTCTGGAGGGTATATCCTTCCTTATCTGTAAACCAGGCCTTCACCATCAAGTCGACGAGCTCCTTGCTGTTTCCGAGATAACTGCCGTTACCATGATGGATATATCCATGCTGTTCCTGGCCGGAGTCGGTGCCGCCGTTGTCCCACAGGAAACACGGGAGGCCATAGGTCCTGGCCGCTTTTACCACATACTCCAGATAGTACTTGTAGAAAGCCCATGCACGGCTGTCGGATTTGCGACGCATCGAGCAGCCGAATTCGCCCAGATAGACTGGAATCTTCTTTTCGACAAAACTGGCATTCAGTTTTCCGAACACTTCCCGTACATGGTCTTCATCGCCCCAGGTAGCTTTCTGCCCGGCCTGGCCGGTATGTCCCCAGTCGGAGTACTGCTCCTTGCCGATGGTATAGTCGGAGGGGTCGTAGAAATGGACGGCCAGCATTGTCTTTCCGGCAGGATCAGAGGGCATCGTGAAATAAGTAGTGTATTCCGGGTTGGCCGCATAAGTGGGAACGCCCAGCCAGCGCGTGGCATTTTCTCCGCCGGTGGCCCGGACGGCATCCACGAAGACCTGATTCCACTCGTTCAGGATATCGCACTGCTTGGACGGATTGGCCCGGAAAGCATCGCTCCAGCCCCAGCCACCGTCGTTCAACTCATTGAAACTCTCCAGGATGAGCCAGTCGCCGCAGTCTTTGAACTTTTCGGCAATCTGGGTCCAGACCGCCTTGATTTCCTCCTTGATGGCCTGGTTCAGAGCGGAATTATTGGCAGCATTCTTGATATCCAGCCACTGGTACGTATTGTTTACTCCATGGTTCTCGTCATGATGCGTATTCACAATCACGTTAAGCCCTGCATTGTGGGCGAATCCGACCACTTCGTACACCCTGCCAAGCCAGGTTTCATCGATGGTGTAGGCAGGAGCCGGACCAATCATCCGAAGCCAGCTCACCGGAATACGGACGCTGGTGAACCCGGCTTTCTTCAGCCCTTCGAAAGTAGCCTGCGTGGCCTTATGGCTGTCATCAGGCTGCCAGACACACTCCCCCGGATATCCTTCTTTCTCTCCCGCCCAGGAGCCGTTGTAATAGCCGTCAAACTGGTTGCCCATGTTCCATCCAAGGCCCAGGTTCATCGCCATTTTCCATGCCGGGTTATTATCCGGGTCCGGATCGGGGGTGGGCGGCTCCGGTTCTGCGGAAGCGGCCTGCGTCACGGTAACAGTCACGGAAGAAGCGCCGGAAGAGGTGACGGTCAGGGTGGCCGTCCGCTCCTGATAACCGGCATTGGCCGCTACCATAAGACCGAATGTAATCTTGTACTTGGAATAGGTTCCATCCGTCAAGGAAATCCAGTCCGGCAGGCCGGAAACGGCAGGCCTGGCTGGCGCCGTTACCGTCAAGGACAGTTTCTCTCCGGTATTTGCCACAGAAAAACTGCTCTGGCTGAGCATGATGGAAGTGGGGGCTTCATCTACGGGGGCCGGGGTTGGATCAGGCTTCTGGCAAGCTGTAGAAAGCAGGGCAAGCACCGCGGTGCAAAAGGCTATGGAACGGATCGTTTTCATGGGTTTTCCTATTTAAGCGAAGGCATCGACTCCCGGGTAAAGACACGGGCCGACCCCATCAGTTTCTTCCAGTAATCGGTAGTGTTCAATTTGAAGTCTTCCAAGTTCCAGGCCAGGAACCAACTCCAGCTCTGATTCTCCGACAGGCACTGCTCCGGATCGGGGATATTGCCGCATTCACTCACCGTAACGAGTTTCCTGCCGCCGGTAAGCTGGACCGCTGCCTTGTACTGACGGCTTTTGACCGATGTATTCTCCTCGTAGATATCGCATCCTACGATGTCTACCAGGTCGTTTCCGGGATACCAGAGGGCGTAGTCGTTTTCTGCTCCTACCGTAGCATCCAAGGTCCAGACCCAAATCAGGTTATCCAGGCCGTACTCCCCTTCCAGCTTATCCCTGAGGAGCTTCCAAAGTTGCTTGCAGGCATCGGCACCGCCCCGGCCCCACCAGAACCAGGCGCCGTTGGATCCGTAGATGTTGTAGTTGCCGGCGGCTTCGTGCAGGGGACGCCACAGGACAGGGATTCCCTCGGCCTGCAGCAGTTTCAGGTAACCGGCCACTTTTTCGATATCCTTCAGGATGAAATCGTTCTCCCAGTTGCCGGCCACCAACGCCCTTCTGATATCGAAACCGGTTTTGTCACAATAGAAGTTATAGCCGTCGAAATTGCCTTTCAAACCATTGTCCCAGGCTTCTTTAGAGGTGGGAACATTCCAATGCCACATGAAAGAAACCAAGCCGTTGTTTTCCCACTGCTCGCGTGCGGCGGAGATGTCGCCGTAATCCACCTTCCAGTCCCAGTTGGCGGGGGTAGGAGAGTATGGCAGGAAAATATAGTCGTAACCTGCCAGGGCAGGATGTTTACCGGTCATCTTGAAGACAGCGTCTGCGGTTTCGTTGTTATTGGCCGTACCGCCGGACTGGATACCACTCAAGACCTTCTTCCCCGCGTTTTCCCGCAGGAAGTCATAGACCCGCTTTGCTGCGGCGCTGGCATGGGGGTTGGTCAGGTTCCTGTCAATTTCCGAACCGGGCTCCGGCTCCGGTACGTCCGGTTTCTGAGCGCCGGGCTGGGTAAGGGAAACCGTTTTTGACAGGCTTCCGGAAGTGACCGTAAGGACTGCCGACCGCTCCTCGAAGGTCGTGTTGGCCGCCACTTTGAGCGTAAAGGTAATCTTGTATTTGGAATAGGTCCCGTCCCCCACCGTAATCCAGGAAGGGGCGCCGCCCACCTTGGGGCGTTCGGGAGCGGTGACAGTCAGGGATAGGGTTTCTCCGCCTTGCGCAGCCATAAACGAAGTGGTTTCCAGCGTAATATCCTTGGGGGGATCGTCCACCGGAGACGGCTCCGGGTTATTTTTTCCGCAGGACCAGGCTACTGCAAGGAGGAAGCCCGCCAGAAGAAGGTTTCTCAGTTTCTTCATAATTTACAGCTTTGGATTCCGGAGGGAGGGTCGGCCCCCTCCGGAATAATGGCAGGCTAAATGTAAGCCAGTTTGGTAATGGTCAGGTTCTTGCCCTGCAGGATGAGGGCAAAGCCCCACCATTGGTGGCTGGTCATGGCGGCAAAGGCATCCCCTTCGGCCTTGAAGGAGACATAGCCCTTCTCGATGGCCTCGGCGGCGTTATCCTGGTTCCACTGCACTCCGTTGGGCGTGACATAGCCCATACCGCCCCAGTGGCCGTCGAAGATCTGCAGAGACCAGTCGGAAGGATCGGCCGCAGTGAAGTAGATGCGGATTTCCGCACCATCCCACAGCTCGGCGTTCACCCAGTCGTCTTCACCGCCCAGTTCGGCGTTGGTGGCATAGTCGCCCGTCTCGAAGGAGCCTTCCCAGACCACCGTCTCGGCAGCGCCGAAGTGGATCATGGAAACACCGGTAATGATGACACTCTCACCCTGGCAGAGCAGGGCACCACCCCATCCGCCGACGGCAGTGAGAACACCGATATTGTCCTCCGTCACCTCAAAGGTGAAGAAGGTGGCATCGGCCTGTGCGTTGTCCGGATTCACGGTATTGCCGCCGCCCAGTTCAGGGAAGGACATGCCATCCCAGTGGCCGCTGTAAATCTGGAACTGCCACCAGTCGGCCGTAGGCTTGTAGTAAATGCGGATCTGGTCCCCGACAACGAGACCCAGTTCGCCTAAGACGCCATCTGCACCAAACATCGGCTGGTTGCTCCAGTTGCCAAGGTCCTCGGAGCCCTCGAAGATGAAGGTCTCGGTGTAAGGGGCGGTGATGGCGAACGGAACGGGCCAGGTAAGCTCGGTACCGTCTACCAGAACAAGCTGCAGGCGATACACGCCGGGACCGATGCCTTCCGGCATCTCAAAGGTCATGGAGTTATCGCTGCGATTGCTGTAGGACGGGACTTTATTCCCCTTGATGTAGATACTCTCGATTTTGAGAAGGTTGGAACCACTGATGGAAATCGGACGGCCCAGTCCATAGGACTCGGAATCGAAGTTGATGCTCACCGGCTCTGCGTAGAATACCGCAATCTTATCGGTTACAGTATCATAACCGCTGTCGGCAGTGAGGGTAAGCGGACCGCTATAAGCATCACGGGGAATGGCGACACTGACAGTGCCATCTTCACCGTTATAAGCGAACTCGCAGGGGATGAGACCCTGTTCGGCCGTGCCGATTACCACGGAAGAGACCAGGTCCAGATCCGTACCGGAGACCTTCACTCGGGAATACCCGGCCGTTGCCTCATTGACGGCGATGCCTGTGGCGACAGGCTTTACCACCTCAATCTCAGGTGTGAAAGCCTGTTTACCGGATTCCAGGGTCACTGTGATGGCGCCGTCCTTGGCGGAAGCCGGAACGGTGGCAAAGATAGCGCCGTCGGACAGGTACCAGGAGGCTTCGGCATTGGTAAATGCCACCTTGGTCACCAGATCCAGGTCGGAACCCGTGATCGTGACGTCGGAACCAGCCTTGAAACGTCCGTCATCGGCCAGGGAAACGATGGCCAGGTCTGCCACGGTCACCGTTTCGATCTCTCCGGCATTGAAAGTGTCGCCAGCATAAGAGGTGAGGAGGATGCTGCCGTCCGTGGCGGAGGCCGGAAGCACGAAGGAGATGCTGGTGCCATCCTCGGCAATGACGAATTCCACGTCGCCGGCGCCGGTCAGGTCCACCCGCTCAATCATGTCCAGATGCTCGCCGGAGACGGTGATTACCTCGCCGCTCTTGTAGGTAGCCTTGGAGGCCGTTACCACAGTGGGAGCCTTCACGACCAGGTCGGTCTTGGAATAAATCTGGTTGGGGATGGTGGTTTCGTCGTTCACCTCGTCCACGTCGCTCACAATCACGGGACCGGAGAGAGCGTTGAAAGGAAGGACCACCTTCAGCTCGTGACGAGACTGGCTCACGAACTCGTTCACCTTAACGTCGCCGCCGAAGATGACGCAGCGCACGTTGTTCAGATACTCACCCTTCAGGGTAAGCACGTCACCCGAGAGCGCCTCGGCCGGGGAGAAGGAATCGAACTCGATGGGCTCGGTGAATTCCAGGTCGAAACGGGTCGACGCCTCGGCGCCGTCCTTGGAGACAACGGTCACCTTACCCACCTCGGGGCCTTCCAGGGGAACCGTCACGCGGATTTCACTGCGGGAGCCTTTTTCCACCACCTCGATGTCGGTGATGCTAATGCCGCCGGCGAGCCGGACCTCGGAGGTATTCTCCAGGCCGCTGCCCACGATACGGAGCACCGCACCGCGCATCACCGGATTGGGATTCACGGCAGCCAGGGCATAACCGGAGAACTGGTCGGTGTCCAGTTCCTCGCGCTTACAGCCGGTGAGGGCTGCCAGGGCCAGGCCAAGTGCGGCAAGAAGGGAATATTTCAATATCTTTTTCATATTCTTCTGCTCTTAAGATTATTTGTAAGGGACAGCACGGATGTTGTCGATCTTGATAATAGGGGTGCAGGAGCCTTCGGGATATTCCTTGCCACCATTGGTGATGAACATCCACAAGCTGGCGAAACTGCTCGCCGATACGCCATAGGAGGCAGGATTACCGTCCCAGCCCAGATTGAAGTCGGTGAGCGGGATGGTCACAGTCTGCCACTTGTCGCCAGTACTAAAGGAACCGGTTGCCTTCCAGGGCTCCCAGATGGCACGCGGAGCAGAGGGACGGCCGTCACCGGACATATATCTGTTGTTGGCACCTGCAACCGTATTGCCATAGATATCCAGGATATCTGCATTACCAAAGGTCACATCCTCTACACCTGCCATACAGATATGCATAGGGGTATTGTTCCAAGGATTGCTGGAAGGGACGAATATCTCGAACTTGAGAGCCATGTTCTGCCATTCGCTGAAATCTGCGAGATCCAGGAGACGGGCGCCCATAGGGCCATCCTGATAGTTCTCGGGAGTATTCCAGGAACCCGGCCAGTAGACGAAGGAGAAATTGGCTTCTTCCCAGGAACCGGTAAGCTCCACGGAACCGTCACCGAACTGGAAGAAGCGGCCGCTGATACCAGTGCCGTCGTCATCCCTGGAGCTGTGACCGTTCCAGCCGTGGTTGTCCAGGCCGGTGAGGCCGTCGAAGTCGAACAGCATGCCACGGGAATCCTTGTACATGAACACAGACTGGGCGGTGCCGGAAGCGGTATTTACCTTGACCTTGCCGGGCTGGGCACCTGCAGGTACCACCACATCCACGGAAGTGCCTGCGGAAGAAGAGACCTCCACAGGATCCACACCCGGGAATTCAACGGTAAGAGGAGCAAAGAGATAGGATCCATACAGGGTAACCGTCTCGCCGGGCTGGGCCCATTCAAGGGACATGCCGGTAAGCTTCGGTGCGGGAGGAAGCACCTTGAAGTCGTAGGTTACTACAGTGCTGTCCTTGGTAATCATGTAAATCTTGTCGGTCTGCACGGCCGGCATGTTCTTGGGAACGGCTACGACCAGGGTCTTGGCTGTCATGTAGCTGGAGTTGAGCACGGCAGCCTGGTCGTTGAAGTAGATGTCGTGGATGCTGGTGAGGTTTTCACCGACCAGGCAGACGACTTCTTCCATATTGGCCTGGGTGATGATGACGTCTTTGTCGGCATAGCGAACAAAATCCACTTTGGGAACGCCGGCGGTCTGGACGAAGCGGTCCGGATAGTCTACCTGCGTACAGGCGGCTGCAAGGACAAGACCCAGGAACAAACTAGTATATTTGGTCATTGCTTTCATCGGTTCGTAAGATTAAAAGTCATAGGAATAGGTCTCACGTACATCCACATGGACCGCCTCCACGTCGGAAGCCACGTTCGGATTCATCACCACGTCTTCGGTCGGGAAAGGAATGGTGAACATGGAGGGAACTACGTTGGTCAGTTCTTCGGAGCCACTGTAAGTGACTGCACTGGCATCCCAGGGACGGGTGCCGGGGCCCATATAATTACCTTGGGCATCCGTAACGTAGGTCTTGTAGACAGCATCCAGACCGGACCAGCTGGAGCGGCGCTGAGCCTTCAGGTCTTTGATGCAGGCGTCTACGTCGTAATAGGAACGGCGAACATAGTCGTACCAGCGGTCGCCTTCCAGGGCGAGTTCCAGACGGCGCTCCTTCCAGATGGTCTCATAATCTACGGACGCGACCGGAGCGGCGTTGGCACGCTCGCGGATCTTGTTCACATAAGTGAGGGCCGAAGCGGTATCGCCCGTGAGGAAGGCAGCCTCGGCGTACACCAGGTAGATGTCTCCCAGACGGAGGATATGCGTCGGAAGCTGGTTGTACATGCCGAAGGACGGATAACCGAAGGCGGCGGTATGGTCGGCCACATCACCGTACAGGTGTTTGGCATAGTTGGCTCCGGAGGCGCAGCCCCACTGCTTGCTGGAAGCATTGGAGGAAAGACCGCCGGGATAGTAGTTGTCGTCATAGAAGAAACGGTAGAAGTCGAAGCCGCCCTTGTCGGTCCAGAAATAATCGTACTGGTCACCGAACATCATCATCGTGGCCTGACGGCGGTCATCGGTGTTCTTGCGGGTGGAGGGATCATCGACAGCGGAAACGCCGAAAGCATCCTGAAGGTCTACAGAGGGACCTTTCCAGTCTCCCCAGAGGCTGCCGTTCTCGTCGAAGCCCACCAGACCCACGTCGCACTGGATGGAGTTCTGGGAGGTCCATACCTCCTGCTTGCACTGCCAGTGCCAGGTGAAGAGTTCCTCACCGGTCTGCTGGAACTGGGCGGGGGTCATACGGAAAATGTCGGAGTACCTGGGGGTAAGGGTACGGCCGGAATTGTCAATCACATCCTTGGCATAGTCGCGGGCCTTGGTCAGGTCTTCCTGGCTCAGGGAACCGGTCACGCCGGCCTTGGTCAGGTACACCTTGGAAAGAAGGGCCTCGGCGGCATAATAGTCGACGCGGTTGAGCTTGCCGATATAGGCATTCTTCGGGAGCAGCGACATGGCCTTCTCCAGGGTCATTACGATATACTCGTACACGTCGGCCTTCTGGACCTTGACTACCTCGTTGTAAGTGGCATCCTTGATGATTTCGGTGTTGTCGTGGATGATGGGGACATCGCCGAAGGTGCGGACGAGGAAGAAGTAGGTCATGGCCTTCCAGGCGAGCACTTCGCCGATGCAACGGTTCTTCACTTCATCGGAGAGGTTGCCGGTAGAGGCCTGGATATTATGGATAACCGTATTGCACTGAGCATTCACGGCCCACAGCGAATAAGCCATGTTCTTAAGGTCTTGGTCCGTACCGTTCACAGTAAGGGTAGAATAGGCGTTCTGGGCCTGATAGACATTGCCGCACATGGTCTCGGAACCATAGATATAGAAACGGATGATATCGTACCAGGGGGAATTGTACAAATAGTTGATACCCTGCTCCAGCTGGGCATCGTTCTGGTAGAACTGGGCCGTAGTGAAGCTATCCTCGGACGGACGATCCAGGAATTTGTCGCAGGAGGAGGCGCCGAAGGCTACCACGGCAGCGAGGGCGATGTATTTCAAAGCTTTTTTCATAATCTTATCCTCCATTTATTAGAAAGTGATGTTTACACCGAAGGAACAGGTCATAGGGGAAGGATAACGGCCGTTGTCCACACCGAAGGTGAGACCAGTGGAATCCTGGGTGGAAGCACCCACTTCCGGATCGAAGCCCGTATACTTGGTGAAAGTGAAAAGGTTCTGGATATTGCAATATAACCTGATATTGTCAATCTTCACCTTTTCGAGGATGCTCTTGGGGAAGGTGTATCCGAGGGTGATGTTCTTGATGCGGAGATAGCTGCCGTCTTCGATATAGCGAGTGCTCAAGCGGTCGTTGTCGTTCGGATCCTGGATAGACGGACGGGGAGTCTTGGTGCCGGCATTGGAAACCTTGACATTGGTCACGTCATCCTGCCAGGAAGAGCCGTCGGCATAAGTCTTGGCGGCATCGACGGAAACCAGACGGGCGCGGTCCTGGATGGACACGTGCTGGTTGGTCCAGGTGCTGTTCATATGCACAAGGCCGTTGTAGCCCTGTCCCATCATGTTGTAGTTGAGCACCTTGTTACCATAGGAGCCGTTGAGGAAGATGGAGAGGTCTACATTCTTGTAACGGAAGGTGTTGGTCCAGCCGAACGTGAACTTCGGGAGCGGAGAACCGATATTGGTACGGTCGTTCTCGTTGATGAACCCGTCACCGTTCACATCCTTGAACTTGAGGTCGCCCGGCCACACGGTGGTGTAGCGGTTGAAGGAGACACCGTCTTCCGGGAATTTCTCGGCACGGGGGGAGCGCATGATGTCTTCGAGGTCCTCATAGACACCTTCTACCACATAACCGTAGAAGTTATAGAGGGACTCGCCGATCTCTGTCACGGAAACGATGTCGCTCCACTGGCCGTAGCCCACGAGCTGGGCATTGGCCGATCCGTCCAGGGCCACCAGTTTGTTCTTGTTGAAGGAAATCTGGAAGTTGCTGTCCCAGCTGAAGTTCTTCCCGTCGATGGGATGCGTGTCCAGGGTGATTTCCAGGCCCTTGTTCTCGATGGTGCCGTAGTTGCCCTTAGGCGCAGCCAGGGCGGAAGAACCGTTGCCCTGGGTACCCATGTAGGAAGGAAGGGTCATGGCCATGAGCATGTCGGAGGACACCTTCTTGTAAAGGTCGATGGTGAGGTTCAAGCGGTTCTGGAAGAAATTCAGATCCAGACCCAGGTTGGTCTGTACCTGCTTCTCCCAGTGGATACCAGTGTTGGAGATGTTGGCGGGACGCTGGCTGTCGCCCAGGCCGGTGGGCATCTTGCTCATGCCGGATTCCCAGGCGCCGCCACCGATATTGGCGTTACCGGTCTGTCCCCAGCCCAAGCGGATCTTACCGCTGTTCAGGCGGATGGCCTCGCTGAAGCCCTTGAGGAACTGCTCGTTGGTGAAACGCCAGCTACCTGCAAAGGAGTGGAAGCCAGCCCAACGGTTATCCGGGCCGAAGTTGGAGGAACCGTCGTAACGGAAGGTATAGGTAAACAGGTAACGGTCGTCGTAGTTGTAGGTTTCACGGGTAAAGAAGGAGGCCATGGCGGAACTGCCGAAACCGGAGTTCACGGTAGGGTTGCCGGTGGCCAGCTTGATGTTGTGGATCTCGTCGGAAGGAAGGCCGGTATTGTTGGCGCCCAGATAATTCCAGCGGGATTCCCATGCTTCCTGGCCCACCATGGCGGTGACACTATGTTTGCCGAAAGTGTTGGAATAGGTCAGGTAATTCTTGAGGGACCAGTAGGTGCTGGCATTGCGCTGGGAACCCATGGAATTGTTGCCCCGCTGCCAGCCGCCCAGGTTCACCATCGGCTTATAGGTGGTAGCCTCGGAATTGGAGACGTCGAAGCCCACCTCACTGCGCCACACGAAATGCTTGATGGGCGTGAGTTCTGCGTAGACGTTGCCGGTGAGTTTCTGACGCTTCAGCAGGTTCTCGTCCAGCATGGCCAGGGCCACCGGGTTGGCGGAAGTGTACCCTTCCCGCACCGTGGTGGAATAATTACCGTCCAGGTCATAGACCGGGATGTCCGGCAGGGTAGAGAGAGAGTAGAAGATGACACCTTCCTGACCGTCGGCCAGTTTGATGTTGTCGTTGGTTACCGCATAGGTGGCGTTCATACCCAGCTTGAACCAGTCCTTGAGCTGGGCATCCAGGTTGGCGCGGAAGCTCAGACGGTCGAAGTTGGAGCCGATGATGGTACCTTCCTGGTTCATATAGGAACCGGACACATAGTACTGAACTTTCTCGGAACCTCCCTGGGCGCTAATCTGGTGCTGATGCTGGAGAGCAGTGCGGAACACCTCGTCCTGCCAGTTGGTACCCTTGCCCAGAATGGAGGGATCGGCATACCAGCCGTTGTGTTCTACCAGCCCCATATCCACCATGTCGTTGTAGTATTCGGCAAATTCACGGAGGTTCATCATGTCAATGCGACTGGTCTGGCGGGAAACGGCCACCATGCCGTCGTAGGAGAACTTGGCGTCGCCGGCCTTGCCATGCTTGGTGGTGATGAGGACCACACCGTTGGCGCCCTGGGCGCCGTAGATGGCGGTGGCGGAGGCATCCTTCAGGATTTCCATGCTCACGATGTCGGCCGGGTTGATGGTGGCCAACGGGGAGATGGTGGAAACTTTGCCGTTACCCAGGCCGCCCAGACCGAAGTCGCCGCCGGAGTTTCCACCGCCCTGGACGATGACACCATCAATGACGTACAGCGGTTCCGCGTTGGCGTTCACAGTGGCCTGGCCACGGACGCGGATGGAGGAGGAGGATCCCGGGGCGCCGGAAGTCTGCACGGCGGAAACGCCGGCGGCACGGCCCTGCAGGGACTGGTCCAGGGAAGAAATGATAGACCCCTTGAGGTCTTCCTCTTTCATGGAGACGGAAGCGCCGGAGAGGTCGCTTCGCTTCATGGTACCGTAACCCACGACGACAACCTCGTCGAGGAATTCGGCATCTTCTTTCAGGAGAACGTTGATAACGCGCTGGCTACCGACCACGACCTCCTGCGTTGCATAGCCGATGGAAGAGAACACGAGCGTGGCGCCGGGCCTCACCGTGATCTCGAAGTTTCCATCCAGGTCCGTGATGACACCGTTCTGGGTGCCCTTCTCCATGACACTGGCGCCGATGACACCGTATCCCGTATCGTCCGTGACGGTACCGGTCACCTTGTTCTGTGCAAACAAGGCTCCTGCGGTGGACAGGAGTGCCAGCATGAAGGTTAACAGCTTTTGTTTCATGCTACTGGATTTTGTTGGTTTATGATTATTGGTTAAGATTTAATATCGCTTCTGAGATGATATCCACGGTGGTGTCCGTGATGTACACGCCGTTGAGGCCCTGGGCCTCCTGGGCCGGGTCTCCGGTGTAATCGTCGCCGCGCTCCCACTGCTCGCCGCGGGGGATGGCGAAACCGCTCCAGCCCCAGAAGTTGGCTCCCTGAAGGGTAGTTCCCACCTGGGAGAACACCAGGGCGTAGTAAGAATCGCGGGTGGTGGTGGGAGCCTCCATCGACGCGACAAATCCGTCACGCGGGAAACCGAATTCCTCCGCCACCACGGGCAGACCGTATTTCCGGGATAATTCCTGATGCCGGCCGATATACTCCAGCGTCTTCTGCATGGCGCTTTCCAAATCTTCCCGGAGACTCTCCGCATGGGCCCATTCCCAATTGTAAGGCCAGATATGGATGGTCATGTAGTCCACACCGGGAATGGCACAGACCCTTTCCAACAGGGCGGGATCCTGCTCACAGCCGAACAGGCCCTCGCTGCCGGTGGACACCATGTGGTTCGGATCCAACTCCTTGATGAGGCGGGCCGATTCCGTGAGCCAGCCGATGAAACCGTCGCGGATTTCGGGCTCGTCCGAGAAGCAGCGGGGCTCGTTGCCGATCTGCCAGGCGAAAATGGCGGGATCGTCCTTGTAAGGCTTTCCGGTGATGGAATTGGTACGGCCCACAATGGCGCGCACATGGTTGTAGAAGAGTTCCTGCGATTCCTTGGAAGTCTGAAATTTCCGCATCTGCTGCATGAAGGGCCAGTATCCGTCTACAAGGGGGATGAGAGCTTTCTCGCCGGTGGCCCACTCCAGGTACTGGCCGTAGCCGCCGGACCATTCCCAACTGTTGTTCAGATACAGCACTGCCTGCATGCCGCGCTTTCCCAGTTCCACCATGAACCGGTCCAGCCCCACGAGCAAGGTGTCGTTATAGACACCGGGAGCCTTCTGCAGGGTGGGTTCCACCCGGGAAAAAACGCCGTCCGGACCGTCCCCGCCCACCAGGACGCGCAGATTCTCAACGCCGATGGCCTTGAGCGTATCCAGTTCCAGGCACAGGCGTGCATAATCACCGCCCCGGCCTTCCGAAGCCAGGATGGGTCCATACCAGAAATTGGTGCCGATGTAAGTGTAGGGGCGTCCGTTCCGGATGAACTGTCCGTCCTTTACCTGGACGAACGGGGATTTTGCCGTACAGCCGGCTGCCGCAAGGAGGATAATCCACAGGGCAAGTTTCAGTGTCTGTGTCAGTTTCATTATGTTGGCCTACATAATATTAGTCATCACAAAGGTACTCGGTTTACGCAGCCGCAACAAGTACATATTTAGCAAAGACCGATATAATTTTAACCATTCTATTCCTCTACCACGTATTTCAAGTTCAAATAACTGTATGATTGAGAATTACGATAAAAAACGCCCCGCATATAAGAAAAAAAACGGGGCGGGAAAAATATAAATTACTAGAAATTACGGCAATTTTTGTATCACTTTTACAGAATCAGCCTGCATACCATCTGAGCGCCTGTTTTCGTCACCTTCACCCACCGTTGAATTTTCCCCATTGATTATCAGTGGCTAAGGGGTTTCGGGCTTGCAAATTTGGGTGCCTCGGGGTATCTTTGCAGCATGTTCGTGCGCAGAAAGGTCAACCGCTCAGGCAGC
>JAFUWW010000090.1 GCA_017471085.1 Bacteroidales bacterium | reverse complement strand
TCAACGCGGCAACGAATCGGGCTCTATCGGCCCAAGACCTTGCCGTGTTGACAGCCGCAGGGCTTTCCAGGGTGGATTTCGTGGCAACGCGGCAGAGCAGCGGCCGTCGTCACCAACCACAGATGTCAATTATTCCGGCATTTTTTGCTACCGTACCACGATCCGTTCGATGCGGCGGGGAACGGAGGAGAGGATTTCGTAGGGGATGGTTCCCAGGATATCGGCCAGTTCCGTCACGGTGGGGTCCGCTCCGAAAACGGTGACGGTGTCACCTACGGCGGCGGGGATGCCGGTGACATCCAGCATGCACATGTCCATGCAGATGTTGCCGATGGTGGGTGCACGATTTCCGTTGACGGAGAAAGAGGCTGCGCCCCTGCCCAGGTGGCGGTCGATTCCATCGGCATAGCCCACGGGGATGGTAGCGATGACGGTGCCCTCGCCGGCTTTGCCCCATCGGCCGTAGCCTACGGTGTCGCCGGGGCCTAATTTCTTAATCTGCAGTATTTTGCACTTGAGAGATGCTACGGGAGAGAGTTTCTTTCCGGGCAATGCGCTGATGCCGTAGATGCCGATGCCCAGGCGCACCATGTCGAACTGATACTGGCTGAAACGTTCGATGCCGGCCGAGTTCAGGATATGCCGCATGGGCATGTAACCCAGCTGCTCCGCCACCCTGGCGGTATTGCGTTCGAACAGGGAAATCTGCTGAAGGGTGAAGCCGTCCTGCTCCGGGTCTTCCGCCACGCAGAGGTGCGAAAACAGCGACTTGACGCGGACTTCCGGGGTGACTTTCAGATAATCGGTGAGTTCCTGCAGCTCGCCGGTCATGAAGCCCAGGCGGTGCATGCCGGTGTCCAGCTTGATGTGGACGGGATAGTCTTTGAGACCGGCTTCTTTCAGGTGGGAGACCAGCACCTTGAGAGAGTACAGGTTGGGGATGGAGGGCTCCATCCGGGTCTTGATGATTTCGGGGTAGAAGTCCGTCCCGGCCGTGAGTACCAGGATGGGCAGGGAAATACCGTTGCGGCGGAGTTCCAGCCCTTCTACGGGATAGGCTACCGCCAGATAATCCGCCCCGGCGCGCTGCATCATGGCTGCAAATTCCACGGCACCGTGCCCGTATGCGTTGGCCTTGACGAGAACCAGAAGTTTCGTCTGCGGCTCCAGCAACGAGCGGAAATACCGGTAATTCTCCAGGCTGCCCTTCAGGCTCAGTTCCAACCGTGAGAAATCGTCCTCTCTCATAAAAATGTCATTTGCCATGCAAAATTAGTATTTCTGGCTGACATTTTTCATAAATTTCTTATTTTTGTAGGAAGGCGCGCTATTTGCTGCACCTCCAACTACTAAAACGGAAAAGATATGTCCACACAGATGATTTGGTTCCTGATGATAGCGGTCATGGTGCTCAGCCTGCTGGTCCAGAACATGCTCCAGCGCCGCTTCTCGAAATATTCCGATGTCCCCGTCGCCCTCACGGGAGCGGAGGTGGCCAGCCGCATGCTGCTTGCTCACGGCATCCGCGACGTCCAGATCGTATCCATAGCCGGCAAGCTCACGGACCATTACGATCCCACCACCCGTACGGTGAACCTGAGCGAAGGCGTGTATTACGGCAGGTCCGTGGCCGCTGCCGCCGTGGCCGCCCATGAATGCGGGCATGTGATCCAGCATGCCACCGGCTACGCGCCCCTCAAGATGCGGAGCGCCCTCGTCCCGGTAGTGAGTTTTTCCAATAACATCGTATCCTGGGTCCTGCTGGCCGGGGTCATCTTCATCAACGTATTC
Source organism: Bacteroidales bacterium (assembly GCA_017471085.1). The sequence continues at coordinate 8,691 of JAFUWW010000090.1, read as the reverse complement.
CCTTCGCTCCTCTGGATCGGCATCGGCCTCTTCGCCCTGACCACCCTGTTCAGTTTCATCACCCTGCCGGTGGAGATCAACGCCAGCTCCCGGGCCGTGAAATGGCTGGAAAACTCCGGCATCGTTTCCTATGAAACCAAGCCGATGGCAGTGGACGCCCTCCGGTGGGCGGCCTACACCTATGTCATCGCAGCCATTGGTTCGCTGGCTACGCTGCTGTATTATATTTCGCTGGCAAACCGCAGGCGCTGATTCATCTCCTGGAAAGGGGGCGATTACAGCATCAGGCCCGCCTTCACTTTTTCGGCGGCCTCGTCCCCTTTCAGGTAGCGGAGGATGGCCAGGCCGAAGTTCACGGCATGGCCGGCGCCGCGGCCGGTGATCAGGTGCCCGTCCGTGACCGTGCTCTCTTTCTTGTACACGGCTCCTTTGGCAATCAGGGCGTCCTGGAATCCTTCGAAGCAGGTGAACTGCAGGCCTTCGAGGCCGTCCAGCTGGGAGGCGACCAGGCCGGGAGCGGCGCAGATGGCCGCCACGGCGCCTCCTTCGGCATAGTGGCTTTTCATCAGGTCCATCAGTTCCCGATGCTCCGCCAGGTGCTTCGATCCCGGCATGCCGCCCGGGAAAATCATCACGTCCTCACGGGAAGTGCCTTCCTCTTCCGGTTCAAAATCGGCCCAGGAGGTATCGGCAAAGACGGTTGCTCCGTGCGAACTTTCCACAGTATAATCGTCCTGGATGGATACGGTCTGTACGGGGATGCCGCCGCGGACGAGGATGTCGCGGGTTCCCAGGGCTTCCATGTCTTCGAAGCCGTCGGCCAAGAAAATGATTACGCCTTTCATCTATCGTTTGTTTTTGAAAAAATCTACCATCAGGCCGGAGCATTCCCCGGAAAGGACGCCGGCGGTGACTTCCGTGCGGGGATGGAGGAGGGAAGGGGAGAAGAGGGAATAGCCCCTGCGCGGGTCGATGGCTCCGTATACGATCCGGCCGACCTGCGACCAGGCCAGGGCGCCGGCGCACATCGGACAGGGCTCCACCGTTACATATAAGGTGCAGCCGGTCAGGTACTTCCCGCCCATGGATTCCGTGGCGGAAGTGATGGCGATCATCTCTGCATGGGCGGTGGTGTCGTGCAGCTGTTCGGTCATGTTGTGGCCTCTTCCGATGATGCGTCCGTTCCACACGACCACGGCGCCGATGGGAATTTCACCCGCCTCTGCGGCGGCCCTTGCTTCCGACAAGGCTTCCCGCATGAATTTTTCGTCTTGCTCCATGGATGCAAAGATAGGAAAATCGTTTAAGAATTCGTACCTTTGTACACGAAAACCGGAAAGAAGGTTATGAAGGTCACCAAAGCGGTATTTGCCGGCAGCAGCACGCGGGTGGGGCAGAAGCCTCAGCTGCGGCTTCCGGAATTTGCCTTTATCGGGCGGAGCAATGTGGGGAAGAGTTCCCTCATCAACATGCTCACCGGAAACGGCAAACTGGCAAAGACTTCCCAGACGCCCGGCAAAACGCAGCTGGTCAATCATTTCCTTATCAACGACAAGTGGTATCTGGTAGATCTTCCCGGCTACGGCTACGCCCGCCTGTCGGATAAAGACCGTGCCCGGCTCCGCCACATCATCTGGGACTATATCAACAACTCGGAAGAGCTGGTGATGCTCATGGTGCTGCTGGACAGCCGTCATCCCATGCAGGAGGTGGACCTCCGTTTCATCTCCGAGCTGGGGGAGAAGGGCATCCCGTTCGGCCTGGTCTTCACCAAGGCCGACAAGCAGGGAAAATCGGCCCTGGATGCCCAGGTGCAGGAAAACAAAGACCGCCTGCTGGTGGACTGGGAGGAACTTCCGCCCGTCTTTGTCACCTCATCGGTCTCCGGTTTGGGAAAGGAAGAATTGCTTGATTATATTGGATCTATTCTTTTAACTATATGATAAACGATGTCCATAAGCACCGCATGGCTATTTTCAGCTGCGATGCAACCCGTTACTTCGCCGAAAAGGTGGTCGAGGCCATGAACCGAATGAAAAGACCCGATGAACCGGATGTGATTCTGGGCGGTCTGGATGTCGCCCGTTTCAGCGACGGTGAATTCCAGCCTTCGTTCTCCGAGAGTGTCCGCGGCGCCACCTGCTTCATCCTCCAGTCCACGTTCCCGCCCACGGACAACCTGATGGAACTGCTCCTGACCATCGATGCCGCCAAGCGCGCATCGGCCAACAAGGTGATTGCCGTCATTCCCTATTATGGCTGGGCCAGGCAGGACCGCAAGGACAAGCCCCGTGTATCCATCGGCGCCAAGCTGGTGGCCAACATGCTCAAAGTGGCGGGTACCGACGCCATCATGACCTGCGACCTGCACGCAGACCAGATCCAGGGCTTCTTCGATTTCCCGGTGAATCACCTGTATGCCAGTTACGATTTCCTGGGCATTCTGGAAAAACTGCACAAACAGTTCAAGGACACCCTGACGCTGGCCGCTCCGGACATGGGCGGCGCCAAACGCGTGAATGCCTATGCCAAGCACCTGCATACGCCGGTGGTGATCTGCCACAAGACCCGCGCACGGGCCAATGTGGTGGAGAAAATCGTCCCTATCGGAGAGGTGGAAGGCCGGGACATCGTGATCATTGACGATATCATCGATACCGCCGGTACCCTGACGGAGGCCGCCAATGAGCTGCTCCGCCGCGGTGCCAACAGCGTGCGTGCCTTTGCGACCCACGCCGTGCTTTCCGGCCCTGCATACGAGCGTATCGACAAGAGCGCCCTCACGGAAGTGTACGTGACGGACACCATTCCGCTTGATCCTTCCAAGAAAGACCTCCAGGGCAAGTTCCGTGTGGTATCCATGGCGGAAACCTTCGCCCGGATGATCCTCCGTGTATACAATTACGAACCCATTTCGTCCGAATTCCCCCTGTAACGCATGAAAACCTTCCTTGCCGCTCTCGTTTTCGTGGGAATCGCCGTGTTGCTGCTCGGCGTGAACATTTTCTTTTTCCACCGTCCTTTCCCGGACGGTGAAATCTCCACGAATCCGGAAATGCGCAAGCGGGGAATCAAGTGCGCCAAGCAGGAAGAGATGGAGATGCTGGCGGCCCGCAAAGGCAAGGGTGCCAAGCCGGAACACTGCAACGGCGAATTTTCCGACGCATGCTCGTCATGCGCCCTTTATGAATACGAAAAACATTGATTTATGGCTTTAGTTGCGATAGTCGGGAGACCGAACGTAGGAAAGTCTACGCTGTTCAACCGTTTGGTGGGCATGCGTCAGGCCATTGTAGATGAGACGGCGGGTGTCACCCGCGACCGTCATTACGGCAAATGCGAATGGAGCGGCCGTGAGTTCTCCGTGGTGGACACGGGCGGCTACACCTCCAACTCGGATGACGTCTTCGAGGATGCCATCCGCCGGCAGGTGGTGATCGCCATAGACGAGGCCGACGTGATCCTGTTCATGTGCGAGGCCGCAACGGGAATCACGGATTACGATGCTGAAATTGCCGATCTGCTCCGCCGTTCCAAAAAGCCCGTGGTGCTTTGCGTGAACAAGGTGGACAGCGGCGAAAAGATGTATGATGCCTTCGACTTCTACGGCCTGGGGCTGGGCGAGGTTTGGAGCATTTCCGCCGCCAACGGTTCCGGCACGGGAGACCTCCTGGACGAGATCCTTCGCGTCCTGCCGGAAGACGCCCGGGCCGATGACGACCATGCGGACCTCCCCCACATCGCCATCGTGGGGCGTCCGAACGTGGGCAAATCGTCCCTGACCAACGCCCTCCTGGGCGAGGAACGCAATATCGTCACGCCGGTGGCGGGCACTACGCGCGACTCCATCTCCACCTATTACAACAAATTCGGCCACGAATTCATGCTGGTGGATACGGCCGGCATGCGCAAGCGGGGTAAGGTGACGGAGGACCTGGAGTTCTATTCCGTGCTCAGGGCCATGCGCACCATCGAGCACAGCGACGTCTGCATCCTGATGATCGACGCTACGCTGGGCATGGAGGCCCAGGACATGAACATCTACAACATCATCCAGAAAAACCGCAAGGGATGTGTGGTGGTCGTGAACAAATGGGATCTCTTCGAGAAGGAGAGCAATACCATGCGGGACTATACGGAAACCCTGAAGGCCCGCCTGGCCCCGTTCAACGACGTGCCCGTCATCTTCACGTCCGTGCTGAACAAGCAGCGCATCCTGGACGTGCTGGACGCCGCCGCCCGTGTGGCGGAGAACATGGCCCGGAAGATTCCCACATCGCAGCTGAACGACGCCATGCTGCCGGAAATCGAGAATTATCCGCCGCCCGCCTGGAAGGGCAAGTACATCAAGATCAAGTATGTGACGCAGCTTCCTACCCGGACTCCGCAGTTCGCTTTCTTCTGCAACCTGCCCCAGTGGGTGAAGGATCCGTACAAGCGTTTCCTGGAAAACAAACTCAGGGAGCACTTCGACTTCGAAGGCTGCCCCGTCCAGATTTACACCAGAGCCAAATAAACTATGTTTGACGCAAAAAAAGTAAAAGACGCATGCGTACAGTGGATACGCGACTGGTTCGAGGAAAACGGTAAAGGCTGCAATGCCGTGCTGGGCATTTCCGGCGGCAAGGACAGCAGCGTATGTGCCGCCCTGTGCGTAGAGGCGCTGGGCGCAGACCGTGTGATCGGCGTTACCATGCCCAATGGCGTACAGCCGGATATCGACGACTCCATCAGGCTGATCAATCACTTGGGAATCAAGCGGTACAATGTGAATGTCGGGCCCGCTTTCCAGGCCCTGATGGCAGAGGTGGAGGCGCAGCTGGGGCGGGAGGCATCGGCCCAGACGCGCATCAACATGGCGCCGCGCCTGCGGATGACGGCCCTGTATGCCGTCTCGCAGAGCAACAACGGCCGCGTGGTGAACACCTGCAACCTGTCGGAAGACTGGGTGGGGTACAGCACCCGCTACGGCGACGCCGCCGGGGATTTCTCCCCGCTGGGCGGGCTCACCGTGCAGGAAGTGCTGGCCATCGGCATGGAACTGGACCTTCCGGAAGACCTGGTACGCAAGGCTCCCTCCGACGGTCTCACCGGCCTCACCGACGAGGACAACCTGGGCTTCACCTACGCCGTGCTGGACCGCTACATCCGCACCGGGGAAATCGACGCCCCGGCCACCAAGGCCCTCATCGACCGCAAGCATGTGACCAACCTTTTCAAGCTCAAGCCAATCCCGCATTTTGAGCCGGAACTGTAGATTTCCAATCCGTGGATATTTTCCACGGATTTTTTGTTTATATTTGTAATCGATTAACAAGCAGTGCAATATGAAAAAATTGATTACAAAGTTTTCCCTTGTTGCGGGGCTGCTCCTGCTCTCCTGCATAACGGCCCTGGCCCAGTACAAGGACAATGGCGGCGTACAGCCCGGCCGTTTGTATTATACGGGCAAGGGAGATTTTTCTATGGGCGGGAACCGCCTTTCGGAAGAAGCCATCCACGACCTCATCGGTGAACAGGTCTATTACGACACTTATCTGGGAGCCCAGAAACAGCGCAGGGTGGGCCTGACGCTGGGCTGGGTCGGGGCCGGTCTGCTGGCGGCGGACATTGCGTTCTATGCCGCTCTCATTGATTCTCCCCAGATACACGAGCGGGATGTCGTCCTTGTGAGCAGTATCGTCGGGAGCATCGGCGCTATCGCCGGTGCGGGCTTTGTCTTCCATTTCATCGGCAAGGGCCGGCTGAAATGGATTGCCGACGATTACAACCGGCGGAACGGGTATGCCGCATCCTGGCGCCTGGGCCCCACGCGTAGTGGTCTGGGCGTCTCCCTGAACTTTTAAACCGGGCCCCAAATCCGGCGCGGAACTCACTGCCGGCACCGATGCCGGAATATCTGTGCTTGTCATTTGACAGGATGAGAGAAAAATTGTATCTTTGTAAGACTATGGCACAGAAGGATTATATGGACTTGCTGGAGCTGCAGCTCCGCATCAGGGAAGCGGTAGGGGAGGCTTTTGAGGGGCGGTATTGGGTGAAGGCGGAGATCAGTTCCTGGAGCCCCCGGACAAACGGGCACTGCTATCTGGAACTGTCCCAGAGCCAGGGCGGTAGACCGGTAGCCCAGTCCCGCGCCATGATCTGGAAATGGTACTATCCCCGCCTCAAGGCTTTTTTCGAGCAGACCACCGGGCAGGCCCTGCAGGCCGGCATTACCGTGCTGGTAAAGGTGCAGGTGAGTTATAGCGAACTGTACGGCATTTCCCTTTTCATCGAAGACATCGACCCGGCCTTCACCCTGGGGGAGAAGGCCCTGGAGCGCAAGCGGGCCATCGAAAAACTCACGGCGGGGGGGTATATGGAAATGCAGAAGGAACTGGCCCTCCCGGACCTGCCGTACCGTCTGGCGGTCATTACGTCCAAGACGGCTGCCGGCTACGGGGATTTCCGCCGGCACCTCCTGGAGAACCCCCAAGGCTACGCTTTCCGGCTGGACCTGCACGAGGCCCTGATGCAGGGGGAGCAGGCGCCCGCCTCTATTATGTCCGCCCTGCTGGATGCAGAGGATAAAGGGTATGACGCCATCCTCATCCTCCGCGGCGGCGGCAGCGAACTGGACCTCTCCTGTTTCGACGATTACGAGCTGGCTGTCGCCATTGCTTCCTGTCCTGTTCCGGTAATTACCGCCATCGGCCACGACCGGGACGTACATATCGCTGATATGGTGGCTCATGCCTCCGTGAAAACGCCCACGGCCCTGGCGGACCTTTTCCTGGATGCTTACCAGGTGCAGGACCAGATGCTGGACCGGCTGTTCAACCGCGTACAGACGGCCGCCCTCCGCCTGGTGGGCGGGAAAGAACTGGAACTGGGCGCCCTGGACACCCGCGTCCAGCGTGCGGTGCAGCTCCGCCTGTCCACCATGCAGCGGGATGCGGATGCGCTGGAAGCCAGGATCCGCCTGGGCCTCAACCGGAAGCTGTCGGCCCTGGAGAATACCGTGTCGCAGGCGGTGGGGCGCATCTCCCGGGGGTTCCTGCACAAGTACGCGGCGCATGAGCGCGTCGCCGACGGCCTGGTGCACCGGCTCCGCTTTGCGGCCCAGGCCCGCGTAAGCCAGGAAGTTTCTTCCGTCGCCCTGAAGGAAGCCCTTATCAAGGCCTCGGATCCCAGAAACATCCTGAGCCTGGGCTATGTGCTGGTGACAGGGAAAGACAACAAGGTGCTGAAGACCGTGGAAAAAGTGCGCAAGGGAGACCGCATCGGCGTCCGCTTCACGGACGGCTCCCTCACCGCCAAAGTGGATGAAGTGTACTCGGAAAAGAGGGATAATGATAAAATCAATATAGCCTGATGGAAAAGAAATTTGACTATGCGAAGGCGATTGCCGAACTGGAGGAAATCGCGGCCAAGGTGGAGAATCCGGAAACCAAGCTGGACGACATCGACGCCCTGGTGGGAAGGAGCAAGGAACTGCTGAAGCAGTGCCGGGAGTATCTGCGTACCGTGAAGGAAAAAATAGATTCGTTGGACAAAGATTAAATCTGACATATGCGTAAAATTTACGAAATCGATCCTTGGCTGGGCCCTTATAAGGACGCCATCGATGCCCGCCACGAGCGTATCTGGCAGACCCTCAGGCACATCGCCGGGGATGGGCTTCTGAAAGATGCCGTGAACAACCACATGTACTTCGGCCTCCACAAATGCGATGACGGCTCGTGGGTGTTCCGCGAATTCGCTCCCAACGCCAGCAAGATCTTCCTCATCGGAGATTTCAACAACTGGAAGCGCACGGACGCCTATGCCCTGAATCCGGTCGGAAACGGGAACTGGGAAATCAAGCTCCCGGAGATGTTCCTCAGCCACGGCCAGTTGTACAAGCTTTACATCGAATGGCCCGGCGGCGGCGGAGAGCGCCTGCCTTCCTACGTCACCCGTGTAGTCCAGGACGAGGTCACCAAAGTCTTCAGCGCCCAGGTTTGGAATCCTGCCCAGAAGTATGTCTGGAAGCACGGCCACGCCGGAAAGCGGCCCCATCCGTTCATCTACGAGTGCCATATCGGCATGGCCTCCGAGAAAGAAAAAGTAGGGACTTTCGAGGAATTCCGCCGGGATGTCCTTCCCCGCGTCAAGCAGCTGGGATATGATACCATCCAGATTATGGCCCTGCAGGAGCACCCCTACTACGGATCCTTCGGCTATCAGGTAAGCAATTTCTTCGCGCTTTCCTCCCGTTTCGGCACCCCCGAGGAGTTCAAGGCCCTGGTGGACGACGCTCACGGGAAAGGCATCGCCGTGATTATGGATATCGTCCACAGCCACAGCGTGAAAAACACCCTTGAAGGCCTTTCGGAATTCGACGGGACGGACCACCTTTATTTCCACTCCGGTCCCAAGGGAGACCACCCCGCCTGGGGCTCCCGCTGCTTCGACTACGGCAAGGACGAAACCCGCTATTTCCTCCTGTCCAACGTAAAATACTGGATGGAAGAGTACAGGATCGACGGTTTCCGCTTCGACGGCGTTACATCCATGCTGTACTGGGACCATGGGCTCGGGAAGGATTTCGGCAATTACAGCCTGTATTTCGACAGCGGAGTCGACGAAGACGCCGTCATTTATCTGGCACTCGCCACCCGTCTGGTCAAGGAAATGAATCCCAACGGATTCTCCATAGCGGAGGAC
>JAFUWW010000089.1 GCA_017471085.1 Bacteroidales bacterium | reverse complement strand
CGAAGCCCGAGGGCGTCCAGCGCCAGGATGTCTCCCAGAGAGGAGATTCCGCCGGATACGGTGAAGGTCACCTCCGGGAAAACCTCCTGCAGGCGGACGTACAGGGCGGTTGCAGGGCCTTGGAGCATGCCATCCCGGGAAATATCCGTCACGATGCACTCCTTCAGCCCAAGCGGGAGAAAGCGATTCACCAGCGTGTCAATTTCAACCGCCGCCTGCTCCGTCCAGCCTTTCACCGCGATTTTCCCCCCACGGACATCGGCCCCCAGGATCATGCTGGCTCCGAATCGCGCCAGCCAGGTCTCGAACAGTTCCGGTTTCAGTGCCGCGATGCTGCCGGCGATCGCATGGGTGGCTCCGGCCGAAAAAACGCCCTCCAGGGCCTCCGTGCTGCTGATTCCGCCGCCCCATTCCAGTTCGCATGGAACGGCCTGCGCAATCTTTTCCAGCACCGGCAGGTTGCAGGGGCCGCCGGCTTTGGCACCGTCCAGGTCCACCAGGTGGATGCGCGTTACGCCGCAATCGGCATAACTCCTGGCGACATCGGCCGGGGAGCCGTCATAAACCTTTTTCTTTCCGTAATCGCCCCGGGTGAGGCGTACGCACCGGCCTTCCATCAGGTCGATGGCTGGGACGATCTCTATCATAGCGCCAGGAAGTTTTGGAGGATGGAGGCCCCTGCAGAGCCGCTTTTCTCCGGATGGAACTGCGTACCGTAGAAGTTTTCCCACCGGAGGGCGGCGCTGAAAAGGGCCTCCCCGTGCCGGCAGGTGGCAATGGTGTCCGGACACAGTCCGGCATAGTAGGAATGGACGAAATACACATAGGTCCCGCCCTGCAGATCCTTGAACAGCCTGCTCTCCAGGTTGCCGATGCAGTTCCAGCCCATGTGCGGCACCTTGGCCTCCGGCATGTCGGGAAAACGCCTGACGCGGGCGTCGAAGATGCCCAGCCCATCCACCGGCCCTTCTTCCGAACTCCGGCACATCAGCTGCATGCCCACGCAGATGCCCAGCACCGGCTGGCGGAGACTGCGCACCACGTCGCAGAGTCCGCGTTCCCGGAGGCTGGCCATGGCGCTGGCGGCGTTTCCCACACCGGGGAGTATCACTTTGCCGGCCGCCTCGATCACGGCAGGATCGGCCGTGAGCACATATTCCGCCCCCAACCGGTCCAGGGCGTTGCGTACCGAGCAGATATTCCCGGCTTCATAGTCGATGATGGCAATCATAGGAGTCCTTTGCTGGAGGGTAAGTCGTAACTGAACACGTTCCGCCGGACGGCCTGCCTGAGCGAGCGGGAGAAGGCCTTGAACACGCCCTCGGCCAGGTGGTGGTTGTTTTCGCCCCGGGCTTGCACGTACAGATTGGCCTGCATGGCGTTGGAGAGGGATTTGAAGAAGTGGTGGAACATTTCGGTGGGCACGTCGCCCACATATTCACGGGTGAACTGCACGTCCCATACCAGTTCCGCCCGGCCGCCGAAGTCCAGCAGCACCAGGGCGCGGCTCTCGTCCATCGGGAGGGCGAAACCGTACCGTTCGATGCCGCGCTTGTCGCCCAGCGCCTTCCTGAGGGCCTCTCCCAATGCGATGCCCACATCCTCGATGGTGTGGTGTTCATCCACTTCCAGATCGCCTTTGCACCTGATTTCCAGGCCGATGCCGCCGTGATGGATGAGCTGGGTGAGCATGTGGTCGAAGAATTTGAGGCCTGTATCCACGCCGGAGGGCCCTTCTCCGTCCAGGTTGACGCGCACATAGATATCGGTTTCAGCGGTTTTCCTGGCCACGACGGCCGTCCTTTCGGTGCTCCGGATTTCCCGGGCTATCTCTTCCCAGGATTGCGGACCCACCAGCCGGCCTCGGGCACCCAGATTGGCGGCGAGCTGCAGATCCGTCTCCCGGTCGCCGACAACCCATGATGCAGCCAGGTCGTAACTTCCGTCCAGATACTTTCCGAACATCCCCGTCCGGGGCTTGCGGCAGGGAGAGTTTTCTTCCGGGAAACTCCTGTCTATCAGGATGTCGTCGAACCGGACACCTTCTCCCTCCAGGGTTTTCAGCAGCAGATTCTGTGCGGGCAGGAAGGTTTCTTCCGGAAAGGCGGGCGTGCCCAGCCCGTCCTGGTTGGAAGCCATTACCAGCTCGAATCCCAGCCCGGCGAGGGATTTCAGGGCAGAAATGGCCCCGGGCACGAACTCCACTTTCTCCAGGGAGTCGATCTGTTCGTCGGAGGGCTCCTTCAGGAGCGTTCCGTCACGGTCAACGAAGATGGCTTTTTTCATAATCGGCAAGGATGGCTAACAGTTTGTCATTTTCTTCGGGAGTTCCCACGGTGATGCGGAGGCAGCCCCCGCAGTTCCGCACCCGGCTGCGGTTGCGGACGATGATGCCTCTGTCCAGGAGGTACTGGTACAGCCCGTCGGCATCGGCCACCTGCACCAGCAGGAAGTTGGCGTCGCTGGGGTAGACTTTTCGGACGAAGGGATAGGACGGAAGGGCGGCAGAAAGGCGTTCCCGCTGGGAAACGATTTCCCTGACCGCCTCATCCACAGGCGTTTCCAGTGCCTTGAACGCGGCGTCCTGCGTGGCCTGGCTGATGTTGTAGGGGTATTTCACCATGGACATGAGCGAGATGATGTAGGCCGATGCGAAGGCCATGCCCAGCCTCAGCCCGGCCATGCCGTATGCCTTCGAGAAGGTCTGCAGCACCACCAGGTTGGGATACTCCGGCACTTTGGCGCGGAGGCTGCCTTTGGCACTGAAATCGGCATAGGCCTCGTCCAGTACCACGATGCCGGGGAAAGCCTTGATCAGGGCTTCCAGCCGGAGCGGGTCGAAGGCGTTGCCGGAGGGGTTGTTGGGACTGCACAGGAAAAGGAGCTTGGTATGGGCGTCGGCCGCCTGCAGCAGGGCCTCATAGGGAAGGGCAAAATCCTGTCCAAGCGGCACTTCCCGGACGGAGACGTCGTTGATGCCGGCTGCGACGGCATACATTCCATAGCTTGGGGCGATGACCACGGCATTGTCTTGTCCGGGCGTGCAGAAGATCCTGAACATCAGGTCGATGGCTTCGTCGCTGCCGTTTCCGAGGAAGATGTTCTCCGCCGGAAGGCCTTTGAGGGCGGAGACCCGGGCTTTCAGCGCCTTCTGGCGGGGATCCGGATACCGGTTGAAGCCGGTGGGATAGGGGCTCTCGTTGGCATCCAGGAAGATGCCGGGCGTACCCTGATATTCGTCCCGGGCCGTGGAATAGGGACAGAGGGCGCGGACATTGGGCCGCACCAGTTTTTCGATGCTGTTCATAAAATCCTCACTTTTACGGCATTGGCGTGGGCATCCAGCCCCTCCGCTTCGGCCATGGCAACAATGGTCCCGGAAAGGCCCTGCAGCCCTTCGCGGGAAATCTCCTGCAGAGTCATTTTCCTGTAGAAACTGTCCAGGTTCACGCCGCTGAAAGAGCGAGCCCAGCCCGATGTGGGAAGGGTGTGGTTGGTCCCGGAGGCGTAGTCGCCGGCGCTTTCGGGGGTGTAGGGGCCCACGAAGACACTCCCTGCGGCGGTGATCCGGCCGGCCATGGGCCAGGGGTCTCCCGTGGCAATGATCAGGTGCTCCGGAGCATAGGCGTTGGCAAAGGCGATCCTGTCTTCCAGAGCCTCGAAAACCAGCGCCCGGCTCTTTTCCAACGCTTTCAGGGCGATGGCGGAGCGGGGAAGGAGGGCACGCTGGCGCTCCACTTCATCCAGGATGGCGCCGGCTGTGGCGGCGCTGTCGCACACCAGCATCACCTGGCTGTCCGGACCGTGCTCGGCCTGGGAAAGGAGGTCCGCTGCGGCGAAAGCGGGCGGCGTGCTGCCGTCGGCGATGACCATCACTTCGGAGGGGCCGGCGGGCATGTCGATGGCCACTGTCCCGGCGGAGAGCAGTTGTTTGGCAGTGGTCACATACTGGTTGCCGGGGCCAAAGATTTTATCGGCCCGGGGAACGCTTTCCGTGCCATAGGCCATGGCGGCTATGGCCTGTGCCCCGCCCAGGCAGAAGATGCGGTGGATTCCGCAGAAATCGGCCGTGAAAAGCACTTCGGGGCTGATTTTCCCGTCTTTGCCGGCAGGGGTGCAGAGGATTACTTCCGGGCAGGTGGCGATGGCGGCGGGGATGGCCAGCATGAGCACCGTGGAAAAGAGGGGAGCGCTGCCGCCGGGGATGTACAGCCCTACCCGGCCGATGGGAACCGGCCGCTGGATGCACCGTACGCCCGGCGCGGTTTCCAGGGAAATCTCCACGGGACGCTGGGCTTCGTGGAAGGCCCGGATGTTGGCGGCAGCCCGCGCCACAGCTTCTTTTACGGCAGGGGAAACGGCCTTGCAGGCTTCCAGGATGGCCTCCTGGGGCACTTCAATGCTTTCCAGGGCCCATCCGTCAATCTCCAGGGAGAGTTCTCTGAGGGCTTCGTCGCCCTTGCTCCTGACCCTTTCCAGGATGGCTTCCACCCTGGCGCTGACTTCGGGGTTTCTGTCGGATGGCCTCCTGCAAAGGGCGCTCCAGCGCTCCTTCGGAGGGTTCAGTTCAATCGGAATCATATCAGGGGATGATTTTGTCGATGTTGAGTACCAGGATGCCTTCTGCACCGATGGCCTTGAGGAGTTTGATTTTCTCCCAAAGGTCGGCCTCTTCCACTACTGAGTGCATGGAGCACCAGCCTTCGGCGGCCAGCGGCATGATAGTGGGGCTCCGCATGGCCGGGATAATCCGGATGGCTTCGTCCACGGAATCTTTGGGGATGTTCATCAGGAGATACTTCTTGCGGCGGCTCACCATGGCGGAATCGATCCTGAAGAGCATTTCGTCCAGGATGGCCTGCCCGTCGGCCGACAGCTGCCCGTTGGAGATGAGGACGGCTTCCGACCAGAACACCTTTTCCACTTCCTGCAGGCCGTTGGCTACCAGCGTGCCGCCGGAGGAGACGATGTCGAAGATGGCGTCGGCAATGTCGGCCGCAGGGGCCACTTCCACCGATCCGGTAATGACCTGCACCTTGGCGTCAATGCCTTTTTCGCGAAGCCAGTCGCCCAGGATGCGGGGATAGGAGGTGGCGATCCTTTTGCCCCGGAGCCACTCGATACCGTCGTAGCCGGCATTCTTGGGAACGGCCAGGGAGAGGCGGCAGGTGCCGAATCCCAGTTTTTTCACCTGCTGGACGGGAAGGCCCCGTTCCACCACTTCGTTCAGCCCCACGATGCCGAGGGCGGCTGTCCCGTCGGAGACCACCTGCGGAATGTCATCGTCCCGCATGTAAAGCAGCTCCAGCGGGAAATTGGGGGCCTGGAGCAGGAATTTCCTGTGGGAATCGTCCAGATCGATGCCGATTTCCCGCAGCAGGGCGGTACTCTCTTCGCTCAGTCGCCCTTTGGATTGAATAGCCAGTCTCAACATGTTCTATATACCTTTAAAACTTTCATCCTGTAATACAAAAAAAGCCTGCCGGAACCCTCCGGCAAGCCTCTATGTACCTGATGGCACACGAATCACCTACCGGTTGGACATCAATCGGTGATGATGGTGATGTGCGCTCATTTGTTTCATCTGGTTGCAAAGTTATTAATAATTATTATAAATGCAAATCTTTTTGCGGGATAGTGGGGAAGGCATCCTGCCAGTCGCGAGCGAAATGGCATAAGTTTTGAAAAACAAGGTCTGCGGAAAATATAAACGTGTATTATATATGAAAAGAGGTTTTTTGACTGTTTTGCTGTCCATCCTGGCAGGTGGACTTACTGCCTATGCAGTGGTTCGGGCTTCCGAACCCAAGGAGCAGACCTTTGTCCGCGATGCGGCGGGCAATGCCGTAGAATACAGGACTGTCAATTTGGCAGACAGTGACTATCCGGACTTCACTTATGCTGCAGAGAGCGCCGTGGAGGCCGTTGTTTATGTAGAAGTGACGGTCCAGAGCCGCCAGCAGTATCAGACCATCGACCCGTTCTTCCGTTTCTTCTTCGGTGACGAGTACGACCAGCCCCGCTCCCGTGAGCAGAAGGGCAGCGGTTCCGGTGTCATCATCCGTCAGGACGGCTTCATCGTGACCAACAACCATGTGGTCCAGGACGCTACCAAGATTACCGTCACCCTGAACAACAACGAGCAGTACGATGCAACCGTGATCGGCACCGACCCTGCCACGGACGTGGCCATCATCAAGATCGAAGCCAACGGCCTGCCTACCATCCCCATGGGAGACAGCGACCAGCTTCGCCTGGGCGAATGGGTGCTGGCCATCGGTTCTCCGCTGGGCGCCCAGCTCCGAAGCACCATCACCGCCGGTATCGTCAGCGCCAAGGGCCGTTCCATGCCGGAATACAACGGGGAATTCAAGATTGAATCGTTCATCCAGACCGATGCGGCCGTGAATCCCGGCAACTCCGGCGGCGCCCTCGTGAACAAGAAGGGTGAACTGGTGGGCATCAATACCGCCATCGTCTCCCAGACCGGCTCCTATACCGGCTATTCTTTCGCCGTCCCCGTAAACATCGTAAAGCGGGTGGTGGAAGACCTGATCGACTACGGCTCCGTAAAGCGCGCCGTGCTCGGAATCTCCATGGGCACAGTGGATAAAAAGTTTGCCGACGAAATGAAACTTTCTTCCGTCTCCGGCGTATATATTAACGAGGTTTCGAAGGGAAGTGCCGCCGAAGAGGCCGGCCTTGCCAAGAACGATGTGATTATCGCCATTGACGGTCAGAAGATTACCGATGCTTCCTCCGTGCAGGCAAAGGTGGCCCAATACCATCCTGGAGACAAGGCAAAGATCACGTTCATCCGCGACGGAAAGGAAAAGACCGTGGAGGTTACCTTCCATGCCGCGGCCACCGAAAACGGTGAGAAGGATGTGGACGGCTCCGTCGTCTTCTACGGTGCAAGGCTCAAGCCCGCAGACGCAGAAACGCTGAAACAGCTCGGAATCCGCTCCGGTGTGGAAATCGTTTCCGTTGGAGAAGGCAAGATGGCGGAAGCAGGCGCCAAGGCCGGCAACATCATCGTCTATGTGAACGACGAACTTGTCGCGAAACCCGAAGACGTTATCGCGAAGGCGAAGAAGGCCTCCCGCGCCGTATACATCGAAGGTGTGGACAAGAACGGCAGGGCTTTCTACTTCGGCTTCGGCAAGTAAGGGATTTGCCGCACATGCCATGCAATTACGGCCTGTCCCTTGCGGACAGACCGTAATTTTTATATAGATAAATGAGACAACTTAAAATCACCAAGTCCATCACCAACCGCGAGAGCGCGTCGCTGGACAAGTATCTCCAGGAGATCGGCCGTGAAGAACTGGTTACCCCGGACGAGGAAGTGGAACTGGCCCAGCGGATCCGCAAAGGAGACCAGGCCGCTTTGGAGAAGCTTACCCGCGCCAACCTGCGTTTCGTGGTTTCCGTGGCCAAGCAGTACCAGAACCAGGGCCTCAGCCTGCCGGACCTGATCAATGAGGGAAATCTCGGCCTTATCAAGGCGGCCGAGAAGTTCGACGAAACCCGCGGTTTCAAATTCATCTCCTATGCCGTGTGGTGGATCCGCCAGAGCATCCTCCAGGCCCTGGCAGAGCAGAGCCGTATCGTCCGTCTGCCCCTGAACCAGGTGGGCTCCCTGAACAAGATCAACAAGGCCCTCTCCAAGTTCGAGCAGGAGAATGAGCGCCAGCCTTCCAACGAGGAACTCTCGGAAATGATCGACGTCCCGAAGGACAAGATTTCCGACACCCTCCGTGTGAGCGGCCGTCATGTCAGCGTGGATGCCCCGTTCGTGGAAGGAGAAGACAACAGCCTGCTGGACGTGCTGCCCAACGACGACTCTCCGAGCGCCGACCGCGGCCTGGTGAACGAGTCCCTGAATACCGAGATCGAGCGCGCCCTCAGCACCCTGACGGACCGTGAGCGCGAGATTATCAAGAGCTTCTTCGGCATCGGCTGCCAGGAAATGACCCTGGAAGAGATCGGCGAGCGTTTCGGCCTCACCCGTGAGCGTGTGCGCCAGATCAAGGAGAAGGCCATCCGCCGCCTCAAGAGCCCTTCCCGTTCCAAACTGCTTAAAGGTTATTTGGGATGACGCCGGAAGCTTTCATTCAGCAGAAGGCCGCAGCGGCCATTCAAGCTTTGTATGGTACTGAAGTGGCGGAAACATCACTTCAGGTTTCTGTAACCAGGAAGGAGTTCGAGGGCGATTATACCCTGGTCACCTTCCCGCTTCTCAAAATCACCCGTCAGGCGCCGGACGCCACCGGCAATGCCATCGGCCAGTGGCTGGTGGACAATGTGCCTGAAATCAGCGCTTTCAACAGCGTGAAGGGTTTCCTGAACCTTTCTTTCTCTCCGGTCTATTGGAATGAGGCGCTCGCCGCCGCTGCAGCGGACGGCCATTTCGGCCAGCTGCCTTCCACGGGCCGCCGCATCATGGTGGAGTTCTCTTCTCCCAACACCAACAAGCCGCTCCATCTGGGCCATATCCGCAACAACCTGCTGGGAGACAGCATCTCCCGCATCCTCAAGGCCTGCGGCAACGAGGTGGTCAAGTCCACCATCGTCAACGACCGCGGCGTGCATATCTGCAAGTCCATGCTGGCCTGGCAGAAGGAATTCCAGGGAAAGACCCCGGAATCCACCGGCATCAAGGGAGACCATCTGGTAGGCGACTGCTACGTGGCCTTCGACAAGATGTACAAGGCCGAAGTGAAGAAGCTGATGGAAGAGGGGTTGTCGGAAGAAGAGGCCAAGAAACAGGCCCCTTCCCTCAAGGAAGCCCACGACATGCTGGTGAAGTGGGAGCAGAACGACCCCGAGGTCCGCTCCCTCTGGTCCATGATGAACGGCTGGGTGTACAAAGGATTCGACGAAACCTACGCCGCCATGGGCATCACCTTCGACCAGGTAGACCACGAATCGGAAACCTATCTTCTCGGCAAGGAACTGGTGCAGAAGGGTTTGCAGGAAGGCGTCTTTGTCACGGACCCGGACGGCTCCGTCTGGTGCGACCTCACCGCGGACGGCCTGGACCGCAAGCTGGTCCTTCGTGGCGACGGCACCTCCGTGTATATCACGCAGGACCTGGGTACGGCAGAGCGCCGTTTCAACACCTACAAACTGGATTCCCACGTGTATGTGGTCGGCAACGAGCAGGATTACCACTTCCAGGTGCTCAAGCTCATCCTCAAGAAGCTGGGCTTTGCCTGGGCCGACCAGATCTACCACCTGTCCTACGGCATGGTGGAACTTCCGGAAGGCAAGATGAAATCGCGCGAAGGAACCGTGGTGGATGCCGACGACCTCATCCAGAGCATGTACGAGGAGGCCCGGAAAACCTCCGAGGAAAGCGGCAAGCTGGAAGGCATCCCGGAAGATGAGAAGGAGCGCCTGTACCGCATGATCGGCCTGGGGGCTCTGAAGTATTTCATCATCAAGGTAGACCCCAAGAAGACCATGCTCTTCAACCCCAAGGAGTCTATCGACTTCAACGGAAACACCGGCCCCTTTATCCAGTACACGCATGCGCGTATCTGCAGCATCCTCCGCAAAGCCACCGTCCCTTACGGTGTAGAGGACATCAAGGCCGATGCCAACCCTTCCGCCAAGGAAATCCGCCTGGTGAAACTGCTGGGCCTGTATCCCGGCAAGGTGGCCGAAGCCGGCGCCGCCCTGAGCCCCGCCGTCATCGCCAACTACGCCTACGAACTGGCCAAGGAATTCAACCAGTACTATCACGATACGCCCATCCTCAAGGAGGCCGACGAGGCCGTCCTCAAGTATCGTCTGGAGCTGATTGACGTGCTTTCCCGCACGCTGCGCAGCGCCATGGGCCTGCTGGGCATCGAACTGCCCGAAAGGATGTAATCGGATCAGCGCTCCAGATACTGGAGCGTGGCGGAGAGGAGTTCCCGGAGCTGGGGAGATGTTTCCAGCGGGAACCCGAAAGCTACGGCCCGGTACCCCTTCCCCTGGAAGGCGGTGCCGGCCGTTATTTTTGTGTTTTTGTACCGGAGTACCGGCCAGGTGTTTTCTGAAGCGGGTTCCAGGCCGTCCGGGCTTTCCACCCTGTAGATGGAGGAAGACCAGGCCCTGTTGTAGGAGGCCGTCGGCAGCTTGCAGGGGGCGCTGCGGGCCGGTTCCACCTCGCCAGACGTGTCTCCGAAGTTGGTGACCCACTTGTATCCAAGAACCTCCTGGATGAAAGTTCTGGTGCTTTCCGGGGCCGTTTCTACGGGGAAGACATGGTTCCATGCATCCGTGCCGATGTACGATCCGGACAGGATCACATGCCCGCCCTTGCCGGTGAAAGTGCGGATGGCTGTCTGCAGGTTTTCGGGGAACACGGTATATCGGTCAGGCACGGCGCCGTTTCCGACGCGCGTAGTAACCTGTTTCCCGCAGATCAGGTCGATGGCGAAGGCATCGGCCTGTCCGTCAAAAGCTTCCGTGCTGGAGGAGGCGAAGGCATAGCCGGCTTCCAGGAGGGCTTTCCCGTGGACGGAGACGAAGTCGAAGGTGTTGCCGGCGATACGGGAACCGCCCTGGTCCGTGTAGGAACCGCCGAAACCGGGATTGTCGTCGTCGGTCCATTCCGCGGTGCGGTCGAATTGGTTCACGGCTCCGGCATAGAGGATATCCGTGCCCCATGGAACGCCGCTGTCCACATTGTCCAGAAAACCGGCATAGGTAGGCGTATCGAACCAGGTGGGGGCCGATACGCGGGTAAAGTTGTTGACTACGAGGACTTTCCTGGCATCCCTTCCCGGGTAGCCTGCAGAGAGGATTTCGGACGGGAAACTCTTGCCGCCCTCATTGCAGGCCTCCACTTTGAAACTGTACACATGTCCCGGCTCCAGATGGAGGGTGCAGGAGGGCTCCGAAACCTGCTTGCCGGAGTCGAACCCGCCATCGTCTTTCCGCGTATATACCCGGTAGTATCCGGCTGAGGCGGTAGGCTCCAGCGGGTCCGGGGTGGGCTCCCAGGAAAGGACGGCTTTTCCGTCTTCCAGGTCCGCCCTGAAGGCATGGACGGGCAGCGGCTGTACAACGTAACGGCAGCCGTACCGGGCACTTAAATACTTCAGGATGCCCTTGTAGACCGCCCGGCAGGCCGTAAACCGGAAGGTGGGATCCAGTCCGTACCGCATGTCGGCGAAATTCTGGTGGGAGAGCAGTTCAAGCAGCATGCCCGGCACCCCTGTGGTGCGGGATTCGCTGTAGGAGCGGTCCCAGGTCTGTCTGCGGTTCCACAGCGGGTCGAACTGCGCCCGGATGTCTTCCACCACCTGGGTCTGGACCTGGTCGCTCAGCAGGCGGCCGTTCATGCGGCTCTCTCCCGTGGGGTACAGGTCTGAATTGTCGGCCTTCAGGGTATAGATGGCGAGCGTTCCCACGATGGAGTCGTTGGGCGTGATGCCTGCGTCGGAATGGAAGGCGAGTGAAAGGTCGAAGGGGATGTTCCTCCCTTCCGCTCCGGGATTCACGCGGGAGCCGCCGGAGAGTTCCTGCACCCACTTTCCGCGTCCGGCGAAGTCTTTGGTATAGTCGTTGTCCCAGTCGTCGAACAGGTTCATCTCTATGCCGTTCCACTGCATCTCGTACAGGGCGCCTTCCACATAGGCGGGCATGCCTGACAAGGTGCCGCCCCTTTCCATCTTGCCCATGCCGCCGCCGAAGCGGACCGCATCGGCCGTGACAATGCCGGAGGAACTGCTTCTGTTCGTGAGCTTTACATAGCCGGAGCCGCCTTTGTCGAAGAGGAAGGTTCCCAGGTACACCCAGGTGCCGCCGCCCATGGTCTGGTTCACGTGCAGGAGCGTCTCGCCGCCCAGGTGGGACACCGTGTAGCGGGCGTCGGTGGTGCTGCCGGGGAGGGTCTTATAGGAAACGTATACCGCATAATAGCCTTTTTCGGGGATATCGGCCCGCCAGACGGCCTCTGCGTGCCGATGGGCGTCTTCTCCGGAGGAAGTGGCTGTCTTTCTGGCGGTTCCCATCTTGAAGGGATTCTCGTACATCTGGTAGGTTTCGCGCTGGTCGGCGAATCCGGTGCCAGCGTCCTGCCATTCCCCTTTCTCCTCATAGGTGCCTTTCCGGCGGAGGAACCCTCTCCGGTAGGTTTCGAACGACGGATCATTGTCGCAGACCACTTCGTAGGGCTGGGGGTCCCTTTCGCGCGGGGTCACGACCACGGCGCCGGCGTTCTCCAGCATGGGGATGAGGAAGGGGAGTACGTAACTTTGCGTATAAAGGTCTTCCACCGTGCGGTGGGTGGCGGCCCGCTGCCATTCCCAGCGGTCGGTCTTGGCTTCCCAATAGCGCCCGTGGCTCTGCCAGAGGGCGATGTGGCGGTTCTGCAGCCCCATCGGCCACGAATCGTCACCCTGCACCAGCGGGATGGTCTTGCTGCGGGGGTCCTCTACTTTGAGGGAAGTATTCGCAGGAGTCCCGTCCCTGGTCAGGAGGGGCATCGGCAGGTCGTTCAGTTTCTGTTTCTTGGCATAGAGGGTGCCCACGGAATAAGAGCCTATTGCCTGTGCGCCGAGCTCCTTCAGCTGGGAGCGGAACCAGGCGGGGTCTTCCTGCCGCCAGGGATAATCGGCCAGTTCCTGGGAGAAATAGAAGTCCAGGGCTTTTCCGCGCACGGTCACTTTCTCCAGTTTCAGGGTGGTTTCCACGCCGGTGCGCCGCTTCATGCGCTGTTTCAGGGAGTCGGTGGCTTCCCTGAAATCCCGGGCGCGGGGCTGGGCGTCCGCCAGGGAAAGGACGGACAGAAGGAAGACGGCGGCGAGGAAGAATCGTTTCATTTGGAGGAAGTTCGTTGTTTGCGGATGTCCCAGAGAATCACCAGGAGGGAACTGAGGGTTAGCGACAGCGTGTCGGCCAGGAGGTCCCAGTGGTCTCCGCTGCGGTAATCGGTGAGCGTGGCCTGCCCCCATTCCGTTCCGATGGCCAGCGCAATGCCCACCACGAAGGTAATGCCGGTGAAAGCCAGGGTGGCGGGGATGGTGTCCGTAAACTGGTCGAAAGCCAGGAAAGCCAGGATGGGGAAGGGAAAGAACATCAGGAAATGGACCACTTTGTCGATGGGGATGCCCAGCAGGGTCTTGGGAATGTCCGGGGTGTTGTCGAACTTTCCGAAGCACAGGAAAAGAACGGCGGCGACATACAGGAAAAACAGGACCCGGAAAAGGATTTTCTGGTTTCTGGTCATGGCATTACAGGGCTTGCATGTCATTGAGTTTCTTGTAGTAACCGCCCATGGCGATCAGTTCTTCGTGGCGGCCCCTCTCCACGATGCGCCCCTCCTGCATCACAATGATCTCATCGGCATTCTTGATGGTGGAGAGCCGGTGGGCGATGGCGATGGTGGTGCGGGTGGACATGAGGTGGTCCAGGGCGTCTTGGACAATCCGTTCGCTCTCCGTGTCGAGGGAGGCGGTGGCTTCGTCCAGGATGAGGATGGGCGGGTTCTTGAGGACGGCGCGGGCGATGGACAGGCGCTGGCGCTGGCCGCCGGAAAGCTTGCTGCCCCGGTCGCCGATGTTGGTCTGGTACCCCTGCTCCTTCTCCATGATGAAATCGTGCGCGTTGGCGATTTTGGCGGCGGCGATCACCTGCTCTTCCGTGGCCCCTTCCACCCCGAAGGCGATGTTGTTGAAGATGGTGTCATTGAACAGGATGGGGTCCTGGTTCACGTTGCCCATGAGGGCGCGGAGATCGCGGATGGCCACGTTCCGGATGTCTTTTCCGTCGATGGTGATCTGCCCTTGGGTTACATCCCAGAAGCGGGGGATCAGGTCTACCAGCGTGGTCTTTCCGGCGCCGGATTCGCCCACGAGGGCGATCATCTTGCCGCGCGGGATTTCCAGGTCGATGTCTTTGAGCACCTGCTTCCCGTCCTCGTAGCGGAAGTTCACTTTCCGGAAGCGGATGCTTTGGGTGAATTCCTTGAGCGGCTGCGGGTTCTCCGGATCCTTGATGGGATTGTCGGCCTCCAGCACCTTGTTGATGCGTTCCATCGAGGCCATGCCTTTGGGGATGCTGTAGGTGGCGCGGGAGAGTTCCTTGATGGGCTCGATCACCGAATACAGCACGACCATGAAAAAGATGAACTGGGAGGCGTCCATGAACTTGCCGCCGAAGAAGCTCTCTCCGCGGATGATCATGGCACCGCCCACGAACAGCACGATCAGGATCATGATGGTGCCCAGGAATTCGCTGACAGGGTGGGCCGTCGCCTGCCGGATGCTCACGCGGGAGATCTTGCGGCGCATGTTGTCCGTGATTTCCAGGAACCGGCGGGACATTTTCTTCTCGGCGTTGAAGGCCTTTACCACGCGGAGGCCGCCCAGGGTCTCATCGACCTGGGACATGGTGTCGCTCCAGAGGGTCTGGGCCTCCAGGGAATTGCGTTTCAGCTGCTTGCCGATGACGCCCATCACCCACACGAAGGCCGGGGCGAAGACAATGGTGAAGACCATCATTTCCGGGCTCAGGAAGGTGAGAAAGGCGAAATACAGGATGATCAGGATGGGGTCCTTGATGAGCATGGAGATGGATGCCACCACGGAATTCTCCACTTCCGACACGTCGCCGCTGATGCGGGCGATGATGTCTCCCTTGCGCTCTTCGGTGAAAAAGCCGATGGGAAGGTCCAGGATCTTGTTGTAGATCCGGTTCCGGATGTCTTTGACGATGCCGGTGGAGATGGGGACCATCACGGCGTTGGCGCCGAAGTAGCACGATGTCTTGAGCGCTGTGAAGAAGATCATGACGCCGCCCAGCAGGAGCAGGGTGTTCATGGCGCCGTGCACCGCTATGTGCCGTGACACATAGTAATAGAAGTTGTTCATCAGCGTGTCCTTGAGACCGGACCAGCCATGGATCTCCGCCCAGGGGATGAACTCGTAGGTGGTGGTGTCTACCTTGAACAGGATATTGAGCAGCGGCACCAGCACCGCGAACGAGAAGATGTTGAACACCACCGAAAGGGTGTTCAGCACCACGGCTCCGCCCAGGTAGCCTTTATACGGGGAGGCGTACTGCCTCATCATTTTCAGAAAATCTCGCATCCGGTCCGTTTTATTTCAGTTCTTGCTGGCGGGCCTTCAGGGCTCTCTTCAAGGCCGATGAGGCCCGCAGTTTCCGGACAGCTCCGGAGGCGGCCTGGAAACTGTAGAGCATCTCTTTCAACGCCTCTTCCGAGTAGCTGGGGAACAGTTTGGCCAGCTCGATGGCAATCAGTTCCAGCCTGTCGCCTGTCCCGACCGGGTAATTCTCCCCGTAGAAAGATTCGCTCCAGTGAAGGAAATCCAACCGTTCGCGGACCTGCTTTTCTAGGGAGACCGGGTCTGCAGAAAGGGCGGGAGCGTTCCAGACAAGCTGCTGATGCCAGATATTGCGTACCCCCGTGGCGGCGCCTGTCGCCAGGATGGTGCCGAAAGGCTCCAGGGTTCCATCGGCCCGGAAGACCGCTTTTTCCTTGAGCCGGGCTGTTTCAAAGACAAAGGACGACAGGGGGGCGGGCATTTGTTCAATGACCAGTTTCCGGAAGAGTTTCTCACCTTTCAGAACACGCGGAAATGCCTCCGTTTCAGGAAGGTTTGCATGGTAGACGGAGAATTCGGGATGCCGGCCCATGGTGCGGTGCGCCCGGCGGATAAAGTCCTGGTCCGGCAGGGCTCCGGATTCCAGAATCCAGGCATAGGGCTCCTGTACGTCGTTCAGTCCGCCGCGGTGGATGGGCAACTGGCCTTCATAGGCTTCCGCCACCGGGTCGGCGGCGGGCACATAAATGTTGAAATCCTTGTCTTTCTGGCAAATCAGCGTGCCAAACAGGGTGTCATCGCCCTTGGGTACAATTATACCGATCATAGAGTATGCTTTAACTTACAAATATAAGGAAATCTGCAGAAAAAGTCAAGTTATCTACAGAAGGCGGTGCAGGAAGTGGAAGATGAGCCGTACCCGCTTCTGCAGGACGGTGTAATTGAGGGTCTCGGGGGTATCGTAGGTCTTGTTGTTGTTGAGGGTGATGCCGGAGGTGAACATCACGGCCGGAATGCTTTTTTCCAGGAAGACGCGCTGGTCGCTTACCCGGCGGTAGAACAGGTTGGTGAAGTCCTTGCTCCCGTAATAGTCAAAAGCGAGGTCCATCTCCAGCCCAGGAGTGACATTGGCCCGTTCCAGCGTGAGGCGGTTGCCGTCGTTCTTTTCGCAGAGCATCATCAGGTAATCTGTCCGGTTTTTGTGCAGCGGAGCCAGCACGGACCCCACCTGGTCCAGGTTTACCACCAGGTCTACGGGCATGCCATGTTTCTCCAGAAGGCTGAGAAGGGCGGCGGATCCGGCCAGGTCCTGCTCTTTGGCATCCAGCGCCACCAGCAGCAGGCTGTGGGAATAGGTTTTTCCGCAGTCGCGCATCTCTGCGAACATCCTGGCCAGAGACAGGAGGGCGGACACTCCGGAGGCGTTGCTGTCGGCCCCGGGATAAAAAGTGCCGTTCAGGGTGCCCAGATTGTCGAAATGAGCCATTACCACGATGAACCGTTCCTGCTCCAGGCTGCCGGGGATATAGCCGATGACATTGCGGGCGAAAGCCCCTTTCCCGGTCCGGAATCCGTGATAGAAGGTGCCGTCTATGGTTTTGAGGTGCCAGGTCTGGAAATGGTCTCCGATCCAGCCGATGACCCGCTGCGACCCCTTGGTCCCGGCCGCCCGGCCGCCTGTCGAGGGAGCGCACATGTACTCTACCTGGCTGCGGAGCGTGAGGGAGTCCAGCACCATTTCGGCATTGAGCGTACTCACGGTAATGCGGGCAGGCCGGTCCGGCGCTCCGCCGTCCGGCAGGGCCTTGCACAGGCCAGGGAAGCCTGCGAGCAGTGCAAAACAGACAAATATGCCGACTATCTTTGCCATTCTCTTTTGGGCATATTGCTTGCAATGATCCGGCCGCACCCACATGCCCATGAGAAAAATGCGGCCGGTAATGTCAGAATATGCATTAAATAACGCCACGAATTTAACGAAAAACAGGGTAATCTGCAATAAGTCGCAATTTATTTCGTAAATTTGCTTTTTGGCGCGAAATTGGCAAATTCAGCGCAGGAAAGATTATGAAAAAGACATTGCTCACAGTTCTGCTGCTTCTGGCCGCCATCCTGACGGCCAGGGCGCAGTATGACAAGGATGTCTTCTCCTTCCGGGGGCGCAACGCCCTGCAGGACGGACGCCTGACCGAAGCGCTGGCCAATTTCAACATCTTGGCCCAGCTGGACTCTACTGACCACTGGACCTTCTTCTACAGGGGTATCGCCAAATACAACCTTGGAGATATCCGCGGTGCCAGGGCCGATTTCTCCACAGCTGTCCGGCTCAATCCTGTTTTCACCTCCGGATACCATTACCGGGCCATCACGGAAAGCCGTTCCGGCGACTACGATTCCGCCCTGAAAGATCTGGCGGAAGCCATCCGGCTCCGTCCCGGGTCGTCCGGCCTGTATTTCACGCGGGGTGTCACCTATTTCCTGAGCCGCCAGTTCGAGAGGGCTATCGCCGATTTTGACAAATACATCCGCCAGGAGCCCAAGGACCCTTCCACCTACCTGAACCGCGGCGCTTCCTATCTTTTCCTGGGCGATACGCTCAAAGCCCTGCAGGATTACGACAAAGCCATCAAACTGGACCGGTTCGAACCGGAAGGCTATATCCGGAGGGGCGGCCTGAAGGCGTCCCGGGGCTCTTACGATGAAGCCATGAGCGATTACAACCGGGCCGTAGAACTGGATTCCACCATGACGCTGGCCTATTTCCAGCGCGCCCTGGTCCATTCCGAGCTGGGCAATCTGAACGCTGCCATGGCCGACCTGAACAAAGTGCTGGACTATGAACCCGGCAACGCCCTCACCCTGTACAACCGGAGCCTCCTGTCGGCCCAGGTCGGGGATTACCAGGCGGCACTCTCGGATATGGACCGCGTAATCGCCATCAATCCCGGCAACGTGCTGGCATACTTCAACCGGGCCGGCTTCTTCATCGACATGCAAAGATGGGACGATGCCCTGGCCGATTACAACAAAGCCATCGAGCTGTATCCGGACTTTGCCAAGGCCTACCAGAACCGCGCTTATGTAGAACTGCAGATGGGCATGACGCGTGCCTCCCGCGAAGACTACCGGATTGCGCAGCGCAAGGTCGCCGAATACCGCAGTTCCACTGCGGCGGGGGCCGATTTCGCCGATACCACCAAGAAATACAGCAGCCTGCTGGCCCTGGACGCCGATTTCGCCCGATCCGGCTTCGAAGACGAGATGCTCCGTCACCGCGACGTAGACATCAACCTGAAGCCGCTCTACCGGTTCGCCCTTACGGACAAGGCAGACCTCACCAACTACGCCCTGGAGCACAAGTACGAAAACCGCCTGCTGGAACAGTTCACCGCATCGCTTCCTTTGCCCGTGGTGGTCACCTCCTCCAAGGACGAGACGCCGTCACAGTCCCTGCTGGACGCCGATCCCGGCAGCGGCCCTTCCGGCCTGTTCCTGAAGGGGCTGCAGGAATTGGGGAAACGGCAGTACTCCCAGGCCCTTCAGCTGTTCACGGCTTCGGCGGAATCGAAGGATTCCGGGGCCTACGATCCTTATTACAAAGCGTTCTACCTGATGAACCGGGGCGTGCTCCGCGCCGAGATGATCGAGTTCATCGCCTCCTTTGAATCCAACGTGCAGACGCTCACCATGGACGACCAGCGCAACACCCGCGCCCGCGTGCGCGAGCAGGTCACGCAGGAATACGACTATTCAGAGGCTCTCGCCGACATGGAGGCCGCCGCCGCCCAGCTGCCCTCCTTCCCGTACATCCAGTTCAACCTGGGCAATCTGTATGTCCTCAGTTCCCGTTTCGTGGAAGCGATCGACAGCTACGACAAAGCCATCCAGCTGTATCCCTGGATGGCCGATGCCTACTTCAACCGCGCCTTGGTGCTCATTTATCTGAAAGACAAGGAGAAAGGCTGTATCGACCTGTCCCGCGCAGGGGAATTGGGCGTAGACGCCGCCTATCCGGCCATAGCCCGTTATTGCAAGGAGGAGGAGCAGTTATGATGCGATTCATCAGCTTCTCCAGCGGCAGCTGCGGAAACTGTTCCCTTCTGCTGGGCCCCTCGTCCGGCATCCTGATAGATGCTGGAGTCAGTCTCCGCCGGGTAAAAAAGGAGATGGAGGCCGTCGGACTGGGCATGGACCGCATCAGCGCCATCCTGGTCACCCACGACCACGGCGACCATATCCGCAGCCTGGGCTCTTTCTGCAAGCGCATTTCCGTTCCGGTGTGGACGACGCCTCTCCTTCACGGCGCCTTGCTGAAGCATCCTTTCACGAAGGAATGGATTGGCAGTTGCCGGCAGGATCTGGCCAGAGGAGTCTGGAATCCGGTGACGCCAGATTTCGACGTGCAGTATTTCGAAGTCCCGCACGATGCCACCCAGTGCGTAGGGTACGCCATCCGTTGCGGGGAACAGCTGTTCGTGCTGATGACCGACCTGGGCCATGTGACCGAGGAAGCCATGAAATGGGGAGCATTGGCGACGACGCTGGTGATCGAGTCCAACTTCGACCAGGAAATGCTGCTGAACGGCAGTTATCCGCAGGAATTGAAAGACAGGATTTTCCATGGAAACGGACATCTGTCCAACGAAGACTGCGCCGAGGCGGTGGTGAGGCTCCTTCATCCCGGTCTCGACAACATCTTCCTGTGTCACCTGAGCGGTAACAACAACACGCCGCAGCTGGCTTACGACTGCACCAGTGCGGCTCTTTCGGCCGCCGGCGTAAAACCGGGCACCATCGGCCTCAGGGTGCTCCGCCGGGGCGAAGCTTCTCCGTTGCTTTCTCTGTAATTACGCGGCGTTGAGCCAGCGTCCGCGGTGAAGGCGTACCAGGAAGATGGCGCCTCTGAAGGTGAGTTCCACCGCCATGCAGATCCAGAATCCCACCAGCCCGTACATCCTCGTGAGGAAGATGGCGGGAATGATGCGCACCACCCACATCGACCCGAAATTCATGATGCTGGGCCACTTGGTGTCTCCCGCACCCACGCAGGCGCCGTAGGCTACCATGGCGGCGGCATAGCCCAGTTCCGCGAATGCCTCTATCCGGAGCACCCGGGCTCCCAGGTCGATCACGGCCGCATCGGGCGACAGCAGCCCCATCATCTGCGGAGCGAAAATATACATGAGGATGGCCAGGAATCCCATGATGCCCATGGCCATGAGGGTGTTGATCCAGGCGAACTGCCGGGCCAGCTCTTTCCTGCGCGCCCCGATGGACTGGCCCACCAGGGTGGTGGCCGCATCGGCAATGCCGGCGCCGGGCATATAACAGAGGCTCTCTGCCGTGATAGCGAAGGAATTGGCTGCGATGGCGATGGTTCCGAGCGGGGCGACGATGACGGTGGCGGCAATGTATCCGCCACGCATGAGGACGTTCTGCAGCGCCATGGGGCCGCTGATATTCAGGGCCTTCCGGATGACGGGTTCCGTGGGGCGGTAGCTGCCGCGCTCGTGGTTGAGCCTGAGTTCGGGAGAGCGGAAAGCCAGGAAAGAGAACATGAGGAGGCCGGTGATGACCTCCGCCAGGCCGCTGCCGAGGGCCGCTCCCACTACGCCCATGTCCAGCACATAGATGAACAGGTAGTTGAAGGCCACGTCCATCAGGCACATGCCGATGCTCAGGATGCTGGGCACTTTCATGTTGCCGCTGGCCTGCAGCATGGCCGCACACATCCAGTCCAGCAGCATGGCCGGCATGAACAGCGACATGATGAGGAAATACTTGGAAGCGTCGGCTGCGATGTCTTCACCGCCGCCCAGCCAGAAGGGCAGCTGCTGCGAAACGGAGATTCCCAGAAGGGCGATGACCCCGCTGAAACCCAGCACACAGACCAGGGCCTGGCGGAGGATGTCCCGCGCTCCGCGGAAGTCGTTGCCGCCGATATGGTGCGCCACCTGTACGGAAAAACCGCTGGTCGCGGCCATCCCGAAACCGCCCATGAGCCACAGGCAGGTGGAAACCAGGCCGATGGAAGCGCCCGCCTCCGGACCCAGATGGCCCACCATGGAGGTGTCGATATACTGCATCATCACGGACGAGAGCTGCGCCAGGATGGCCGGATAGCTGAGCATCAGGCAAAGGCGCAGCCGCTGGCCCAGGCTCAGCGGCTCTCCGGAGCGGATGCGTCCCAGCAATATGTCTTTCGTGCTTCCCATCGTGCCGTTTTTTCCGGCTGCAAAGATACAATAATTATTGTAAATAAGGCGGAACTTCGCCCTGGTCGATCAGCGTCCTGAGGATTCCTGTCCAGCGGTCTTCCGCCGGGCCGAAGGCTTTCCGGAGGTCCTGCAGGGAATATCGGCCATCCCGGGCCGCAATGAATTCCCTGAGCTGTCTTTCCAGATTCTCCCCCCGGGCGGCCCTCCGGCAGATGTCGCATTTTCCGCACGGGGCCGATGTTTCCTGGCCGAAGTAGCGGAGGAGGAACTGCGACCGGCACTCCGTTTCCTCTTCCACGAATTCCGTCATGGTGGTCATCCGTTTTCCGTAGGCCTCCCGCAGCATCTTGTGGCGTTTGGGAGTAAGCTGCACGTCGCCGGGGTGCAGGCGCGGGTGCTGCAGGCAGATGACCGTGGCGTGGTCGGCCGGAATGTACCGGATGATATGGTTGACGCTCAGCTGGTAAAGCAGTTCCCTGAGGTGGGGGACCGATATCCCGCATTTCCCGGCGATGAATTCCTCGTCGATGGGGGTGACGTTGGAGAAGATGCCCGTATAGCTTCTCATGAGCTGTTCCAGCAGGCCCGGCATTTCCTTGCCCGGCAGGTCGATGCCGTACAGGGCGGTCCTGTCCACGTCGATCCTGATCCGGGTCTGGATGTCCATGTCTTCCGAAATGCTCCAGTGGCCTTCCCGCTCGATATATTTGATGGCGTACCAGGCGGGGGAGGACTGCAGGCGGAACCGCTGGCAGAAGGCTGCGAGGTCGAACTTGAGCATCCGGCCCATGCCCGTGTCGTAGGGGATTTCGAAGAAAATGTGCAGCTTCTCGTAAATATCTTCAATGAAATCCAGCGACGGGAAGGAGACCTGCTCGATCTGTTTGAGGCGGCGGATGTCCGTCCCGTTCCACAGGAGAACGGCCCAGGAGGGCTTCCCGTCCCGCCCGGCGCGTCCGGCTTCCTGGAAATAGGCTTCCGGGCTGTCCGGCAGGTCCGAGTGTACCACGAAGCGCACATCGGCCTTGTCGATGCCCATTCCGAAGGCGTTGGTGCATACCATCACGCGGGTGTGCCCGCTTTTCCACTGCTCCTGTTTCTGCGAGCGCAGGCTGCCGCCCAGCCCGGCGTGGTAGTGGTCGGCCTGGATGCCGGCCTGGCGGAGTGCGGCGGCGATTTCCTCCGCCCTGCTGCGGCTTCTCACATAGACGATGCCGGTGCCGGGAACCCCTTCGCAGACGCTTCTGATCTGCCCCAGTTTGTCTTCCGTCTTGCGGACGATGTAACTCAGGTTCGGACGTTCGAAGCCGGATTTGAGCAGGTTCGGTTCCTTGAACCGGAGACGGTCCATGATGTCCCCGGCCACATCCGGTGTGGCGGTGGCCGTAAGGGCGATGACCGGGGCGTCCACCCGTTCCCGGAGCTGGCCGATTTCCAGGTAGTCCGGACGGAAGTCATAGCCCCACTGGGAGATGCAGTGCGCCTCGTCCACGACGATATAGGAGATGTTCAGGACGGAGAGATAGCTCCGGAAAAGCTGTGTCTTGAGGCGCTCCGGCGACAGGTACAGGAATTTGAAATCGCCGTAGGCGGCATTGTTCAGGGCCAGGTCTACCTGGCGGCGGTCCATGCCGGCATGGACCGCGATGGCCCGGATGCCCCTTTCTTCCAGATTCTGCACCTGGTCTTTCATGAGGGCGATAAGGGGGGTGACCACCAGGGCGATGCCGTCTTTCAGCAGTGCCGGTACCTGAAAACACACCGACTTGCCGCCGCCGGTGGGAAGGATGGCCAGAACGTCCTTACCATCCAGGGCTTCTCGGATGATTTCTTCCTGCATGGGACGGAAACTTTCGTGGCCCCAGTATTTCTTCAGTGCCTCAAGCGGTGTCATCAGGTCAAATATACGAAATGTTTTCAAGATAATTGGCTTTATTGAGGAAACTTTGTAACTTTGACCCATAAATAACCTGAACGATGATAGTCAAGTCTTTTTTGCTGAAGCAGGATACGATCCGGCAGATTGCCGCCCAGTGCGGCAAGGGTATCGTGGCCGTTGTCCGGCCGGAGAAACAAATTGAGAACATATTGCGGGAAGCCATCCGGAAAACCATCCTGGAAAAGAAGTCCGCCGCCGAAGAAATAGAACAGGTCAGGTCCTATTTCCGGGCTTTGTCGGATTCTCCCGCCTATCAGGAAAAGGCCGCCCAGATCATCGATTCCATATCGGCCTATCTGCGGGAAGGCATGTATGTGATGGCCTCCAAAATCGCCATCCAGGACTATGTGATGGCCCGTTGCGCCCGTCTCTGCGCAGAGGCGGTGAACGACCGTGTCGGCGGCGTCCTGGTTGACGGCACGGAACTCATGCTTTGCCATGAGGACGGCCGGGGCGTGCAGCATTTCGACTGGATCCGTTCCCAGGAGCAGATCCGTGCGCGTGTCGCTGCAGAAGGCTCCATGGTCATCTCCGGCGGTTACGGCCTGCTGGATTCCGGCTATGTGGTGCGGGTGGGCAAGGACGGCTCCCACCTGATGGCCTCCCTGATCGGCGCGACCCTCAAGGCGGAAAGCATCGTTTTCTATATCGAAGGAAAGGGAATCGAAGGCATCCCTGCCATGACTTACGACGAGGCAGCGCACTTCTGCGCATCGGCCTCCCATGCGCCTTTTGCTTCCAGCGCCATCTGGCCTGCGAAGAATGCGGAAATTCCCATCCTGGTGAAAGACATCACGGACGCCGCCTTCGAAGGAACCATCATTTCCACCGGTTCCGCCCACAAGCGTGATGTCATCTGGGACAAAGACCTTACGCTGGTCACGGTCTACGGTACCGGCCTGCTGGGCAGGGTGGGCATGTCCTCCTCTATTTTCTCCTGCCTGGCCAAGGAAGGGGTGAATGTCCGCTTCATCGCCCAGACATCGTCCGAATACAGCATCAGTTTCGCCGTTAGGACCGAAGATAAAGAACGCACGCAGAATGCGCTTCAGAGCCTTTTCAGAGACAATCCGCTGCTCCCGCTGGACGATGTGGTGGTGCTCAACAAGGAAGTGGGCATCGTCACGGTTTTCGGCAGCCGCATGCGCAACCTCCCCGGCACTTCCGGCCAGGTGTTCGGCGCACTGGGCTCCGCAGGCATCAATATCATCGCATCGGCCCAGGGTGGAGAAGAACTGAGCATCTCCCTGGTGGTGGAAGAGAAGGACGTGGAGAAGGCCGTGTCGCTGCTTAAAAACTAGCGATTGTAGATCTTGAACCTCCAGGTGAGGCCCAT
>JAFUWW010000088.1 GCA_017471085.1 Bacteroidales bacterium | reverse complement strand
GGATGGTGCCAGCGCCTACACGCACATCAAGGTTGGCATTGAGCGTGCCGTCTTGGGCGGAGAGCAGCGTGGCGGCATCCTTTACGCCGCTCTTGTCATCCATGGCGGCGGAGTACGGATAGACCAATGTGCAGGCGGTGTTGTCGGCGGTGCCGCTCACTACGGTGAACGAAATAGTGGCAGCGCCAGTGGTTCCGTCCACGGCGGTGATGGTGGCATCGGCCACTTGTGCGCCGTCCTTATCGTAAAGAATGGCGATATGCTCATTCACGGACCAAGTTACGGTTATCTTGTTGTCTCCGTTGTCGGCCACGGCCTTGGTGACGGCCGTCTTGGGAGCCAGTGTGGCTGTGATGGTGATGCCTTTGCTGTCAGACGGCTGTTCTACTGGCGTGATTTCCGTTTCGACTTTGTTGCACGCTACAAATGCAAGCAGCAGGGCTGCGATTCCAAATACTTTCTTCATTGTCGTTTCCTCCATTGTTTAAAATGCGAACGGATCGCCGCCATTGTTGTAGTCATTAGGGTCTGTGAGGCTGCCGCAGATGACGCCTTCAATCTTCACCTCGAAGGTCTTGACCTCCGGTGAAAGGTACAATTCTTTTTTCTTGATTTCCATTGTTTTATGAGTTGTTTGAATTATTGTTCATGCAGGTACACGAAAGGCCGCGGAGATCCTTGCGGAGTCCGCGACAAAATACTGATATGTTATTGATTACAAGATGGTTATACCCCCCCCTGATTGTGAGGAGAGCATTAGAAGCGAAGAAATATGACAAGGATATAGTCATTTATTCTGTAACCTTTATCAGGGGTTCGCCAAGGGCGGTGGAAATCTCGGCAATGGATTTCAGCGTGAGGTTGGGAAAGCCCGACGTCCACCGCGATATGGCAGCTTCCGACCGCCCCATCTTGCGGGCAAGGTCCTTCTGCGTCATGTTCTTCTGTTTGAGGATGGCGTCAATGCGGGCAATGATATCGGCCGACAACTGCACCTCGGACACAATCTCCGGAGATACTGCCGCCATCTTCTCATTGAACCATTCCTGCCTGTTTCTCATTGCAAACGTGATATCTTCTGTATCTGATAGGTCTTTCTTTTTTTCAAATTGCAAAAATAGTGAAAATATAGTTAACGCGCAAGTTAATTGATTGCATGTCCACGGAATTTTGCGTGTGACCCAATTTATATCTAAATTTGTAAAAATAAAACATGAGAACGATTGCCTTCATACCTATACTACTTACAGAGAAAGCAGATGTGTTCAGTATCCGCTTTTCCGATGACGCTTCTTCAGAATTTGAATAATTCTATATCTGCTATAAAGATACCGAAGACCCTTTTCTACGGAGCGATCTAAACAGAATTCTGGCCACAATTCAAACCATCGGCCTGAAAGGCGCATTGGAAAACGAAACCAGGCCGGAGGGTAATATCCGGGACCGCATTTGCGCCATCCCTCTCCTGACAGAACCTCGGAATAAACAAAAACACGGAACATTGACACTTGATATTGAATGATATGGAAAAAACAACCTACATCAATCCAGTATTCAGGGAGGCTTTGGAGAAAGTCCCGGAAAGTGTAAGAAAAGAAATAAATTACACTTTTGATATTGCGCTGAGAATTCATGAGATTCTCATTCGAAAAAACTGGACTCAAGCCGACTTGGCAAGGGCGACAGGAAAAAAAGAAGCGCTAGTTTCTACCTGGTTGTCCGGGAAGCACAACTTTACCGTCAGGACGATTGCAGAAATAGAAGCCGCTTTGGGAGAGGACATCATTTCCATCAAACGGTATAGGAAACCGACAGAAGTAGTTGACGGATACCGCATTTCGCCGAGAAAAGCAGCTTTTCTCAGCGAAGCAGACGTCCGATACGGAAAAAAGAAGTAACGCCTATGCTTTCTTCGCCGGCTGGTGGGAGAAGCTGCGGCGGGGACCTTCGGCTTCCAGCCAGTAGTCGTGGTCGAAAGCTTCGCCGGGGAAGGCGTAGGGGCCTTCGTGGTCGATGGTGAAGGCCAGGTAAGTGATGGGCAGCCCCATCTCGAGGAACATCTTCTCGTAGAAAGTCTGCACCTGCGTCACCTCTGCCGGTGCATCGATGGGATTGTGATAGATATCTGTCCCGGCCGCAAGCACCGTCAGGTCATTGGCTTTAACAACGGCCGATGTGTATTCATAGAGAAAGCGGGAGTCGGTCTTGAGATGCACGATGCCGCCGGGGCGGAGGAATTTCCGGTAGCGCTCCAGGAAGAGGGGCGAACTGAGGCGGGAGTTCTCACTGCCGCGCAGCTGGGGATCGGAGAACGTGAGCCAGATTTCGGAAACTTCTTCCGGGCCGAAAAAAGCCTCAATGAACTCGATTCTGGTGCGCAGGAACGCCACGTTGGGCAGGGCGTTCTCCGTAGCGAATTTAGCCCCTTTCCACAGGCGGGCGCCCTTGATGTCCACGCCGATGAAATTGATTTCCGGATGCCTGAGGGCGAGGGCGATGGTATAATCCCCCTTTCCGCACCCCAGTTCCAGGACGATGGGATGGCTGTTTCCGAACATTTCGCTGCCCCATCGGCCTTTGATGGCGTGGTCGTGGAGTTTCAGTTCCCGGGAACCGGGCTGCTTGTCCAGCACCGCCTGCGCATCCGGCTGCAACAAGCAGCGGAAGGTCTCGTTCTCGGCAAATTTGCGAAGTTTCCCATGTCCCATAAACACCTGTTTTACAATGTTTCACACAACAAACCGTCAATCAAACGATTGAGTCACAACAAGCCCCAGGCCTCTCAGCACATCCCGCCCATCGGAATAGGGCACGGCTACAGTCAGTTTCCACACGCCGGGCTCCTGCGGACGCATCCGGTTCCGGTACGGTTGAAAGACCTGGCGGGAGAAAAGCGTGGAACGCCCCTGCAGAGGCAGGTTCACATTCTCCGTAAAGGTGGCATGGGAAGGCGATTCCCAGGTTATCCGAAGCGGCAGTTCGCCGGCCTCGTCCAGCTTCTCCGGAAAACCATCCAGCCGGGTGTAGAAATCCAGTTTGTAAGAGCCCAGGGTGTCCGTCATGTCCACCTGGAACTCGTACGGACCGGGAGCTGGGATGAATTTTTCTACGGAGAGCGGCTCCCCGCAGGCTACAACTGCCAGGAACAGAATCAGATATGAGAGGATTCGACGCAAATGGCTACTCGGTTTTGGCCGGTTTCTGGCCACCGCCGCCACCTTGCTTGCGGCCGCGGCTTTTGTTCTTCCGGCGTTTCCTGCGCTTTTCCGGGTCGAAGCGGTTGATGGCATCGTCCCCCACCGCTGAAATGAATTCCGGCATGGACACATCGTCCTGACGGAGGGTGGCGGGCTTTTCGCCCCGGCGGTTCATTTCCTGGATTTCGCGGACCTCGTCGGCCGTCAGCGGAAAGACCTGGGCCAGAGATCCTTTCTCATAGGAGAAGTACAGCTTTTCTGCCAAGATGTCCGTCTTTACCAGATAGGCCGGACCGTCCTGCAGTTCAAGCGGTTCCGCCACGCGGGGGATGCGGGAGTGGGCATCCAGGTAGGTCGCCACCTCATAATTGAGGCAGCACTTGAGCTTCCCGCACTGGCCGGCCAGTTTCTGCGGGTTCAGGGAAAGCTCCTGAGCCCTGGCGGCAGAGGTGGTAATCGACTTGAATTCAGTGATGTAGTTGGCGCAGCAGAGTTCCCGTCCGCAGACACCCAGTCCGCCGATGAGCCCGGCCTCCTGACGGGCGCCGATCTGCTTCATCTCCACCCGGATGCGGAATTCTTCGGCAAAATCCTTGATCAGCTGGCGGAAGTCTACGCGGCCGTCGGCAATGTAATAGAAGATGGCCTTGGTGCCGTCGCCCTGAAATTCCACATCGCCGATTTTCATTTCAAGCCCCAGGTTCGCCGCCAGCACGCGGGCACGGATCATCGTCTCCTGTTCGCGGGCGATGGCCTCCTGCCAGCGCTCGATGTCGAAGGGTCGCGCCTTGCGGTAAATCTTGCGGATTTCCGACGTCTCCGGGTCGATATTCTTGCACTTCATCTGGCGACCCACTGCGGGGCCCTCCAGCGTCACGATGCCCAGGTCGTGCCCCGTAGCAGCCTCCACCACCACCAGGTCGCCCGTCTTGACGCTCTGGCCGGAAGCGTTCACATAGAAGCCTTTCCGGGTATTCTTGAAGCGTACTTCAAAGTAGGAATCGAACTGTTCCTGGGGAATTCCCTTCAGGGTATCGTACACCTCCAGCTTGCAGCATCCCTGGCGATAGCGGATGTCCCTGTCGCCGGTCTGCTCATCGATGGTGACCGTACAGCCCCGGAAGCAGTCGTATTGGATGGTTTCGTTCGAATAGTCCATGTCAGACACGTATATATAATTGATTCACCAGGTCGGTGAAAAGGATTTTCTGATTCACATTCCTTTCTATCAGGAGCAGCGCCCGGTCCAGGCAGCCCATGGCCAGACGAGGGAAAGCCGGTTTCACGGCCGATGCCATCTGCTGGTAGAAGGCCAGTTCGTCGGAAGAGACCTGCACCAGCTGCGGCATCTTCTGCTGAAGCAGGAAGATGTTGCGGAGGGCGGCCGAAGAAAGCCGGCAGAAGGCCTTCTGTTTCTCGCGGGACTCCAGGGCCGACAGCGCCTCACCGGTTTCCAGTGCGGAGAGCAGGTCCTTCCCCACCAGCGCATGCATCAAGTCGTGAAAAAGGTCGGCCAGCACCGTATTGTCCGCCGCCTCGCGGGCATGCACTTCCCGCTGGGCCTCGGCCGAAAGCGGCTGTACGCGCATCTGCAGACAACGCGAGGCAATGGTGGTCAGCACCTTTTCAGGGGCATGCGTAATAAAGAGGAAAAGGGTCTTCTGCGGCGGTTCCTCCACCATTTTCAGAAGGGCGTTGGCCGCCTGCATGTTCAGTTTTTCCGGCAGATAAAGCACTACGCTCCGGTATCCGCCTTCCACGGCCGAAAGGGACAGCCGGTCCAGGATGGAACGGGCTTCATTTACGGAAATGCCGCTCTGCTTCCCCTCAATGCCGATGGCGGCATACAGCTCATTCTCATAGAACCAGGGATTCTCCGCGAGAAGCTGCCGGAAAGGGACAATGTACTGGAGCGACACAGGACGGTCGCTTCCAGCCACCGGAAATACGAAATGGATGTCCGGATGGATGAGTTTCTGCACCCGGGGAGACCCGCCGTAGAGGGCCTCCAGGAAGTTCAGGACGATGGGAAACGCGCCGCCGCCGTCATCCTCATGAAAGAGCATGGCGTGCGGGATATGGCCGCTCTCCACCATCCGGTGAAGGGCGTCCACAAGTTCCGTATTCCCATAGACTTTCATTCTCTAATTGCTTCGCAGGCCCACGTAACGGGCCAGATCGGCCAGGAAACCTTTTTCCAGAGTGTCCGGGAGCGGCTCCAGGCAGGCAATTGCCTTGTTTACAAATTCTTCCAGCACTTTTTTCGCCAGGTCGATCCCCCCCTGCTCCAGCACGAACGAGCGGACTTCCTCCGCCTGGGAGGGACTGTCGCTGATCAGGGCCACCTTCCGGCGTATTTCCTCCGCCCGGGCGACAGGCACATTTTCCAGGGCACACAGCAGCGGCTGGGTGATTTTCTGTTCCATCAGGTCGATTCCCACGGGCTTTCCCACCGTGGCCTCGTCGGCCTCGTAATCCAGGATATCGTCCTTGATCTGGAAGGCGATGCCCAGATTCCTGGCGTAGCTGCCGACGGCAGTACGGGCCTGGTCCGAGGCATGGACCGAAATGGCGGCGGACACGGCGGCCGTCTCAAACAGGGAGCCCGTCTTGTTGTATATGATCCGGAGGTAATCTTCCCGGGTCGTGTCGCAGGAAGAAGCCTTTTCCATCTGCAGGAGTTCCCCTTCGGCCAAGTCCGAAAGCGTTCCGGAGAAAACGCGCAGCACCCTTTCACTGTCGTGGGCGGCCGACAGGATGGTCTGCATGCACCGTACCAGCCAGTAATCGCCGATGAGCACGGCCGGAGATCCGCCCAGCATGGAAAAAACCGTAGGATGCCCCCTCCGTTCGCCGGAATGGTCTACCACGTCATCGTGCAGCAGGGTTGCATTGTGCATCAGTTCGGCCGATGCGGCGAACCGCACCGTATCTTCATTCAGTTTTCCGCATGCCCCGCCGCAAAGGAGGGCCAGCATCGGCCTCAACATTTTGCCGGAATGCTCCTGCAAGGAACGGTTGGTGGCATTCAAAAGGGCGATATCGCTCTTCAGGGAGGTGTTTACACAGTCCTGCACGCGCCCCAGCCACTCAGCCAGATACTCTTTGATTCCCCCGATTTCCATCTACTTGAAAAAAGCCGTCATTTCATCTACGGAAGAAGCCACATGCACGAGGGCAAGATCCGGCTCCTCCAGCATGTGATGCTTTACCAAATGCCTCAGATAAGCCAGGTACGGATCATAGAAGCCGTCCAGGTTCAGCAGGTACAGTTCTCCCTGGAACTTTCCCAACTTCCTGAGGGTGTGGGTTTCGGCGAACTCATCCAGCGTGCCGATGCCGCCCGGGAGCGCGATGGCGGCCATGCTGCCCTCCCGCATCTTTTCCTTCCGCTCCGACATGGTGTCCGTCCAGAGCACCTCGCTCAGGCCGGGATTCTCCAGTCCCTTCATGAAGCGGGGCAACACGGCCACATGACGGCCGCCCACCTTGATGGATTCGTCCGTAATGGCACCCATGGTACCCCTGGCTCCGCCGCCGGAAACCACCGAATAACCCAAAGCGTGCAGCGCGCGAACAAGTTCACGCGCTGCCTGGTTATACTTCGGATCAATGGTTGAACTGGCCGAACAGAATATACTTATCTGTTTCTGTGTCATCAGAAGAAAATGCCCAGGCTCACCTTGACGCCGTTGTAACTCTTGATGTCCTTGACAGTTTCCCATTCTGCCGTAGAGAGGCTTCCGTCGTTGTTGTACAGGTTACCCAGGTTCTTGAAATACTGCAAAGTGAGCTGGAGACGCTTGAGGAACTCTACGCCCACGCCGATGCCGACACCATACTCGAGCTTGCTCTTGGCAGCATTGATGGCCTTGTTGTAAGAGTCTGAATTGAAGGTTACGGCATCCAGGACAGAAGCGCTGCTCTTGTCAGAGGCCACGATCTGATAGCCCAGATAAGGCTGGAGCATGACGAAAGGACGGG
The DNA here is from genome assembly GCA_017471085.1 of Bacteroidales bacterium. The sequence continues at coordinate 11,594 of JAFUWW010000088.1, read as the reverse complement.
CCACGATGAGGTCCGGCCCCCACTGCAGGCCGGCGCCCAGCTCCAGGTAGCCGGACTTGGTGTTGATGTCCAGGTCGGTCAGTTTCCAGCCCTCGACGGAGGTGGTGGATCCCAGGTTGGCACCCTTCATTTCATAGGTGAGGGCCGGCTGCAGGGCGAAGCCCATGCCGAGGTTCCACTTATAGGCGACGCCGATATGATACAGGGTCACATTCTGGGCGTTGTTCCAGATATTCTGGGTATCCAGCGTGGTTCCGGAGATATTGATACCGCCGATGATACCGAACTGGGCGTGAGCCATGGTAGCGGAGGCGAAAAGCACGGCCACCAAAGTCAAAAGCTTTTTCATAATCTTTTACAAGTTAGCGTTGATTTTTTCTACAAGTACATTCTTGGGCATGGCGCCCACGGTTTTGTCCACCAGCTGACCGCCCTTGAAGAACAGCAGCGTGGGGATGTTCATGATGCGGAAACGGGCGGCCACCTCCTCGGCGTCGTCGACGTTTACCTTCACGACCTGGATCTTGTCGGCCATTTCTTCCTCGACCTCGTCCAGGAGCGGAGAGAGCATGCGGCAGGGGCCGCACCAGGTGGCCCAGAAGTCCACGACGACAAGCTTGCTGTCTTGCAGCAGCTCGTCAAAATTGGTATTGGTTGCTACTTTTGCCATAGTCATTGGTTTTATATTCCCACAAATATAAGCATTTTTTTATAAAACGTCTTCTACGGGGAGAACATAAGCCCGGAGCCCCAGTTTTCCGTTGGCGGCATCCGTTTTCCGGAGTTCCTGCATCACTTTGGGAGCCAGGTCGTTCTCCACGACGGTGAGGAGGGCATGGTTCTGGGTGGGCCAGGCATGGTTCCCCAGATGCGGTTCCCCGTCCACGCTGCCGCGGCCGCCGATCTCTTCCCAGACGGTGTAGCCCCGCTGGCCCAGTCCTGCCAGGAGTTCTACGATCTCCTGGTTGTACGCCTGGTTATAGGCAATAAAAATCGCTTTCATATAGATTCTTCACTTCGTTCAGAATGACATTCAGTTCTTGGCGGCCTTGCGGGCAGCCTTGCGTTCCCGGCGGCGGGCACGGTGTTCCGTAAGGCCGCAATACAGGACCGGGATGATCACCAGGGTGATGAGGGTGGAGATGGAAAGACCCCAGGCCACGGTGATGCCCAGGCCCTTCCACATTTCGGAGCCTTCGCCGGTGCCCCAGGCCATCGGGAGCATGCCCAGCACAGTGGTAAGAGTGGTCATCAGAATCGGGCGCAGACGGCTCTTGGCGGCCGCTACGGACGATTCACGCACGCTCATTCCCCGCTCCTGGCACAGGATGGTATAGTCGATGAGCACGATACCGTTCTTCACTACGATACCCAGCAGGATGATGATGCCGATGAGGGACATCACGCCGATGGCCATGCTGTGCAGCATGTTGCCAAGCGCCACGCCCACCAGGGCGAACGGGATGGAGAACATGATCACGAACGGGCCCATGAACGATTCGAACTGGGAGGCCATCACCATGTACACCAGGATGATGATCAAGATCATCAGGAGGAGCATGTCGGAGAACATGCTCTGCTGCTCTTCGTAGTCGCCTCCGATGTCCCAGGACAGGGACGAAGGAAGCTGCGTATCGGCCATGATGCCCTGGACGGCCTCCACACCCTCGCTGAGGGCGGCGCCGCGGGCCATCATGCCGGTAACGGAGATGTACCGCACGCGGTTCTTGCGCTGGATGGTGGGAGGCACCTTGGACTCCACGATCCGGCCCAAGTCGCGGACCTTGATACCCTGGCCCTGGGCATTGTAGACCATGATGTTCTCGATGTCCTCCTCGCTCTGGCGGAATTCCGGGGCGAAGCGCACGCGGATGTTGTACTCTTCGCCGTCCTCGCGGTAGAAGGAGGCCACGGTACCGCTCATGGCTGCACTTACTGCAGCTGCGGCCGTGGTGGAAGACAGGCCGTTCAGGGCCAGTTTTTCGCGGTCGAAGTCCACCTCGTATTCCGGGGTGTACTGGTCGCGGCTCAGGATGACCTGGGCGAAGCGGGAATCGGCGAGCATCTTCTGGCGGAGGTCGCGGGCGGCGGCTTCCGTCTCTTCAAAGTCGTAGCCGAAGATTTCCACCACCACGCTCGCACGGCCGCCCATGCCCATGCCGCCTTCGGTCACGGTGGCCCGGGTAAGTTCCGGGAACAGGGCCAGGTCGGCGCGGATCACGTCGGCGATCTCCGAGGTGGAGCGCTTGCGGTCTTCCATCGACCCGATGTTGATGTTCATGGAAATGAGGTAGGTGCCGTTGCTGCGCATGGAGGCAAAGGCATTCTGGGAATCGGCCTGGCCGAAGCTGTAGCTGAGCACCTTGATTTCGGGCACGTCGGCCACGATCTTCTCGTAGATGCGGGCGGCCACTTCGCCGGTGACTTCCTGCGCCGTTCCGATGGGCAGTTCGATGGTGGCGCTGAGACGGCCCTGGTCCTGCGTGGGGAAGTATTCGGTCTTCATCTGCGGAGCATAGAGGGCCAGCACCGCCACGAAGATGACGATGGCGAGGAGCATCACGATCTTCTTGTGCTGCATGCACCAGGCGATCATCCGGGAATAGCCGTTCGAGATGCCGTCCAGGAAGCGGTTCACCGGGCCGAAGAAAGCCTTGTACAGCTTGCCGGTCTTGGGCTTGTTGCTGAGCAGCAGCGAGCACATCATCGGCACAAGGGTGAGGGCCGCCGTGGTGGACACGATCATGATGATGGACACGATCCAGCCCAGCTGCTTGAACATGATGCCCGTCATGCCGTTGATCATGGTGAGCGGGATGAACACGCACAGCATGGTGAGGGTAGATGCGATGACGGAGATACCCACTTCGGAGGTTCCGTGCACGGCCGCCTCCTTGGGCTTCTCTCCCCTCTCCAGGTGCGTGGAAATGTTCTCCAGCACCACGATGGCGTCGTCCACCACCATGCCGATGGCGATGGCCAGGGCACTCATGGAGATGATATTCAGGGTGTTGCCCGTGAAGAACAGGTACATCAGGGAGGCCAGCAGGGCGACCGGGATGGAGAGCACCACGATGAAGGTGGCCTTCCATCGGCCCAGGAAGAGGAATACCACCAGCATCACCACCAGGAAGATGATGACGATGGTCTCTTCCAGGGAGTGGATGGTGCGGAGGATGTTGTCCGAGGAGTCCACCACCGTGGTAATCTTGATGTCCGTGGGCAGGGTCTGCTCCAGCTTGGCGAGCTCCTTCTTCACGTCACGGATCACGTTCACCGTGTTGTAGCCGGACTGGCGCTGGATGATGATCTGGGCGCCGCGCACACCGTTGGTGAACGACTCCTGTGATTTTTCTTCCAGGCCGTCATACACGCGGGCCACGTCCCGGAGGTAGATGGCGCTGCCGTTGTAGGAGCCGAGGATGATGTCCATCAGTTCGGACGGGTCCTGGAACTCCTTCTTGATCCGGAGGGTATAGGTGTCGGAGCCGATGTCGATGTTGCCGGAGGGCACGTTGCGGTTCTCGGAGGCGATGACGGCGGCGATGGAAGAGATCGAGAGGCCATAGGCCTGCAGCTTGTTGGGGTCGCAATAGACCTGGATCTCACGCTGCGGGGCGCCGGAGACCGACACCGTACCTACGCCGGAGACGCGGGCCAGCGGAGTGGCCACTTTGTCGTCCAGAATCTTGTCCAGGGCCGATACGCTCTGGTCGGCGGTGGCCGACAGGATCATGATGGGCATGTCTTCGGCGCTGAACTTGAAGATGGTGGGCGAAGAAGCGCCGTCCGGCAGGGTCTGCGCCACCATGTCCAGTTTGTCGCGCACGTCGTTGGTGGCCACCTCGATGTCCGTTCCGTACTGGAACTCCAGGGTGAGCACCGCGATGTTCTCGCGGGAGTTGGACGTTATGTCCTTGAGGTCGGAAACACCGTTCAGGGAATTCTCCAGGACCTTGGTCAGGTTGTTCTCCACGTCCTCGGCGCTGGCTCCCGGGTAGGAGCTCATCACCATGATCACGTTGGATTCGATGTCCGGGAAGTTGTCGACCGGAAGCCGGGTGAGCGAGAACACGCCCAGGATGGCGAAGGCCAGGAATATGAGCGCGGTGGTGACCGGCCTGTTTACAGCTGATCTGTAGATACTCATGACCTTCTATTTAAGAACATTGACCTTGATTCCGTCACGGAGCGTGGCCTGTCCCTTCAGGACCACCACGTCGCCGTCCGAGAGGCCTTCGGTGATTTCGTATTCAGCGCCGATATGCCGGCCGATGCCGACGGGGACGAAGCTCACGGTGCCGTCGTCCTTGAGCAGGTACACGAACCGCTGGCCGGTGCCTTCCTGCTTCACGATGCACTGGTCCGGAACCACCACGCGGTGGTTGGTGCCGTAGTTCACGGTGACGCGGGCGAACATGCCCGGACGGAGGGCCCGGTCGGAGTTGCCCACCTGGACCTCTGCGTTGAAGGTATGGGTGGCTGCATTGATGGTCGGATACAGGCGCTCCACCTTGCCGGTGAAGGAGCGGCCGGGGAGGGCGTCGACATTCAGGGTTACGGAATCTCCCTTCTTGATCTTGGTGTATTCGCTTTCGGAAATGCCCACCAGCAGTTTCACGGGCACCACCTGCTGCACGGTGAACAGGGGTCCGCACATGGAGAACATGTCGCCCACGTCGAAGTTGCGGGCGGTCACGTAGCCCGTGATGGGGCTGCGGAGAATGGTGTTTTCCAGCGTATTCTGGTAATTGCTCTCACGCACCTTATAGCCCAGTTCCGCGGCTTCGAAGTCCGACTGGGACACGCCGCCTTCCTCATAGAGGCTCTTGAGACGGGCATACTCGATTTTGTCGTTCTGGATCTGGAGTTCCAGCTGTTCCAGCTGCAGGCGGTCCATCTCGGCGAGGACCTGGCCCTTGGTCACGTAATCGCCCACTTCCACGTTGATCTTGCGGATGCGTCCGCCGGTCTGGGGCATGATGTTGTTGGTGGCGTAAGGCTGAACGGAGGCGGAATAGGTGCTTTCTTCGGGCACGTCTTTGGAAGAAGCCACGGTCACTTCCACACTGGGGGTCACCGTTGCCGGAACGCCGGGGCCGCCCTGTGCGGCCTGCTGTCCGTTTCCGTTGCCGCAGGAATAAGCTGCAAAGGCGGCTGCGGCCAGGACAATGATAGTCTTTTTCATATAAATATTTGATTATTATCTGTTCAGGAGGTCTGCGCGGGCAGCCTCATCGGTAAAATCGTAGCCCAGGGTCTGTTCCAGGCCGGCCTTGGCCACTACGAAGTTGTAAACGGCCTGCATCACCTGCAGACGGCTCTGGGTGAGGGTGAGCTCCGTATTGTTCAGGTCCGTAAGGGTGCTGCTTCCCACCTTGTAGCTCTTCTCCGCAATGTCATAGGCCTTCTCGGCCGATGCGAGGGCGTCCTTGGCGGCATCGTAGCTGCGCATGGAGGTTTCCATGGTGGAGATGCTCTGGCGGATGCCGATCCTCAGCTGCCGCTCGGTCTCCGCCCGCTGGAGGGCGAGTTCATCGGCCTGGACGCGGGTTTGCTTGATGGCGTGGTAGCGCTGGCCGCCGGAGAAGATGGGGATACTCAGGGAGAACACCATGGTGCTGGAAGGCAGCCACTTCCACTGGCTCAGGGCGAACTTGTCGCTCTGGGTGTAGTAGTTGTACGACAGCTGCATGGACAGCGTGGGGATGTACGCGAACTGCTGCATGCGGATCTGTTTGGCCAGCATCTCGGCCTGGGTGGCCAGCTGGCGCATCTGCGAGTTGCGGTCCAGGGAGGCTTCGCCGGCTTCGTTCACATCGTAGAACATGTGCTGCGCATAATCTTCCAGGCTGCCCACGATGTCGATGGGGCGGTCCAGGTCGATGCCCATGACGGCCTTTAACTGCCAAAGTGACAGATAGATGGCGTTCTCCGCATTGTACAGGTTGGGGATGGCGGCCGCCACGCTGGTCTTGGCGCGGGTGAGGTCCATCTCGGAAGCCTTCTGGGCATTGTAACGCATTTCGGTGAGCTTGAGATTCTCCACCGCATTTTCGTAAACGGCATTGTACACCTCGTACGAGGCCTTGGCCATGAGAACGGCGTAATAGGCCTGTTTCACAGATGTGACCATGCCCAGACGGGACTGCCGGGCCTGTTCCACGGCCAGTTCCACCTGGTCGCCGGTAAGGCGCAGACTCTCCCAAAGCTGGAAATTCACCAGCGGCATGGAAGCCGACAGGCCGAAGGTCACCTGGTTGCGGCGGCCCATCTCGATGGCATCGTCACCGGAAGAAGATTCCGAACTGGGGTTTTCCGGGGCGATGTAAGGGACGAACGGAGCGCCCGTAAAGGCGTACAGCTGATTGATATAGTACATAATGGGCTCGAAGGCGCTCATCATCATGGATGCCATGCCGCCGCCGCTGGAAGACCCTTCCTCCTCCGAATCTGAACCGAAGTACACTTTCTGCTTCTGGATGGCATAACTGTACATGCCTGAAGCATTGATCTGGGGAAACAACTGACCATAGGAGCCTTTCCGGGCATACTTGGTACGTTCCACCTCCATGTTGGCCACTTTCACGGAGACATTCTCCGAAAGGGCGATCTTGAGGGCATCGTCCAGGGTAAGCACCAGGGTTGAGTCTCCTGCGGGACGCTCAGTCCCGCTGTACTGCGCCTGCGCTGCCAGCGGAACCAGGAGCGCAAGTGCCAAAAGACAATGTTTTATACACATAAACTAACCTAAATTTCAAATTTGAGCCGTCCCTTTTATGCAAAAATCACACCTGCATACACATAGGCTGCAAAATTTTGCGAAATTACAAAAAAAGCAGGAACTATGCAATAGTAAGCAAGTTAAGCCGTTTTCTTCCGAAAGACAGAAAAATCTTCTTAGTTTATTCTCAACCATTTACAATAACACCCGGCGCGTTGGTGAACCCGCATCCGGGACGCTGGCCTTTGACAGCGCGCCCTGGGACGGAGGCCGCATTGTGGCCGGAAGCACTGCCGGGGCATATGATTTGCAGTATTTTACGACTGATCACCTTGGGAGCGTAAGGGGGATATACGCCCTACGGGACCGGGACCAACACAGCAGGATCGGCCATGAACGAATTCAGATTCAGCGGAAAAGAAGTGCAACCCCAGGCCGGGCTGCTGGACTTTGGCGCGCGGTTCTATGACCCCCGTTCCGCCTTCTGGCTCTCTCCGGATCCCATGGCCGAAAAGTACTATTCCGTCTCCCCCTATGCCTACTGCGGTGGTAATTCACTGAATTTTGTTGATTTTGATGGGAATGATTGGTATTATTTAGGAGAAAATTGACAAATAACTCTAGTAAAGAATACTAACGAAACCGTCGATTTATTGTATTCACAAAATTCTAGAGGAGAATATCCATTAATGGTCTTTAACAACACTATCTTAAAAGAACTAAGTTGGAACAGACCTGAAGGTTTTCATTATGCCATTTCTTCTTCCCAAGAGATATTAAAAGTATTTGACTATGTTACAACACACTCAAGCATAGAATGGGCTATAGGTTCTTATATTAATGAGAATAATGAAAAGAGTATCGCACTTATTGCGGGGAATAGTAGTCACTCCGTGTATCCTATTTCTTCAATCAATGAGATCAATGAAGCGTCTGTGTTATCCAATATTCATACCCATATCTCTCCCATCCAAGATATCGGGGCTTCTGGTTATATGCCTCCGACCAAAATTCCTAACGACAGATATAACGTGACAAATTTGGAAAAAAGAATGAAGGATATGGGAAAACCGACACCTAAACACTATGTGTATGATGTTCCTAATGGTGTCATCTATGAATATAATTCACGAAAAGGGGATATTTATTCTGGGCGTTATTCTATTAAACTCTTAAAGCGTTTGTTGAAGTTATGATTTATCATTCTCTCCGCCTTATAGGTATGCTCTCTCAATTCATAGCACTATCGTTATTCTTGCATTCATGTGTGACGACAAATGATAAAAGAATTGAAAATCAAGAAATAATTGACTTTCCTATTTGCCTTTCAACTTCAATTCAGGATGCGATACTGTCACATGTAGAGTATGAAAGACAAAGCGGATACATAAACTATCCCGATTCTGTCTTGATTGCCAGTATCTGGTTTGATTCCCGTCAAGATGTCGATTCAGTTTATGTTATGGGATATCCTATGGCTCTTTATCCGGAAGAAACAGATTGTTTTCTAGGTTATTACCAAAAGAACGGCGTGTTTTTATGCTTCTCAACCATCGCAGATGCTCCCGTCTCTCATCTAAACGAGTTTTTGGACGTCAGCCTATTGAATACGAATCCGGAAGAATACAAAAAGGTTGTCGATAACCTCTTATTGGAGTACTTATCTGATGAGTTGATCTGTAGCAGTATCATGTCTTCTTATTATGTTGATGACTGTAATCGTTTAGTATTGTCCCAACGTAGAATTCATCGTTAATTCTATAGATTCCATCAGCGGGCTCGCTCGCTGATGGTTTTTTGTTCGAAGAAGCGCCTTGTATTTTCGCTATACAAAACTCTCACATTTTTTCCCAGCCCTCTTGCACGTGCCCGCAAAGTTAGCTACCTTGCCACAAAAAGGAACGCAAAGAACAGCTACGGACAACCTTGTTCTTGGTCTTTGGCTAAAGCACGAAATGGGGCTTGGAAGCGCGAAACTGTGCTTTAGGCAGGTGATGCAGGTATGGCTAAAGCACGAAATGTAATCTGGAAGCGCGAAAGTGTGCTTTAGGCAGGTGATGCAGCAGCGGCGAGGGAGCGCATGGCCCTTCGGACAGAAACCGGGAGGTTTGCGCGGACGGGGAAAACGGCACGAATCCCCGCAGAACTGGTGGACCTTGCAGCAATCATCTAACCTGTCAACGTAGTAGTTCTTACCCGGTAAACTGAAGGAGACCCGCCCGATCGGGCTGGCCTCCTTTCTCTTTCTATACCTTACAGGCTGTGCGCATAATGCGTGGGGTCCTTCTTCTTGGGACCCGATTCCGGATGGACGGCCCGGGCCGGGAGCTTCTTCACATACGCATACACCAGGAAGCCGATGCCCAGCAGGATGAACGGGATGCTCAGGAGCTGGCCCATGTTCAGGGCCATGTCGGCCTCGAACGCCACCTGGTCGTTCTTGATGAACTCGATGAGGAAGCGGCTGCCGAAGCACACCACCAGGAAAATGCCCACAAAGGTTCCGCGGTACATCTTGTCCAGACGCTTCCAGTAAAGGAACATGAGGACGACACCCAGCAGCAGATAGGTAAGGCCCTCATAGAGCTGGGTGGGATGGCAGGGAACCGTCTCTCCATTGCGCTCGAAGACAAAGCCCCAGGGAAGGTCAGTGGGACCGCCGTAAATCTCTGAATTGAACAGGTTTCCGGTGCGGATGAAGAACGCCGCAAAGGCCACCGGAATCACCAGGTGGTCCAGCACCCAGACATAGTCGAAGCCGTTCTTTTTCCCGTAGCGGGAAGCGTACCACCAGATGCCCAGCAGGATGGCGATGGTGCCGCCGTGGCTGGCCAGGCCGCCCTTCCAGGGCATGAAGATCTCCCAGAAGCCCTGCCAGCTGCCCAGGTAATAGTCCGGCTGATAGAACAGGCAGTGTCCCAGCCGGGCGCCCACGATGGTGCAGATCAGGAGCATATACAGCATCGGGTCCAGCAGGTCCGTATTCACCTTTTCCCGCTGGAAGAAACTTTTCATGATGAACCAGCCCAGGATGAATCCGCTCACGAAAAGGACGGAGTACCACCTGATTTCCAACCCGCCGATATGAAAGATGGCCGGGTCGATATTCCAATGAATTACCAGATATTCCATAGCAGATGCAAAGATAGCAAAATATTTATGACTAACGCTTGAGTCGGACGTAGATGCTCAGCGGCAGGGACTTGCCGAAAGAGTCGTCCAGGGCCAGCTCTCCGGAGGTCATCTCCCTGAGGTTGCCCTGGAAGGCCTCGCGCACCACGGTTTCTCCGAGGGCCGCGCTATAGCCGTTGGAGTAGAGGTTCAGCACCATGAACGCGTCCCGTTCGTTCAGGATGGCGGCCACATTCTGCAGCAGGCCGAAAAGGAGTTCGTCCAGCTTCCACTTTTCCCCGTCCGGGCCATGGCCGTAGGCGGGCGGGTCCAGGATGATGCCGTCGTACTTGTTGCCCCGCCTGGCCTCCCGGCGGGCAAACTTGAGGGCATCCTCCACCACCCAGCGCACGCCGTCCAGGCCGCTTCGCTCCATATTCTCACGGGCCCAGGTGACCACCTGGCGCACGGAGTCCAGGTGGGTGACATCGGCCCCGGCACATTTGGCGGCCAGGGAAGCGGCTCCGGTGTAAGCGAACAGGTTCAGCACCTTGGGGGCGGGCAGGCCGTTGGCCTTGTGGATGCGGGAAAGGCGGGAAGTCTCCCGGAAAATGAACTCCCAGTTCGGGGCCTGTTCCGGGAACACGCCCACATGCTTGAAGGAGGTAAGTCCCAGCCTCAGGGAAAGATGCAGGTCGCTGGCGGCATGCGTCTCGGGGTCCGGCGCACCGTTGTATGTGACGCCCCACTGGTCTTCCATCTTCTTGTGACGGTTCCAGGTGCCGCTGTCTTCCTTGCCGGCCTTGCCGAACCCGGCCCCGGGGGTGAACGTCACATGGGCGAGGCGGTTCCAGTCGGCCTCCGTCATCGAAGGGCTCCACAGGGCCTTGGGTTCCGGACGGCGGAGGACATATTTGCCGAAGCGTTCCAGTTTCTCTCCTTTTCCGGAATCCAGAAGCTCATAGTCTTTCCAATACTGTGCGGGATACTCGACGGGCATAACTCTTTGAATTTTCCACAAAGATAGTTAATTTTGCAGACTTGATTTTCCAGTGACGGCAATATCTTTAAACTTATTTATATGCAACAATTCATCGACAAGTACGACTTCACCGGCAAAAAGGCCATCGTGAGAGTCGATTTCAACGTTCCCCTGAACGAGAAATTCGAAATTACGGACGACACCCGCATCCGCAGGGCCATGCCCACCCTCAAGAAAGTGCTCGCAGAGGGCGGTTCCCTCATCATCATGTCCCACCTGGGCCGTCCCAAGAAGGTAGATCCCAAATTCTCCCTCAAGCACATCGTGGGCCGCGTGAGCGAATGCCTCGGCGTTTCCGTCCAATTTGCCGATGACTGCCAGAAGGCCGATGCACAGGCCGCCGCCCTCAAACCCGGCGAAGCCCTGCTGCTGGAGAACCTCCGCTACTATGCCGAGGAAGAAGGCAAGCCGCGCGGACTGGCCGAAGATGCCACTGACGAGGAGAAGAAAGCCGCCAAGAAGGTGGTGAAAGAGTCCCAGAAGGAGTTCGTCAAGAAGCTCGCCTCCTATGCCGACTGCTACATCAACGACGCTTTCGGCACCGCCCACCGCGCCCACGCCTCCACCGCCCTCATCGCCGAGTACTTCCCCAACGACAAGATGTTCGGCTACCTGATGGAAGGTGAGATCAAGGCCATCGACAATGTGCTCAAGAACGCCCAGCGTCCCCTGACCGCCATCATCGGCGGCTCCAAGGTGAGCTCCAAGCTGGCTGTG
>JAFUWW010000087.1 GCA_017471085.1 Bacteroidales bacterium | reverse complement strand
CGGGCATGGGCGGTGGCGGCAGGAACTGCACGGCGTTGGGCATCTCCTCCATCTTCAGATAGGGCTGGACCTTCTGGGCGCAGGCGCCAAAGGATAGCAGGAAGAGGAAAAGCAGCAGGGTCAGGGTTCTTTTCATAGTCCTTTTGGTATTTCGTGCGAAGATACTAATTTTTTGGAGATTACAAGAATTATTTCTATATTTGCCCGCTTTTTGGAAAAGCTCAAGAAATAATGTTTAACTACTAATTTTTTCAACCTAATTTTTATGTCTGAAGAAATCAAGAAACTGAATGCCTCCGTGGCTCCCGAGGAGTTTGACTGGGATGCATTCGAAAACGAGGGAGTAGATTCCTCTTCCAAGGAAGAAACCCTCGCCAAGTATGAGCAAACCCTTTCCAAGGTCACCGAGAACGAGGTGGTGGAAGGTGTTGTTACCGTCATTAACAAGCGTGAGGTTGTGGTGAACATCGGCGCCAAGAGCGAAGGTGTCATCTCCGCCCCCGAGTTCCGTTACAATCCGGACCTCAAAGTGGGTGACAAGGTGGAAGTGCTGGTAGAGAACGCAGAAGACCGCAAGGGTCAGCTGGTGATCTCCCACAAGAAAGCCCGTCAGCTCAAATCTTGGGATATGGTTAACGCCGCTTATGAGAGCGGTGAAGTGGTGAAGGGCTATGTGAAGACCCGCACCAAGGGCGGTATGATCGTGGACGTGTTCGGTATCGAGGCTTTCCTCCCCGGCTCCCAGATCGACATCCGTCCCATCAAGGACTACGATGTGTTCGTAGACACCACCATGGACTTCAAGATCGTGAAGATCAACCAGGAGTTCCGCAACGTGGTGGTCTCCCACAAGGCCCTTCTGGAGGCCGAGCAGGAGCAGAAGCGTGCCGAACTCATCTCCAAGCTGGAGAAAGGCCAGGTGCTGGAAGGCGAAGTCAAGAACATCACCAACTACGGTGTCTTTGTGGACCTGGGCGGCGTAGACGGTCTCATCCACATCACAGACCTCAGCTGGGGCCGCATCTCCCATCCGGAAGAGGTGGTCGCCCTGGACCAGAAGATCAACGTGGTTGTCCTGGACTTCAACGAGCAGCAGAAGCGTATCGCCCTTGGCCTGAAGCAGCTTACCCCGCACCCGTGGGAGGCCCTTTCCGCAGACCTCAAGGTGGGTGACACCGTGAAGGGTAAAGTGGTTGCCGTGGCCGATTACGGCGCCTTCGTAGAGGTTGAGCCGGGCGTGGAAGGCCTGGTACACGTGAGCGAAATGAGCTGGAGCCCCCGTCTGCACAGCGCTCAGGAATTCCTGAAGATGGGCGACGAGGTAGAGGCCGTCATCCTCACCCTGGACCGCGAGGCCCGCAAGATGTCCCTGGGTCTGAAGCAGCTCACCGCCAATCCTTGGGAGACCATCCGCGAGAAGTATCCCGTCGGTTCCCAGCACAAGGCTACTGTCCGCAACATCACCAACTTCGGTGTGTTCGCAGAGCTTGAGGACGGTGTAGAAGGCCTGATCCACATCTCCGACCTCTCTTGGAACAAGATCAAGCATCCCGCCGAGATGGTCCAGAGCGGCGACGTGATTGACGTGGTGATCCTCGACTTCGACGAGAACAGCCACAAGCTGTCCCTCGGCCACAAGCAGCTTACCCCCAACCCTTGGGACGAGCTCGAGGCCAAGTACCCTGTCGGCACCGTGGTAGACGCCACCGTGGCTGCCATCAACGACAAGAACGCCACCCTTACCTTTGCCGACGGCACCGAGGCTACCGCCTTCGTCCGTGAGATGGTGAAGGAAGACGGCAAGCAGGCCCTCGTCGGCGAGACCCTCCCTGTGAAGGTGGTCGACCTGCGCCGCAGCACCCGCACCGTCCGCGTTTCCCATGTCCGCACCTATCAGGAAGCCAAGGTTGCCCGCGAGACCGCTGAGGCCGAAGGCACCAAGAAGGCCATCAAGAAGGTGAACAGCAACGTGGAGAAGGCCACCCTCGGTGACATCTCCGCCCTCGCAGCCCTCAAGGACAAGCTCGAGAAGGGTGAATAAAAACCCTAATACATTTAAGGTCACGATGCTCGGCACGGCTTCGGCCATGCCGGTATCGGACCGGAATCCCAGCGCCCAGGCACTTAGTGTGCATGGGCGCTATTTCCTTATAGACTGTGGGGAAGGCGCCCAGCGGTCGATGGTCCGTTTCGGCGTTCCGCTGGCACGGATCGACTCCGTTTTCATCTCCCATGTACACGGGGACCATGTCTACGGGCTGGACGGTTTCCTGTCTACGCTGGCCATGAGCGGACGGCAGGCTCCTTTGGACATTTACGGCCCCCGCAACCTGGGTCCGATGCTCAAGTTCTTCCTGTCCTACAACGAGTGGATTGGCTTCGAGATTCGCTTCCATGCCCTGGAAGTGAAGCAGCCGGAAGTGATTCTGGAGACCAAGTCGCTGGAGGTGCTCGCCCTGCCGCTGAGGCATGGAATCGAGACTTACGGCTACCTTTTCCGCGAGAAAGAGCCCCAGTGGAACGTGGAAAAAGACGCCATCGACCGGTACGGTCTTTCGCTGACGGAAATCGGCACCCTCAAAAGGGGAGAGGACGTGCTGCGGGCCGATGGTACCTGGATTCTCAATTCCGAGGTGGCCTACAAGCCTTTTGTTCCCAGGAGCTATGCCTATATGAGCGATACGGCTCCCTTCCCGGAAGAGGCCGGCTGGCTCAGGGGGGTGGATGTGCTCTATCACGAGGCCACCTTCCTGGCGGAACACGCCGAGAAGGCCGTCAAGCGCATGCACAGCACCACGCTGGATGCCGCCCGGGTGGCGAAGGAGGCGGGTGTAAAACGCCTGATCGTCGCCCATTATTCGTCCAGGAATACGGACTCTTCCCTTTATCAGGCGGAGTGTTCCAGCATTTTCCCGGATACCGTCGCCGCGACCGACGGGGATGTCTTTGAAATTTAGCCGACACGGCTAAATTTTTTTGGAAGAACGCTAAATGCATTTAGTTTTTTATTATCTTTGTAAGATTATTGAAAATAATGCTAGCCAACCACTAATCATTACCCAAATGAAAATCACATCTGTTCTGACACTTTCCGCCGCTGCCTTCCTTCTGGCAGCCTGTTCCGAACCCAAGGAAGTGTCTTATCTGGACAAGACCCTTCCGGCCGAAGTCCGTGCGGCTGACCTGCTTTCCAAACTCACCCTGGAGGAGAAAGCCAAACTGGTCATCAACAATTCCGAGCCCGTAGAAAGGCTGGGCATCAAGAAGTACAACTGGTGGAGCGAGGCGCTTCACGGTATCGCCCGCAACGGCTCCGCCACTGTGTTCCCGCAGCCGATCGGCATGGCCTCCTCGTTCGACACCGACAAGATCGAAGCCGTGTTCACCGCCGCCTCCGACGAAGCCCGCGTAAAGAACCGCCAGGCCGTTGAGAGCGGCGATGTCCGTCAGTACCAGGGTCTTACCTTCTGGACTCCGAACATCAACATCTTCCGTGACCCGCGCTGGGGCAGGGGAATGGAAACCTATGGAGAAGATCCGTACCTTACCGGGGAACTGGGCATGGCCGTTGTCCGCGGTCTGCAGGGTCCGGCCGATGCCAAGGTGCTCAAGACCCATGCCTGCGCCAAGCACTATGCCGTGCATTCCGGTCTGGAGAGCAACCGCCACAGCTTCGACGCTGTGGTTTCCGAGCGTGACCTCCGCGAAACTTACCTGCCCGCCTTCAAGGACCTGGTGACCAAGGCCGGCGTGAAGGAAGTGATGACGGCTTATAACCGCTTCCGGGGCGTTCCCTGCGCCGCTTCCGAGTATCTGGTACAGGATATCCTCCGCGGCGAATGGGGATACAAGGGCATCGTGGTCTCCGACTGCTGGGCCATCCCGGATTTCTTCCAGAAGGGCCATCACGAGGTGGTGGATACCGACGTGGAAGCTGCCGCCCTGGCCGTGAAGAACGGGCTGGACGTGGAATGCGGCCAGACGTATGTGAAGATTCCCGAGGCGGTGGAAAGCGGCCTCCTGAAAGAAGAAGATGTGGACAAGATCCTCCTCCGCGTCCTCACCGAGCGCTTCCGCCTGGGTGAGATGGACGCCGAGTCCCCGTGGGACAACCTGGATCCTGCCATCGTGGAAGGCCCCGCACACCGCGCCCTTTCCCTGGACATCGCCCACGAGTCGATGGTCCTCCTGCAGAACAACGGCATCCTGCCCCTGAAGGCCGGCCAGAAGGTCGCCCTTGTGGGCCCCAATGCCGATGATGCCGAGATGCTCTGGGGCAACTACAACCCTGTGCCCAAGAACACCGTCACGCTCCTGCAGGCCCTGCAGCAGCGCATCCCCGACCTTACGTATGTAAAGGGCTGCGGCATCCTGGATGCCCAGTATGCTCCCGCTCCCAGCGGCCGTTTCGCCGCTTTCGCTGAAATGACGCAGGAGCAGATTGAGGCTATTGCCCAGCAGTATGGTCTCGGTGTGGAAGATATCATGGGTTTTGTGCGCCGTGAGCAGGCCATGAAGGAAAGCTTCCTGCCCGCCTTGGACGAGGCTTCCGTGCTCAAACAGCTGGAAGGCTTTGATATAGTGGTGTTTGCCGGCGGTATCTCCCCTCGCTTCGAGGGTGAGGAGATGCCTGTCCAGCTGCCCGGCTTCTCCGGCGGCGACCGTACCGACATTGAACTGCCCGACGTGCAGCGCCGCCTGCTGAAAGCTCTCCATGATGCCGGCAAGAAGGTAGTCCTGGTGAACTTCTCCGGCTGCGCTCTCGGCCTGGTTCCCGAAACCGAAACCTGCGACGCCATCCTCCAGGCCTGGTATCCCGGCCAGGAAGGCGGTACCGCCGTGGCCGACGTGCTCTTCGGCGACGTGAATCCTTCCGGCAAGCTCCCCGTCACCTTCTACAAGAACGTGGCCCAACTGCCCGATGTGGAAGACTACAACATGGAAGGTCATACCTACCGTTATTTCCGCGGCGAGCCCCTGTTCCCGTTCGGTCATGGCCTCAGCTATACCTCCTTCTCCTATGGCGAAGCCAAGGTGAAAGGCAAGAAACTGCAGATTCCTGTCACCAACACTGGCTCCGTGGAAGGCACCGAGGTGGTCCAGCTCTACCTCCGCCGTCCGGACGATGCCAGCGGTCCCGTGAAGACCCTGCGCGGCTTCCAGCGCGTGACCATCCCCGCCGGACAGACCGTCACCGTGACCATCCCTCTGGACAAGGAGACCTTCCTCTGGTGGGATGCCGCCGCTCAGGACATGAAGCCTCTGCGCGGTACCTACGAGCTGCAGTACGGCGGCTCCTCCGACAACGTGAAAACGCTCACTTACAAGTATTGAGTCTTGACGATCTCTCAGGTTGCGCCCCGCGGTTTTCCGTGCGGGCGCAACTTTTTTTCCTGGATTCGGGATTTTCTATTAACTTAGCATCTTGGACAGTTTTTGTTAGAAGATGAAAAGAATCCTCTTGACGATGGCGGCCGCCCTGACGGCACTCGTCTGCTCCGCCCAGTCGGTGCAGGAACAATATATAGAAAAGTTCGCGCCAGTAGCCGTGGCGGAGATGCACCGCAGCGGTGTCCCCGCCAGCATCACCCTGGCGCAGGGACTGCTGGAATCCGGTTCCGGCCGCTCCACGCTGGCCGTAAAGGGCAACAACCACTTCGGCATCAAGTGCCACAGCAACTGGAAAGGCGCCACCATCCATGCCGACGACGACCGGCGCAACGAATGTTTCCGCTCGTACAAATCGGCCGATGAGAGTTTCCGCGACCATTCGGACTTCTTGCGTTACAGCGACCGCTACAAGTTCCTCTTCGAACTGGACCGTACGGACTACAAGGGCTGGGCGTACGGCCTCAAGCAGGCGGGCTATGCCACGGACCCGTCCTATGCCTCCAAACTGATCAAGTATGTGGAAGACTACAATCTCTCCCGGTTCGATTCGCTGAGTCCCGAAGAGGAGGCCGCCCTGCCGGAATCGCCCCTGAAGATAGAGGAACCGGTGGTGATGACGGCCGAATCGTCCAAGGGCAGCGACGTGAAGGCCTCCGAGCTCTTCCGTTTCTCCCTCAGCCGTCAGCTGTATGCCCAGAACGGCGTTCCGTTCGTGTATGCATCGGCAGGGGAGACCTACCGTTCCATCGCCAAGTCTTACCACCTGTTCCTGCGGGAGATCCTGCGCTACAACGACCTGAGCAAGGAGGCTGCCCTTGCACCGGGAACGGTGGTCTACCTGCAGCCCAAGAAAAAGGCGGCACCCAAGGGCCTGGACAAGTATATCGTGGCCGAGGACGGAGAGGTGCTGCGCGACATCTGCCAGCGCTTCGCCCTGAGGGAGAGCGCGGTGAAGAAACTGAACGGCTTCTCCGGAACGGTCACCCTCCGGGAAGGCGATGAAATCAAGCTCAGATAGGCCTATGAACAGGAAAGTGATTCTCTGGACAGGCCTTGCCCTGGCGACCCTGGCGCTCCTTTTTGCGGGTGTCAAAGCGTATCGGATGTGGTACGACCGGAAGGCTTCCAATTTCACGGGAGCCATGGATGTCTATGTTTATCCGGGCATGACCCGGGACCTGGTGCTGGAGCAGCTTGCCGGATCGGGCCATGTCAGGAAGGCGGCCAGCCTGAGAAGGGCCATGGCCGGTTTCAGCGATGTGCAGGTGGGCCATTACCTCATAGACTCTACCTGCAGCAGCATGTACGTGGCCAGGATGCTGGGGAAGGGCTGGCAGACGCCCGTGAACCTGACCCTCTCCGGTTCCATCAAGACGCCGGCCTCCCTGGCCCGGAAAATCGGCACGCAGATGCTGGTGGACTCGGCCGATGTGGCGCGTTTTGTCCGCAATCCCGATTCGCTGCGGCGCTACGGCATAGACCCGAAGCAGCTTTTCACCATCGTGATTCCCGATACCTACCAGATGCAGTGGACCGCTTCGGTGCGGGAGATCATGGACCGCCTGGCCAGGGAATGCGATGCCTGGTGGACTCCCGAGCGGAAGGAATCGGCCCGGAAACAGGGGCTTACGCCCCAGGAGGTGAGCGTTCTGGCTTCCATCGTGGACGGTGAGACGCAGTACGTGCCCGAGCAGCCCAAGATTGCGGGCGTGTACCTGAACCGCCTCCGCATGGGTATGAAACTGCAGGCCGATCCCACCGTGGCCTTCTGCTTCGACTACCAGCTCCGCCGCATCCTGCTTTCCCACCTGGAGGTGGATTCTCCCTACAATACGTATCGGAACTTCGGCCTGCCGCCCGGCCCCATCTCCTGTCCGCCCAAGACTTGCCTGGAGGCCGTGCTGCATCCCGATTCGCACAATTACCTGTACTTCTGCGCCGATCCGGCCTTCAACGGTTCCCATCGGTTCGCTTCCAGCTATGCCGAGCACCTGCTCAATGCCCGCGCTTATCAGCGTGCCCTGAATGAGCGGAATGCTTCGCGTGGCGGGAAGTGATTGATTCGTAGATTTTTGCAAATAATCCTCTGCCCGTTTTTGAGCGGGGGAGTATATAAAACACTGAAAACAGATGATTAGCACCACGGTAGATTTTCCCCAATACAGCCCCGAAGGCCGGCAGCTCATCCAGCGGGCCTATGACGTGGCGGCCGGGGCGCTCAAGGAGGAGGTCCGCAGCGACGGGTCTCCCTTCATCGGCCATCCCCTTGCCGTGGCCAGGATCGTGGCCGATGAGATCGGCCTGCCTCCGGAGTGCGTGGCTGCGGTGTTCCTGCACGAGGCAACCCGGGTGAAAGACCTGGATATCAGGAGCCTGCACTTCGATGAGAGCGTGTACACCATGGTGGAAGGCCTGAACAGGATATCCACCATCAATCCCAAGGACACGCGCCTGGAGGCCGAGAATTACAAGAAACTGATCATCCAGTATTCCCGCGACCCGCGCGTGACCGTGCTCAAGCTGGCCGACCGGCTGGAGGTGATGCGCAGCCTGAAGATTTTTCCCAAGACCTCCCGCGAGCGGAAGATCCTGGAGACACTGATGCTCTATATCCCGCTGGCCCATCAGCTGGGCCTTTACAACATGAAGCGGGAGATGGAGGATACCTACCTGAGCTATGCCGAGCCGGAGCAGTACCGCCTCATCACCAATAAGCTGAAGGCGACGGAGAAGGACCGGGAGAAGCTGATGGCGGAGTTCATCGAACCGCTCAAAAGCAAGCTGGACGAGGCCGGCATCAAGTACAAATTGAAAATCCGCACCAAGTCGGCCTATTCCATCTGGTGCAAGATGGTGAAGCAGAAGGTGCCTTTCGAGGGCGTTTTCGATGTATTCGCCATCCGTTTCATCATCGACTGCGACGGGGAAGACCACAAGCTGGAGAAAGACCTCTGCTGGAGGGTCTATTCTTTCGTGACCGAAGAATACGAGGCCGATACCAACCGCCTGCGGGACTGGGTGAGCAATCCCAAGCCCAACGGCTACGAGAGCCTCCATATTACGGTGAAGAACCGCGACGGTGCCTATGTGGAGGTGCAGATCCGCACCCGCCGCATGGACGATGTGGCCGAGAACGGCTTCGCCAGCCACTGGAGCTACAAGGGGGTGAAGAGCGAGGAGGCGATGACCCGCTGGCTCACTTCCGTGCGCTTTGCCCTGGAGCATCCCGACACGGACGGTCCGGAAGACCTGCCACAGCCCCCTTCCAAGGACATTTTCGTCTTTACGCCCACCGGGGAGCTCCGGATTCTGCCGGCGGGGGCCACGGTGCTGGATTTCGCCTTCGGCATCCATACCAATATCGGCGCGCACTGCGTGGGAGCCAAAGTGAACGGGAAAGCGGTCTCTATCCGGGAGAAGCTGAACACGGGCGATTCCGTGGAGATCCTCACCTCACGCAACCAGCGGCCCAATCAGGACTGGTTGGGCTGGGTGGTGAGCTCCAAGGCCCGTTCCAAGGTGAAGCAGGCCCTGCTGGCCCAGGAACAGTCCCGCGCGGCCGACGGCAAGGAACTGCTGGGCAGGCGGCTGCGGAACTGGAAACTGGAACTGCCGGACGACATGCTCACGGAGTTCCGCAAGAAGCAGGGGTATCCCACCCTCACCAGTTTCTATGCCGCGATAGGCGACGAGTCGCTGGACGTGAATGTGGTGAAGGATTTCATCCTGTCGGAGGAGAAGCGCCGGCAGGAGGCCCAGGAAGCGGCCGAAGCGGCGCAGAGCACCAGGGAGACGCACCGGAGGGACGATTCCAAGGACGATATCCTGGTACTCAACGCCAAGGATGTGAAGGGCATCGACTATAAGATGGCCAAGTGCTGCAACCCGGTGTTCGGAGACGACGTGTTCGGCTTCGTGACCCGCGAGGCCGGCATCAAGATCCACCGGATTACCTGTCCCAACGCCTCGCGCCTGCTGGAACTCTATCCTTACCGCATTCAGAAGGTCCGTTGGGCCGATACGCCCTCCAGCGGCACGTTCCAGGTAGGCATCAAGGTGGTGACCGACCTGGAGAGTCCGGTGCTTAACAAAGTGATGGAAGTGGTGAGCCAGTTCAAGGCCTCTATCCGCTCCTTCAACGTGAATGAGAACCAGCGCAGCGGCACCTATGAGATTTCCATGAAACTCTCCGTCCCTTCCAACCTGGAACTGGACAAGGTGCTCTCCCAGCTTCGCATCCAGAAACACGTAATCAAGGTTACCCGGGTCTAGTCTTTCCAGACTTTCAGGTACTGCTGCAGGGCCCACATCTCGTCGCGGTAGCGGGCGGCGGCGGTGAAGTCCAGGTCGGCGGCGGCTTTCTGCATCTTGCGCTTGGCTTCTTCGGCGGCTTTCTCCACCTGGTCGCGGGACATGGAGCGGATCACGGGATCCTGCAGCACGGCGGCGAGGTCGGCCGCGATATAGCCGTCGACATAGGCCGATGTGCTTTCCCGCACGGCGTCGTGGCCCAGGCCTACGCTTACGTCGCCCTTGCCCAGTTCCGAGGCGCTGGGGACATAGGTGGGGTCCGAGACGGAATCCCGGGCGCTCACGTGGCCCGTCACGCTGTTCTGCAGGGCAGGGTTGAGGAAGCCGCTCAGGTGGTTGGTGTCTTCCTTGGAGGTGACCAGTTCGCTCATGAGCACGTTGGCGCGGGTCTGCACCTGCTTGGGCGTAATGCCGTGCAGTTTGTTGTATTCCTGCTGCTGGGCCCGCCGGCGGGCCGTTTCCCGGATGGTTTCGTCCATGGACTGGGTGATGGTATCGGCATACATGATTACCAGGCCGTTGATGTTGCGGGCGGCACGGCCGGCGGTCTGGGTGAGGGCGCGGCCGCTGCGCAGGAACCCTTCCTTGTCGGCGTCCAGGATGGCCACCAGCGATACGGTAGGGATGTCCAGGCCTTCGCGGAGGAGGTTTACGCCGATCAACACGTCGAAGAGGCCGTTCTTGAAGTCTTCGATGATCTCCACGCGTTCGGCGGTGTCCACGTCGGAGTGGATGTAGCGGCAGCGGATGCCCGTTTTCTGAAAGTAGCTGTCCAGCTCTTCGGCCATGCGCTTGGTGAGGGTGGTCACCAGCACGCGCTCGTCCCTTTCGGCCCGCTGGCGGATCTCCTCCATGAGGTCGTCCACCTGGTTCTTGGTGGGGCGTACCTCAATGGGCGGATCCAGCAGGCCGGTGGGCCGTACGATCTGCTCCACCACCAGGCCTTCGCTCTTCTGGAGTTCGTAATCGGCCGGCGTGGCGCTTACATACACGGTCTGGCCGGTGACGGATTCGAACTCGTCGAAGGTGAGGGGACGGTTGTCACTGGCGGCGGGGAGGCGGAATCCATATTCCACCAGGGTCTCCTTGCGGGAGTGGTCGCCGCCGTACATGGCCCGGATCTGGGGGAGGGTGACGTGGCTCTCGTCGATGAACACCAGGAAATCGTCCGGGAAATAGTCGATGAGGGTGAAGGGACGCTGCCCGGGCTTGCGGCCGTCGAAATAGCGGGAGTAGTTCTCCACGCCGGGACAGTAGCCCATCTCCTTGATCATCTCGATATCGTATTCCACGCGCTGCTTCAGGCGCTTGGCTTCCAGGTACTTCCCGATGGATTCGAAGTATTCGACCTGCTTCACCAGGTCGTCCTGGATCTGGCTCACCGCCTTGGCGCCCTTCTCCTTGGAAGTGACGAAGTTCTTGGCGGGGTACAGGTCGATCTTGTCCATTTCTTCGAAGACGGCGCCCGTCACCGGGTCGATGAGGGAGATGCTGTCCACCTCGTCCCCGAAGAATTCGATGCGGGCGGCGTAGTCGGCGCCTCCGAGGAAGATGTCCACCGTGTCGCCGCGCACGCGGAACGATCCCCGCTTGAAATCGGTTTCAGTGCGGTAATAGAGGGCGTCCACGATCTTATACAGGAGGCGGGTCATGGACATCTGCTCGCCCTTGTGCACGGTGACGGTCTGGTCGTGGAAATCGTCCGGATTGCCGATGCCGTACAGGCAGGAGACCGAGGAGATGACGATGACGTCCCTCCGGCCGCTCATCAGGGCCGAGGCGGCGCTGACGCGGAGTTCGTCGATTTTGTCGTTGATGCTCAGGTCTTTCTCTATATAGGTGTCGGTGGTGGGAATGTAGGCCTCCGGCTGATAGTAGTCGTAATAGGAGACGAAATATTCCACTGCGTTCTCGGGGAAAAAGGCCTTGAACTCGCCGTAGAGCTGGGCGGCGAGGGTTTTGTTATGGCTTAAAATGAGCGCAGGACGCTGCAGGCGCTCGATTACGTTGGCCATGGTGAAGGTTTTCCCGGAGCCCGTCACCCCCAGGAGCGTAACGTCCTGCACGCCCTGCTGCAGGGCATCGCACAGGGAGTTGATGGCTTCCGGCTGGTCGCCCGAAGGCCGGTAATCCGATTTTAACTTGAATTTCACGGCATGAATGGATTGAAATGCAAAGATACAAGTCTTTCAAAAAATTTAAAAATTTGTTGAAAAGTTTGTTAACTAAAGAAATTATGCTTAATTTTGCCGATGATTAGCCCTAATAGGGTAAGTGTGCCCTGTTAGAAAGACCTTTGAAAAACGTTTAAATTTTATACTAAATTATGAAAGGTATCAAAACAATTCTCGGAGCTCTTGCAGCTGCAAGCCTCCTTTTCTCTCTGAACGCAAACGCTCAGGAGAATGCGAACCGCGATGAGAACGGCAAGGTTGTCCGTGGTGCTTACGAGACCAACAAGGCCTTCGACAACATCTGGATCGGTGTCGGCGCCGGTATCAACTCCGTCGCTCCCTCCGCCCGTACTCCTAAGACCTGGGGCAACATCGGTCTTGCTACCGATATCAATGTAGGTAAGTGGTTCACCCCCGCCATCGGTCTCCGCGCCGGCTGGCATGGCTTCTGGAACAACACCAAGCTCGGTCTCACCGCTCAGGGTGTCAAGGCTGGTCAGAGTTTCGGCTTCAACTACATCCACGGTGACGTGATGTGGAACATGATCAACAGCTTCGCCGGTTACAAAGAGACCCGTTTCTGGAACATCGCTCCCTATGCTACCATGGGTGTGCTCGATGTCAGCAACAACCGCAACCCGTTCGCCAAGGGTGCCAAGAACAATCTTGAGTATGCCGCCGGTGCCGGTCTGTACAACACTTTCCGTCTTTCCAACCGCGTGAACATCACCCTCGACCTCATGGCTCTCGTTGGCCGCGCTGCAGCTTACACCAACAACGCCGGTCGTCTGATCATCTTCCCTAGCGCTACCGCCGGCCTCGCCTTCAACCTTGGCAAGACCAACTTCGACCGCCACACCTCCATCACTCCGGTTGTCATCCCTGTTCCTTTCACCACCGAACAGTACAACGCCCTCGCCGACAAGGTGGCTGCCCTGGAGAAGGAGAACGCCCAGCTCAAGGACAAGATCGCTGCCCTCGAGAAGGAACTCGCTCCTTACCGCAACCTCGTGAATGGCCAGACCTATCTGTATGAGAACGGCAAGTTCACTGCAGTTGAGGTTACCAACGCCACTCCGCTCAGCGTTTACTTCGACCTTGGTTCCTCCAAACTCTCCGCCCGTGAAAAGGCTCACCTCGAGTACTTCTGCGAGAACGCCGTGGATGCCGACACCAAGCTCGCCATCAACGCTTACGCCGACAAGCAGACCGGTTCCGCCCGTGGCAACCAGAAGCTCTCCGAGCAGCGTGCCAAGACCGTTGTTGACTTCCTCACCAAGGCTGGTGCCAAGGAAAGTAACATCGAGTGCAACGCTCACGGTGACACCATCAACCCGTTCAACACCGCTGCCAAGAACCGCGTTGTTACGATCGAGGTTAAGTAAGTCTACTTACACAATCTTAAAAGGACACTTTTCGGAGTGTCCTTTTTTTTATCTATCTTTGTGCTCTTGATAAAGGACGCATTATGAGACGCAAACCCATCATAGGACTTATCTACGACTTCGACGGCACCCTTTCTCCCGGCAACATGCAGGAGTTCGGGTTCATCCAGGCCATCGGCCAGACGCCCGACGAGTTCTGGGCCAAGAGCGACGGCATCGCCATCGGCCAGGACGCTTCCAATATCCTGGCGTACATGAAGCTCATGTTCGACGAGGCCAGGAAGAACAACATCCGGCTCACGCGGGAGGGCTTCCGCCGCTACGGAGAAGACATCAAGCTGTACGAAGGGGTCCGGGAGTGGTTCCGGAACATCAATGCCTACGGGAAGGAGCATGGCGTCATCATCGAGCATTACATCAATTCCTCCGGGCTGGAGGAAATCATCGAAGGTTCGCCCATCGCCAAGGAGTTCAAGCATGTGTTCGCCGGCAGTTACATCTATGATGAGAAGGGAGAGGCGGAATGGCCGGGCATTGCCGTGGACTTCACCGCAAAAACCCAGTACCTGTTCAAAATCCAGAAGGGCATCTTCTCTTCGCGCGACGCCAAGCAGGTGAACGAGAGCTGGGCCGACGACGACAAGCGCATCCCTTTCTCGAACATGATTTACTTCGGCGACGGAGATACGGATGTTCCTTCCATGAAACTGGTGAACATGTTCGGAGGGAATGCCATCGCCGTGTTCGATCCTTCCCGTCCCGGAAAGAAGGAAACCGCCCGGAAACTGCTCAGGCAGGGGAGGGTGAACTTCATTACCCCGGCCTCCTATACCAAGGATAGCCGGACCTTCCGCCTGGTCTGTGCCATCATCGACAAAATCAAGGCCGACAACGAATTGAAACAGTTTTCCAGATACAAGTAAAGAGATATGAGAACATTGAAAGTGGGGATGGTGCAGCAGCACTGCACGGCCGATATTCCCGACAATATGGCCCGTTTGGAAAAGGGAATCCGCGAGGCAGCCGCCGGCGGAGCGCAGCTGGTGGTCTTGCAGGAACTGCACAACAGCCTGTATTTCTGCCAGGAAGAGAATGCCTCCCTGTGCAATCTGGCCGAACCCATTCCGGGGCCTTCCACAGAGCGTTTCGGCGCCCTGGCACGTGAATTGGGCGTGGTCCTGGTGCTTTCCCTGTTCGAACGGCGCGCCGCCGGTCTGTACCACAATACGGCCGTGGTCCTGGAGAAAGACGGAAGCATCGCCGGCACCTACAGGAAGATGCATATCCCGGACGATCCGTTGTTCTACGAGAAGTTCTACTTTACTCCCGGCGACTTGGGATTCCAGCCCGTCAAGACATCCGTGGGCACGCTGGGGGTCCTGGTGTGCTGGGACCAGTGGTATCCGGAAGCCGCCCGCTGCATGGCCCTTGCGGGAGCGGAAATGCTCATCTATCCTACTGCCATCGGCGGGGTCCCTACGGATCCGGACTGGGAACAGGCGCAGCAGCGCCAGGCTTGGCAGCTGGTTCAGCGGGGACACAGCGTGGCCAACGGCCTGCCCGTGATTACGGTGAACAGGACCGGCGTGGAACCGGATCCTACCGGCCACAGCACGGGCATCGATTTCTGGGGCCATTCTTTTGCCACAGGTGCCCAGGGCGAGTTGCTTACGGAGTTCGAAAAGGCCGAGGAAGGGGTGCATGTAGTGGACATCGACCTGGACCAGTGCGAGTATGTGCGCCGCGGGTGGCCGTTCCTGAGGGACCGCCGCATCGATGCCTACGATGTGCTTCTGAAACGCTTCGGCAAATAACCCCTACCAGCCGGCGGGGTAGTTCATGGTTACGCAGTGGAGGCCGCCGTGGCCGGAAAGGAGGGCACGGCAGTCGATGATCTCCACTCTGCGGTCCGGAAAGGCCTGCTGCAGCTGTGCGGTGGCCTTTTTGTCTTTGGGGCTGCCGGCGCCGGGCATCAGGACGGCTCCGTTGACGATCAGGAAATTGGCATAGGAGGCGGGAAGGCGGTAATCGTCCAGATACAACGCATCCGGGAGGGGCAGGGGAATGAGCCTGTAAGGCTTGCCTTCCAGGGTACGGAAGGTTTTCAGCTGCTCTTCCATGGCCTTCAGCGCGGGGAAGTTCTCGTCGTCGGGGTCTTCGCAGGCGGTATAGGCAATGGTGTCCGGGCTGCAGAAGCGGGCGAGGATGTCCACGTGGCTGTCGGTGTCGTCGCCGGCGATGGCGCCGTGGTCCAGCCACAGGATGCGCCGGAGGCCGAAAGCCTGCTTCAGTTTCTGATCAATCTGCTCGCGGGTAAGGTATTCGTTCCTGTTCAGGGAACAGAGGCATTCGGAAGTGGCCATCAGGGTGCCTTCCCCATCCGTGTCGATGCTGCCGCCTTCCAGCACGAAGGGCCTCATGTCCAAGTAGTTGACATCGGCCTGGAAGGTGCCTGCCTGGAAGATGTTGCGGGTGATCTGGTTGTCCAGGTCGGCACCGAACTTGAGGCCCCAGCCGTTGAAGACGAAGTCTTCGATGCATTTTTGGCCGTTATCTCCCCAGACGGAGATGGCGCCGTGGTCGCGGGCCCAGGTGTCGTTGAGGGGGCATTCCACCAGGCGCACCGGCCAGCCTTCCAGGGACAGGCCGCGCGCGGAAAAATCGGCCCTGCACTCCGCTGCGGAGCGGCACACGATGAGCAGGGGCTCATAGCGGACGATGGCCCGGGCTATCTGTACATAGCAGTCAAGGACCTTGGGCAGTTGATACCAGGCGGTGTCTTCGTGCGGCCAGGTGAGTTGCACGAAACCTTGTTTTTCCCATTCGGCAGGCAGTCTCATAGCAGTAGTATTATGTGGCAAAGATACGGCTTTTTCTAAAATAATTCTTATATTTGCATAATGTACTAATGTTAAGAACCTAAGAATTATGGCAAATTATCCTCATTATCTCGAACGGCTTGAGGCCGCGACCAAGAAGTATTGGGATAAACCCGCGCTCAATACCATCGGCGGGGAATCGTTCACATATGCCCAGATGGCAACGGATATCGCCCGTTTCCACATCGTTTTCGAGAAGGCCGGTTTCAAGAAGGGAGACAAGATCGCCCTTTGTGCCAACAACGGCGCCCGCTGGGGCTTCGCCTACATGGCCGTCAATACCTTCGAGACCGTTATCGTCCCTATCCTGGCCGATTTCAAGCCGGAGAGCGTGATGGGTCTGGTGAACCACTCCGAGAGCATCGCCCTGTTCACCAACGCCGCCCGCTGGGCCAAGATGGACCCGGAGAAGATGCCCGCCCTCAAGGTGGTCTTCGACGTGGACAACTGGAACGTGCTCCTGTGCCGCGATCCCAAGATCCAGGAGGCCGTGGATAACCTGGACGCCCTCTTCAAGGCCAAGTATCCGGCCGGATTCGGCCCCGAAGACGTGCATTTCCCTACGGACAACTGGGATGACCTGTCCACCATCAACTATACTTCCGGTTCCACCGGCGACCCCAAGGGAGTGATGCTTACCTACCGGAATTTCTCCGCCAATGTCGATTACAGCCAGCGCAACGTGCCTGCCGGCGACAAGATGGTTTCCATGCTCCCGATGGCCCACATGTACGGCCTGGTGATCGAATTCATCTATCCGCTGTGCAACGGCACTTCCATCTACTGGATGTCCAAGGCTCCCACCCCGGCCGCCCTCCTCAAGGCTTTTGCCGATGTGAAGCCGTACCTGCTGATCACCGTTCCGCTGGTGATGGAGAAAATTTACAAGTCCAAGGTGAAACCTACCCTGGAGAAGCCCCTCATCAAGTTCCTGCTCAAGATTCCCGGCATCAACAACATCATCTACAAGAAGGTGAAAGACGGCCTGGTGGCTGCATTCGGCGGCAACGTGCAGGAATTCATCATGGGCGGCGCCGCCTTGAATCCGGAAGTGGAGCGCCTGTTCAAGCGCATCAAGTTCCCTTACCTGGTGGGTTACGGCATGACGGAAGCCTGCCCGCTGCTGGCCTATGAGCACTGGACCAAGTATGTGGCCGGCTCCTGCGGCAAGGCGGTGGATGTGGCCGAGGTCCGTATCGACTCCGACGATCCCCAGCATGTGGTGGGTGAGATCCAGGCCCGTGGCGAGAACATCACCATCGGCTATTTCAAGAATCCGGAAGCTACCGCCAATGCCTTTACGGAAGACGGCTGGCTCCGCACCGGAGACCTGGGCGTGATGGATGCCGAAGGCAACATCTTCATCCGCGGCCGTTCCAAGAACATGATCCTGGGCCCTTCCGGTCAGAATATCTATCCGGAGGAACTGGAGGCTGTGGTGAACAACCAGCCGTATGTGATGGAAAGCGTCGTGGTGGACCGTGGCGGCAAGCTCGTCGCCCTCGTCTTCCTGGATGAGCAGGCCATTGCCAAGGCCCTGCTGGACAACGAAGCCAAGGCCAATATCCCGGAGAACATCCGTCTGGGTGCCAACCGCCAGCTTCCTGCCTACAGCCAGATCGCCAAGGTGGAGCTCATGGACAAGCCGTTCGAAAAGACGCCGAAGATGAGCATCAGAAGATTCCTGTACAAGTAATCTGCCAATTTGTCAGCCTTTAAGGGCTTGGCGTATTATTTGACTGTCTGAAACCGGTTCCGGAAGGGACCGGTTTTTTGAATGATAATTAAAACAGATATTATGGCAAAGTCAACAAAGGGACAGATTGGAGTTACTACCGAGAACATTTTCCCGGTTATCAAGCAGTTTTTGTATTCGGACCACGAGATTTTCCTGCGGGAACTGGTGGCGAACGCAGTGGATGCCACCCAGAAGATGAAGGCGCTGGCCGTTTCCGGCGACTGCAAGGAGGAACTGGGGGACCTGCTGGTGCGGATCGAACTGGACGAAAAGGCGGGGACCCTCAAGGTAATCGACAACGGTATCGGCATGACCGCCGAAGAAGTTGACAAGTACATCAACCAGATCGCTTTCTCCAGCGCAGGAGAGTTCCTTGAAAAGTACAAGGACCAGATCGGCAATATCATCGGCCATTTCGGCCTGGGCTTCTACAGCGCTTTCATGGTTTCGGAGAAGGTGACTATCGAGACGCTTTCCTGGAAAGAAGGGTCCCAGGCGGTGAAATGGACCTGCGACGGTTCTCCTTCCTTCGAAATGGAGGATATCGACAAGAAAGAACGCGGTACGGTCATTACCCTTTTCCTGGACGGCGATTCCAAGGAATACGCGGAAAAAGCCCGCATCGAGGGCCTTCTGAACAAGTATTGCAAGTTCATGCCCGTTCCCATCGTCTTTGGCAAGGAGCAGGAATGGAAGGATGGCAAATACGTAGATACCGACAAGGACAAGGTGATCAATTCCGTGGAGCCGCTCTGGACCAAGGCTCCTTCCGAGCTGAAGGAGGAGGATTATCTGAACTTCTACCGGACGCTGTATCCGATGAATGAGGAACCGCTGTTCTACATCCATCTGAACGTGGATTATCCGTTCAACCTGACGGGCATCCTGTATTTCCCCAAGCTGAAAGACCGCGTCGCCATCGAGCGGAACAAGATTTCCCTCTACTGCAACCAGATGTTCGTGACGGACCATGTAGACAATATCGTCCCGGATTTCATGACACTGCTGCACGGTGTGATCGATTCGCCCGACATTCCGCTGAATGTTTCCCGCAGCTACCTTCAGAGCGATGCGGCTGTGAAGAAGATATCGACCTACATTACCAAGAAGGTGGCCGACCGGCTGGAAGGCATTTTCAAGGATGAGCGCGCCCAGCTCGAGCAGAAGTGGGACAACCTGAAGCTCTTCATCGAATATGGCATGCTCTCCGACGAGAAGTTCTGCGAGCGGGCGCTGAAGTTCGCTCTCCTGAAGAACACCGAAGGCAAGTATTTCAGCTTCGACGAATACAAGACGGCCGTAGAAGGCCAGCAGACTGACAAAGACAAGAAACTGGTGTATCTGTATGCCACAAAGGCCGATGACCAGTACGCCTTTATCGAGGCCGCCAAGTCCAAGGGCTACGATGTGCTGCTGATGGACTGCGAACTGGATTCCCACTATGTGAACCTGCTGGAGCAGAAACTGGAGAATATCCGCTTTGCAAGGGTGGATTCCGATGCCGTGGAGAATCTGATCCAGAAGGAGGAGAAGGTGAAGCTGGAGATGAAGGAAGATGAGCGGTACGATCTGGAGAATCTCTTCAAGGCGGTGCTGCCCGGTGGCAACGACTACTACGTAGTAGGGGACAACCTGGGCGAAGACGGAGCTCCCATCCTGATCACCCAGAACGAATTCATGCGCCGTTACCGCGAAATGAGCGCCCTTGGCGGTGGCATGAACTTCTACGGCTCTATGCCGGAGAGCTACAATATCACCGTAAATATGCAAAATCCGCTGGTCGCCAAGATCTGGGCAGCCGAGAAGGCTGGTGTCGCTCCGCAGGCCGAACTGCCCGCAGAAGCCCCGTCCGATGCCTCCGAGGAAGAGAAGGCCAAGGCGCGCGAGGCCCGTGAGGTTGTCCGCAAGGCGCATCGGGCCGATGTGGAGGCATTCGCCGGCGGCAACGAGATGCTGCATCAGATTGTGGACCTGGCGCTGCTTGCCAACGGCATGCTGAAAGGAAAGGCGCTGGCCGACTTCATCGCCCGGAGCCAGAAGGTAGTATCCGATGCCTATTTGAAGTAATTTCCGGTGTTTCGTTGTTTTTTCAGCCTTCTCCCTGCAGAGAAGGCTGAATTTTTTTTATTTCTCAACAAAATAGGCTATCTTCGTGGCCAATTGTAAGTAATACGTTCCGGAAAATGAAAAAAATTAACAGGTCGCTGGTTGAAGCCATTGTTTTTCTGTTGATCCTTGTGGGCTGCTGCTGGGCACTCGGCAGCCGGATGGGCAGTGAGAATCTGCTCCGGACCATCATGAATACCGCCCATGACCTGCTGTTGAACACGGTGTTCTTTTTGATGGGCATCACGGTCATTACCGGTGCGCTTTCCAAGCTGTTCGTGGAATTCGGCGTGGTGAGTCTGCTGGAAAAGATTCTGCGGCCGCTCATGAAGCCCCTGTACAATCTTCCGGGCGTGGCTGCTCTCGGCGGCGTCATGACTTTCCTGTCGGACAATCCCGCCATTATCGCCCTGAGCAAAGACCGTACTTTCGCGTCTTATTTCAAGAAATACCAGCTCTTCTCGCTTACTAATTTCGGTACCGCTTTCGGCATGGGCTTCGTGGTGATGATCACCATGATGAGCTATGGCCATACCGCCGGTGCCCTCATCGGCCTGCTGGGGGCTGTGTGCGGGTCCATCATCTCCACCCGCCTGATGCAGCGCTCCTTGCTGCGCGCCTGGCCGGAACTGAATGTCCCCGCAGTGGCCGAAGGCCCCGTGGAAGAGGAAGTTACAGTAGGGGAGAAGGAGCATAAGGACGGTATTTTCATGCGTTTCCTCAACGCTATCCTGGACGGCGGAAAGAATGGTGTGGAACTGGGCCTGCAGATCATTCCCGGCGTGCTCATCATCACTACCATCGTGATCCTTCTGACCTTCGGTCCCGGTCCGGACGGCTATACGGGCGCATCGTCCCAGGGGGTTCCTATCCTGCCCTGGCTGGCGGGGAAGGTGCACTGGCTGTTCGAGTGGCTCTTCGGGTTCAGCAGCATGGAGCTGATCGCCTTCCCGATGACGGCGCTGGGTGCTGTGGGTGCCGCCCTTGGCCTGCTTCCTACCTTTGACGCGGCAGGAATCCTGGACGGAAACGCCGTGGCCGTGTGTACTGCCATCGGCATGTGCTGGAGCGGTTTCCTTTCCACCCATACGGCCATGTTCGATTCCCTGGGCTTCCGCAAGGGCATCTCCAAGGCGCTGGGCGCACATACGGTGGCCGGTCTGTGTGCCGGCATCGTCGCTCATTTCCTCTACTTGCTGTTCAGTTTGATTTAGTTTTTCCGGCCGATCAGTTCCAGAAATTCGTTCCTGGTTCGGGCATCTTTAAGGAAGACGCCCGAAAAGGCCGATGTGGTGGTGATGGCGTTGGATTTCTGGACGCCTCTCATCGACATGCAGGTGTGCATGGCTTCGATGACAACGGCCACACCCATGGGATGGAGGGACTCCTGGATGCAGTCGCGGATCTGCTCCGTCAGGCGCTCCTGCACCTGCAGCCTTCTGGCGTAGGTCTCCACCACGCGGGCAATCTTGGAAAGCCCGGTGATTTCACCGTTGGGGATATAGGCTACATGGGCTTTGCCGATAAAGGGGAGCATGTGATGTTCGCAAAGTGAGAACAGTTCGATGTCCTTGACGATGACCATGTGGTCGTACGGCTCCTGGAATACGGCGCTCTTGACAATCTGCTCGCCGTCCTGGAAATAGCCCTGCGTAAGGAACTGGATGGCCTTGGCAACGCGTTCCGGAGTCTTTAAGAGGCCTTCCCGCTGAGGGTCTTCTCCCAGCAGTTTCAGGATGGCCTGTACGTGCAGGGAAAGCTCTTTTGTCGTGTTCTCGTCGTATTGCTCAATCTTTCTGTATGCCATGGTCTGTTCTTTGTAGCTGTTATTCAGTAAAAAAAGTGTGCAAAATTAACGAAAAAAATTCATTATATCATTTTATTTTATAACTTTGCAGCCCGAATCACAGGTTCGGTTATTTAAAATACTGATTATTAACATTTAAACGTGTGAACCTATATGTATTGGACACTTGAACTTGCCAGCTCGCTGGACGATGCTCCGTGGCCGGCTACCAAAGAAGAACTGATCGACTATGCCAACCGTACCTGCGCTCCGGAAGAAGTGATTGAGAATCTGGAGGAACTGGACGACGACACTGAAATCTACGAGTCCATCGAAGACATCTGGCCCGACTACCCCACGAAGGAAGACTTCATGTGGAACGAGGAAGAATATTAGGGGCTTAACTACCTGAAAATAAGCAACTTACGCCGATTGGGTACGATTTTCACGAATCGTGCCCAATCGCATTTTATCGCATTCTATCGCATCCTGTCGAATTAAAAACGTACACAACAACAGACACAAAAACAGACACAACTTTGTAACGGTAATAGTTTGTTTTTAGACGTTTTTAATTATGGGTAAAGTAAAACCTCGAATCTCCTCCGG